>JABMPN010000063.1 GCA_013203655.1 Cyanobacteria bacterium bin.51
CCGCCCGGAGGGCGGCCCGCGCCTCTGGCTGAAACGCGAAGAACTCAACCACACCGGCGCCCACAAGATCAACAACGCCTTGGGTCAGGCCCTGCTGGCCCTGCGCATGGGCAAGAAACGGATCATCGCCGAAACCGGCGCCGGCCAGCACGGGGTGGCCACAGCCACCGTCTGCGCCCGCTTCGGGCTGGAATGCGTGGTCTATATGGGCGCCGAGGACATGCGCCGCCAGGCCCTCAACGTCTTCCGCATGCGCCTGCTGGGGGCCACGGTGCAGCCGGTCACCGCCGGCACGGCCACCCTCAAAGATGCCACCAGCGAAGCCATCCGCGATTGGGTGACCAACGTGGAGAGCACCCACTACATCCTCGGCTCGGTGGCCGGCCCGCACCCCTACCCGATGCTGGTGCGCGATTTCCACGCCGTGATCGGCCAGGAGACCAAGCGCCAGTGCGCTGAGGCTTTCGGTCGCCTGCCCGACGTGCTGCTGGCTTGCGTCGGTGGTGGCTCCAATGCGATGGGGCTGTTCCATCCCTTCGTGACCGATCCATCGGTGCGCCTGATCGGTGTGGAGGCTGCCGGCGACGGGGTGGCCACCGGGCGCCATGCCGCCACGATCACAGAAGGGCGGGTCGGTGTGCTCCACGGGGCGATGAGCCTGCTGCTGCAGGACGCGCAGGGCCAGGTGCAGGAGGCCCATTCGATCAGCGCCGGCCTTGATTACCCCGGCGTGGGCCCGGAGCACAGCTACCTCAAGGAGCTGGGCCGGGCCGAATACGCCGCCGTCACCGACCAGGAGGCGTTGGACGCCCTGCAGCGGGTCAGCGAGCTCGAAGGCATCATCCCGGCGCTGGAAACCGCCCATGCCTTCGCCTGGCTCGAGTCGCTCTGTCCGACGCTGGCGCCGGGCACGGAGGTGGTGATCAACCTCTCCGGCCGCGGCGACAAGGATGTGACCACCGTGGCCGAGCGGCTCGGCGATGCCATGGCCGGTTGAACGGCTTCAGCCGCTGCAGCCCGGCCGTGAGGCGAACAGGTTCAGGCCCAGCTCATCGGAGAGGAAGCGGGCGGTGAGCTGGCCGCGCACGCTGTTGCCCGAGCGATCCAGTGGCGGCGAGTAGGTGGCCAGTCCCCCCTTGCCGGGAGCCACGGTGATCATGCCGCCGGCCACCCCGCTCTTGCCCGGCAGCCCGGTGTCGTAGAGCCAGGCTCCAGACGTTTCGTAAAGCCCGGCGGTCACCATCACCGCCAGCACGTGCTGGCAGTGGATCGCGGCGATCGCGCCGGCATTGACCATGGGATTGCTGAGCCCCTCGGCCGAGCGTTCCGCCGCCAGCACGGAATTGAACGGCAGCCCGGTGCTGTTCACCCCGAGCTTCTCGCGGGCCTCCTCTTCGCCGATCGCCTGGCAGACCAGGGCGAACATGAAGGGTTTCGAAAGGCTCTGGATGCTGAAGGTCTGGCCGGAGTCGCCCACCTCGATTACATCCCCGCCGGCACCGGCGGGGATGTAATCGGCGACCAGCCCTTCGTTGATGGGGCCAAAGCGTCGGTGGGCTTCGCGCACCAGCGCCTGCACCACTTCAGTGTCGGGCAGCTGCCCTGTGGAGATCCAGCTGGACACCGTATCCATGGGGCGGGGGTGGGGACTGGAGACCGCTCAGAGGGTGGCGGAGGCCTGGGAATCGGTTTCGGCTTCCCAGGCAAAGCGGGGTAACCGCTGGAGGGCCTGACGCTGACTCTCGATCCAGGCCTTGTTGATCTGGCTGATCTCGGGCTGGCCGCGCTCCAGCTTGATCTGGTGGGCGATCTCCAGGCTGTCGCGGCGGTAGAGCGCCACTTCGAACGGGGGGCCGACGGTGAGGTTGGAGCGACGGGTGATCACCTGCGACACCAGGCAGAGCCTGGCGGCGTCTTCGAGCGAGAGCTGGTGATGGCCCACGCCGTCGAGGGGAGGCTTGCCATATTTGCTCTCACCGATCTGCAGGAATGGTGTTTCCGGCGTGGCCATGATCGCGTTGCCCTGGGGATAGATCTGGTACAAGCCGTGGCCTTGGCCAGCGATCTGTCCACCGAGGATGAAGTTGGCCTCGCCGCTGGCGCCCGCCTGCCGCAGGGAGGAGTGGTTGGCCTCCTGCACGGCCACGCTGATCCGGCCGATGTAGGCCGCGGCTTCAAACAGATAGGTGGCGCTCAGCAGGTCGGGGTGCGTGCCAGCTTTGGGTGAGGTCTGCGGCTGGGACTTTGACGCGTGCAGGCGGGCCTGGTCGAGATCGCGGCTGATCCAGTTCAAACAGGCCTGGGTGGTGGCCAGATTGCCGGCCGCCAGCAGGATGAACAGGCGATCGGGGCTGGGCTGGAACACATGCAGCTTCCGGTAGCTGGAGATGTAATCCACACCGGCATTGGTCCGGGAGTCTGAGGCCATCACCAGCCCATCCTCCAGATAAAAACCGACGCAATAGGTCAATGCTCGTGGCCTCAGCTGAGCAGGCGCTGCAGGCTACTGGCGACCGAGCGCACCGCTGCGCGGGCGGTGGCGTAGGCCATCCGCATCGGCCCCACCAGGGCGACCTGGCCGCGGCTGCCATCGCCCGCCTGGTAGGTGGCCTGCACGACGGCGCACTGGTTGAGCGCCGGGTGGGGGTGTTCGGCGCCGATCCACACACCGTCGAGGGGGATCGCCATGGGCAGGGCCACCAGGGAAGCCGGTAGTCCTTCGCGATTGCCGACGTCGCGGCGCAGCAGTTTCTGGGGGTCTTCCTCCACCAGCTGAATCAGCGGCCGCAGGCTGGCTGTGCGGCTGAACTCCGGCTGGCCCAGCAGGCCACCGAGGCCAAGGGCCACGGCTCCTTCGCCATCGGCACTGCGGGCCAGTTGATGGCTGCTCAGAGCCTGGAGCACCGCCCGGCCACTGGTTTGCAGCTGGGGAGGGAGCACCTGCCAGCGGATGGTGGAATCGGGGCTGTTTCGGAGCTGATCATTCACCCAGCGCTCCAGGGCGGGCAGTTCCGGTTCGGTTCCGGCCGGCAGTCGCACATTGAGGCTGCAGGCCACACCTCCATTTTCGACCAAAAAGATCAGCAGCCGATCACCGGCCGCCACCAGCCGCGTCGCCTGAAGCCGCGACTGCAGGCGTTGGGGGCGGGTGATCAGGCTGAGCAGTCCGGTGAGATCGGCCAGACGGCGGGCCAGGTGAATCAGGAGATCATCCAGGGCCGCCCATTTCAGGCTCATGGCCAACAGTTCCCGCTCAAGCTGAAGGGCGCCGGCGCCGGGGGCAGGCAGCAGATCGTCAACGAACAGCCTGTAACCCAGCTGGCTCGGAACCCGGCCGGCGGAGATGTGGGGTTGGACCAGCAGGCCTTTCTGCTCCAGCACGCCCATGGCGGTGCGCACGGTGGCAGGGCTGGCTGAGAAACCGAAACGCTTCACCAGGGTCTGACTACCCACGGGCTCCACCGTGTCGACGTAGTGCTGGATGGTTGCCCGTAGCACCTGTTGGTCGCGCCGTGTCAGGTATGGCAACGTTTTGAGATTGAACTAATTCGAACTGAATTCTAGTCTCTGTGGCGGAGCTTCTGCGCTAAGTAATTTCAAGCCGTGCCTTCTTCGTTGGGCGAGTAGACGAGTAGATAGGGATATGGGCGAATAATTTGTCATTTGCAATCTCTTTGCCTTGGATTCATGTAGCTTCTAGTTTTGCTTTGCTGCGAACAACTTTCGGATTTTGTTTCATCCCTGATGGTTGCGTTGCTTCCCCGGTTGCGAGCTGCAGGTCAGCCAGGTCGGCTGGTGGCGGGTCTCAGTAGCGGGGCACCGAGCGATCCACCTCCACACTCCAGGCGTCGATGCCTCCCTGCAGGTTCCAGACCTGATCAAATCCCTGGGTTTCGATCAGCCAGCAGCCGAACTGCCAGCTGCGAATCCCCGCATGGCAGAACACCACCACCTCCCGGTCCCGATCCAGCAGCGAGCCGATCTGAGACATCCACTCCTGCGAGCGGCTCAGGGGCAGGTGGATCACCCCCTCCCCCAGGCTGGCCTGGGCCAGTTCGGCGGCTTCACGCACATCCACCAACTGGAGCGCCTCGCCTCGGGCGAGCCTGGCCTGCAGCTCCTGGGCCCGCAGGCTGGAGGGGGGATGGGGTTTGGAAGGGTTCATCGAAGGGGGTTTCCCGGGAGAGAAGGGCCAGAAGCGAGGCTGGATGGTCCTATGGGGTCAGGCCAGATGCCTGAGAAGACCACCGCCATCGCGAGCAAAGCAGCCTGGATGCATAAGGATGAGGCGAATCCTGCCTTGGACGCATGAAGGTGCGCCCCTTCCTGGTGCTGGTGCTGACCCTGGCCCTGACCCTGTTCGCCATCGGCGTCGGCGGTTGGTGGCTGGTGGTGCGGCAAAGCCCGCTCAACCTGCAGCATCGCAGCCTGTCGATGCCTGAGGCGGCGCGGTTCATTCCCCGCACCGTCCCTCTCAGCCTCCATCTGCTGACCAATCCCGATGGACTGGTGGCGTACACCAGGGTCGTTGCTCCAGCAAGGCAGCGGCGCCGGGCGGTGGCCGCTGTCGAGCTCCTGCGTGATGGCGCCTTTGCGGCTGCAGGACTGGATTATGCCAGCGAGCTGGCCGATTGGCTGGGCTCCCAGACCAGCCTGGCCCTGATGGCTCCCGAGGGTCCAGCAGGGCCGACGGGCTGGCTGCTCGCCATGGAAAGTCGTGATGCGGATGGGGCCCGCCTCTTCCTGCAGCGCTTCTGGCAGACCCGCAGCCTGGCAGGCACGGAACTGCAGATCAGCAGCTACCGCGGCATGGGGCTGATCAGCGGTCGTGGCGGCGTGGCGGGCGAGCGGGCCAGGCCCCTCGCCACCGCCTTGATCCATGACCGGTTGGTCCTGGTGGCCTCGGGCCGCGGCGTGCTCGAGCAGGCCCTTGATGTCTCCCAGATCGCAGAGCTCAACCAGGCGGAAAACCCACGACTGGCCGCCGATCTGCAGCGTCTTGGCCAGGGCATTGCCCTGCTCACGGCCCGGCCCGACGTGTTCGCCGATTGGCTGGGGATTCCGGCAGAGATTGGGGCCGATCCAGACGTGCTCGGTCTGGTGGCTGCCCTTTCTCCCTCCGGACGGGCGTTACGGCTTGAGTCCGAGATCGACCTGCGCCAAGCCCTGCCGTCGCTTCAGCTCGACCTCCAGCCACCCTTGCTGTCGGAACTGCGCAGTCCGGCCAGCAGCCTCGCCCTGATCCAGAACCCGGCCTTGCTGTTGCAGGATTGGCAGCCGCTGAACTCATCGGGATCACCACAGCCAGCGAGCAGCGAGCAGGATCCCTTCGATGCCGGGGCTGTGGCCGCTGATTTCGCGCTCTGGCAGCGCCTGCTGGCTCCGCTGTTGCGCCAAAGCCTGCTCGGACTGGGTGGACCCCTTCCCGCCCTGGTCAGCAGTCAGGATCACGGCCCCATGCTCTGGGCCCAGCAGGCCAAAGGCTGGTTGCTGGCAACGGGCAGCGAAGCCCCCAGCGCCGCCCAGCTCCAACCCTCCCTCAGCGCGGATGGCCTGATCTCCGCCCCCCTGCTCCGCTCCGAGCGGATGCCTCTGCAGGTCTGGACCCGGCTGGAGGCGGCCCCCCGCCAAGGAGATGCGGACCAGCTCCAGGCCAGCGTGGCCGGCACCCGAGCCGTGCAGAACGGTGTGGCCTGGTGGGCGGAAGGCCTGGGCGTGCTCGACGCCCAGCTCGAGGGGCGTCAGCCTCCCAAGGAGCGGCTCCTTCAGTTGCAGACCCTGGGGTCACCTCTGGCTCCCCTTCAAGCGGCCCTGGCTCCAGAGCCCGCCCGCAGGCTGCTGGCCCTGTGGCAGCCCTGGCGCCTGCTCACCGGGCTTGCCGGCAGCCCATTGGCCAACACGATCGATGGTCTCGCCTTCAGCCTGGAAGCGGAGGCCGCCACAGCCGCAGACGCCGAACCGGCCCTGCGGCTGCGGGGTCGGTTGGAGCTGGGCTGAGCCGATGGGGGGCGCCCAGTTGCTGCTGCTGCGCCATGGGCTTGCCATCGACCGGGAGCTGGCTGCTCGTTTGGGCCTGGCCGATCAGCAGCGGCCTCTCACTGAGGAGGGACGCCAACGCACCGCCTGGGTGGTCGAGAAGTTGGTGGGCCTGGGACTGGGCTGCGATCAGATCCTTTCGAGCCCCCTGCTGCGCGCCACCGAAACCGCGGATCTTGCCCTCGCGGGCGGCTTGGCCCCGCGCATGAACCAGGCGCCTGAACTGGCACCGGAGGCCGATCCCCTCGACCTGTTGATGCACTGGCTGGGGGCACAGCCGCCCCTGCCGGCCAGGCGGCGGCTCTGCCTGGTGGGCCATGAGCCCGATCTGAGCGGCCTGGCTGCCCGGTTGTGCGGGGCGCCGCCTGGAGCCCTGAGGCTGCGCAAGGCCGGAGTGGCACTGCTGGAGTTTCCTGCCAGCAGCCCGGAGCCGGACGACTGTCTCGGTCGGGCCTGTCTGATGCTCCTGCTCACGCCCCGCAGCCTGTCAGCGCCGCTACGACGCCCTTGAGGAGGTGGCCTTAAATTCGAATCCCATTGGTGGCGTTGGCGATGGTGGTGGATGCAGCGCAGACTGCGGCTGATCGATCTGTGGCCGAGACATCTGCGGCCAAGCCGGCCACAGCCGCCCCGGCCTTCCGGCCCGGCCTTGAAGGGGTTCCGGCCACGCAGTCGTCGATCTGTGACATCGACGGCCTGAAGGGTCTGCTCACCTACCGCGGCTATGGCGTCGATGAGCTGGCGGCCAACAGCAGCTTCCTGGAAACGGCCTATCTGCTGATCTGGGGCGATCTGCCCAGCGGCGATCAGCTGCGGGCCTTCGAGAACGATGTGCAGATGCACAGGCGGGTGAGCTTCCGCATCCGCGACATGATGAAGTGCTTCCCGGCTGACGGCCACCCGATGGACGCGCTCCAGACGAGCGCCGCTTCCCTGGGGCTCTTCTACTCGCGCCGCGCCCTCGACAAACCCGATTACATCGGCGATGCGGTGATGCGCCTGATCGCCAAGATCCCCACGATGGTGGCGGCCTATCAGCTGATCCGCAAAGGCCAGGATCCGATCCAGCCCCGCGACGATCTCCCCTATTCGGCCAATTTCCTCTACATGATCACCGAGCGGGAACCCGATCCCCTCGCCGCCCGCATCTTCGACGCCTGCCTGATCCTGCACGCCGAGCACAGCCTCAACGCCAGCACGTTCAGCGCCCGGGTCACCGCCAGCACTCTCACCGATCCCTACGCGGTGGTGGCCTCGGCGGTGGGAACCCTGGCCGGCCCCCTGCATGGCGGCGCCAACGAAGACGTGCTCGCCATGCTTGAGCAGATCGGCACGGAAGACCAGGTGGAGCCCTACCTGGATCGGGCCATCGCCGAGAAGCAGAAGATCATGGGCTTCGGTCACCGCGAATACAAGGTGAAGGATCCCCGCGCCGTGATCCTCCAGGACCTGGCCGAGCAGCTCTTCAACCGCTTCGGCCACGATTCGATGTACGACCTGGCCCGTCGCCTTGAGGACGCTGCTGCCACGCGGCTGGGGCCGAAGGGCATCTACCCCAATGTGGACTTCTATTCAGGTCTCGTGTACCGCAAGCTGGGCATCCCCCGCGACCTGTTCACGCCGATCTTCGCGATCGCTCGGGTGGCGGGCTGGCTGGCCCACTGGAAGGAGCAGCTCGGTGCCAACCGGATTTACCGGCCCACCCAGATCTATACCGGCAGTTCCGGCAGAAGCTGGGTGCCCCTGGATGCCCGACATGCCGCGGGTGCCGGTTAACTTGCATGCACCGGATCCGATTCGGCAGTTGACGCTGTGGTGATGATGACTGCGCCAGAGTCCATGACAATCCTCAGATCTCCCCTGGCGGCGGTCAGTTCGGGCCTCGACCTTCAAGGCAGCTTCACCACGGCCATGGAGGGCTTCGGCCTCACCCCTGGCACCGCCCACCTGCTCTGGCTGCCCCTGCCCATGCTGCTGGTGCTGGTCGCCGCCGTGATCGGGGTTCTGGTCAACGTCTGGCTGGAGCGCAAGATCTCCGCCGCCGTCCAGCAGCGGATCGGTCCGGAGTATGCCGGCGCTCTCGGGGTGCTGCAGCCCCTCGCCGATGGCCTCAAGCTGCTCTGGAAGGAAGACATCATCCCGGCCCGGGCCGATGGCCTGCTGTTCACCCTCGGCCCGATCCTGGTGCTGATCCCGGTGATCCTCTCCTGGCTGGTCATCCCCTTCGGCCAGCACATGCTGATCAGCGATGTGGGCATCGGCGTGTTCCTCTGGATCGCCCTGAGCAGCATCCAGCCGATCGGCCTGTTGATGAGTGGCTACGCCAGCAACAACAAATATTCCCTGCTGGGGGGGCTGCGGGCGGCGGCCCAGTCGATCAGCTACGAGATTCCCCTGGCCCTGGCGGTGCTGGCGGTGGTGATGATGAGCAACTCGCTCAGCACCATCGACATCGTCAACCAGCAGAACAGCGCTGGCATTCTCAGCTGGAACATCTGGCGCCAGCCGGTGGGCTTCCTGATCTTCTGGATCTGCGCCTTGGCCGAATGCGAGCGCCTCCCCTTCGACCTTCCCGAGGCAGAAGAGGAGCTGGTGGCCGGCTACCAGACGGAATATTCCGGCATGAAGTTTGCCCTCTTCTACCTGGGCAGCTACATCAACCTGGTGCTCTCGGCCCTGTTGGTGGCGGTGCTGTATCTCGGTGGCTGGGGCTTCCCGATTCCGGTTGAGTGGTTGGCCGGGGCAATTGGCCAGTCCGTCGATGCCCCTGTTGTGCAGGTGATCACGGGCTCCCTGGGCATCGTCATGACCGTGCTCAAGGCCTACCTGCTGGTGTTCATCGCGATCCTGCTGCGCTGGACCCTGCCCCGGGTGCGGATTGACCAGCTGCTGGATCTCGGCTGGAAGTTCCTGCTGCCGATCGCCCTGGTCAATCTGCTGGTCACCGCCGGGCTGAAGCTGGCTTTTCCTGCCTTTTTCGGCGGCTGAGCCAGCTTTCGACCATCATGAGTGAGTAAAAGTACCTCCTGCAAAACCCCGTTTCCGCAGGCGGGCTCAGTTTCAGCTTTCGGGTTGCCCGGGTAGCCCCTCTCCCCTCTCACCTTCCGACTTCTCCAGCCATGTTCGGATTCCTCCAAAAGGTCGGCGACTACACCAAAGAGGCTGTCAGCGCCGCCTCCTACATCACCCAGGGCCTGTCGGTCACCTTTGACCATCTCAGCCGGCGGCCGATCACCGTTCAGTACCCCTACGAGAAGCTGATCCCGTCAGAGCGTTACCGCGGCCGGATCCACTTCGAGTTCGACAAGTGCATCGCTTGTGAAGTCTGTGTTCGAGTCTGTCCGATCAACCTGCCGGTCGTGGATTGGGCGATGAACAAGCAAACCAAGAAGAAAGAGCTGAGTAACTACTCGATCGATTTCGGAGTCTGCATCTTCTGCGGCAACTGCGTGGAGTATTGCCCCACCAATTGCCTGTCCATGACCGAAGAGTACGAGCTGGCGGCCTTTGATCGCCACAGCCTCAACTTCGATAATGTGGCCCTTGGCCGGCTGCCAACCAGTGTCACCAGTGATCCGGCCGTCACCGCGCTGAAGGAGCTGGCCTATCTGCCCCAGGGTGAGATGGATCCCCACGGCGTCGATCCAGCCCGGCCCCGGGCCGGCAAGCTCCCCGACCAGGTGCTGGCTGAACTCAAGGCCGGCTCAAATGGGGAGTCAGCCTGATGACGATTGCTTCCACTACCCAGGGAATCTGCTTCCTTGTTTTGTCGGCCGCCGTGGTGTTCGGTTCACTCGGCGTGGTTCTGCTGCCCAACATCGTCTATTCGGCCTTTCTGCTCGGCGGAGTTTTTCTCTCGGTGGCGGGCCTCTATCTGATGCTCAACGCCAGTTTCGTTGCCGCTGCCCAGGTGCTGGTCTACGTCGGCGCCGTCAATGTGCTGATCCTGTTCGCGATCATGCTCGTCAACAAGAAGGAGGCGATGGCGGACATTCCAGGCCTGGGCCTGCGTCGTCTGCTCTCCGGTGGTGTCTGCCTCGGCCTCTTCCTGTTGCTGCTGCGCGTCGATCTCACCACGCCATGGGCGGTACCTGGCCCCAGTCCGATCGGAGATGACGCCACCGTCAGGATCGGCATTCATCTCTTCACCGACTATCTCCTTCCCTTTGAGCTCGCTTCGGTGTTGTTGCTGATGTCGATGATCGGCGCGATTGTGCTGGCCAGGCGCGATGTCTTCAGTATCGACATCGTCACCGGTGATGATGTCGATCAGGCCCTGATCGAGAAGTCCAGGACTCCCCTGCTGATCGAGACCCCCCCAGCTGAAACCACCGCTCTGGAGACCAGACGATGATGACGACCAATTCGATTGATGTGCCCCTGCAGGCCTATCTGGTGCTGGCGGCGATCCTCTTCTGCACGGGGGTCTGGGGTCTGATCAACAGCCGCAATGCTGTGCGGGTGTTGATGAGTATCGAGTTGATGCTTAATGCTGTCAATATCAACCTGATGGCCTTCTCCAGCTACATCGATGGCCAGCTCATCCGTGGACAGGTCTTTGCCATCTTTGTGATCACCGTGGCGGCGGCTGAAGCGGCCGTGGGCCTGGCGATCCTGCTCTCCCTCTATCGCAACCGCGAAACCGTCGATATGGAGCGCTTCAACCTGCTGCGCTGGTGATTTCTCAACCCGTTCATGCAGCTTGAGAGGGTCTGGCTGATCCTGCGTAGCGGCAGTCAGGAAGCCCAGCGACAGGGTCGGCTCTGTGCGGCCGATCTCAAGGACCAGGGCATCCATGTCACGGTCGCCACCAGTGGTCTGGCCGCCAATCCGTTCCCAGGCCTGCTGGCCACAGAACCGCGCCTGCCGGATCTCACCGTTCTGCTCGGTGGCGATGGCACGGTGCTGGGGGCCGCCAGGCACCTCGGCCCCCTGGGTGTGCCGATGCTCAGCTTCAACGTGGGTGGCCACTTCGGTTTTCTCACCCAGGCGCGCCAGTTGCTGGTTCTTTCGCCTGGCACCCAGGACAATCTCTGGCAGCGGCTGCGGGACGACCGCTTTGCCCTGGAGCGCCGCATGATGCTGGAGGCTGTCGTCGACCACGGTGATGGCGCGCTCGCAGACCGAAGCCTGCCTGACGGGCAAGGGCTGCATCGTGCCCTCAATGATTTCTATTTCCGTCCCTGCCTTGAGGAAGTTTCACCCACCTGCCTGTTGGAGCTGGAGATCGATGGGGAGGTGGTGGACCAGTTCCGCGGCGATGGCCTGATCATTTCCACGCCGACCGGCTCCACCGGCTATTCAATGGCGGCGGGTGGACCGATTCTGCACCTTAGCATCGAAGCCATCGTGGTCAATCCGATCTGTCCGATGAGCCTCTCCAGCCGCCCCTTGGTGGTCCCCCCCGGTTCGAACTTGGTGGTGTGGCCCCTGGGTGAAGCCAGTCGCCGGGTCAAGCTCTGGAAAGACGGGGCCCACGCCACCGTGCTGGAGCCTGGCGACCGCTGCGTGGTGCGGCGCTGTGAGCACTCCGCCCTGATGGTGGTGCTTGAGCAGAGCCCGTCCTATTACCGGACCTTGACCCACAAGCTCCACTGGGCGGGTGACCTGACCTCAGGTGAGCCATCGACCAATTGATCGAGTCGGCCACGGATCGCCGCCAGGATGGTTCGGACGATGGGGACTCACAACAGCGATGGCACTGGAGATCGAACGACGCTTTCTTGTCGAGGGGAACCGCTGGCGAGAGCACATCCGTTGGCAGCAGCAGTTCCGCCAGGGCTACCTGGTGTCGTCTGAGCGGGGATTCACCGTTCGGGTGAGGCTCAGTGATGACGGCCAGGCCTGGCTCACCCTCAAGGTCGCGGCAACGGGGATCGCCCGGCACGAGTTCGAGTATCCGATCCCGTTGGGCGATGGCGAAGAGCTGCTGGCTCTCGCAGCGCATCGCCTCAGCAAGCAGCGCTTTGGGCTTGATTGTCCCGGTGGTGACTGGGTGGTGGATGTGTTCGAGGCGGAGAATGCTCCCCTGGTGCTCGCCGAGGTGGAACTCGAGCACGCCGAGCAGCCCCTGCCATTGCCAGCGTGGTGTGGCGTTGAGCTCACCGGGCAGGGGCAATGGAGCAATGCGGCCCTGGCAGCCCATCCCTACAGCCGCTGGTCAGACCAACACTCACCAGGTTGGTCACACCAACAATGACCAAGTGGCGTCGGGCTGGTCAGCCCATGCCTTAAGGTTTTCTTCTTGTTTGCCTTTGCCGGCTTGTCTCCTTCCATGATCGGTCTCTACGACGATCGGGGTATGTTGCGTTTTTCTGGACGGGACGCCCTTGCCTGCCTGGATTACGCTGAGCTGTTCGGGCTCACTCCGGACGGCTATTGCCTGCAGGCTTTGTCCGCTGAAGAACAATCGGAATCACAATCCGGGATCAGCTGAGTGCGGGATTGCTCCAACGGCTCATTGAGCCTCAGGGAAGGTTGCAGCAGTTGAAGCCATCGCGGCAGATCTTGCCGTGATCCATTGCCCAGTTCAGAAGGGCGACCCGGTTCTTTGCGCCGGTTTTGCTGAAGATATTGCTGACGTGATTATCGACCGTGCGTTTGCTGATCATCAAGCGCAAGGCAATTTCCTGATTGGTCAGGCCGGTGGCAACCAGCTCAATGATCTCAATCTCGCGCGCGGAAAGAATGGGGCCAGGCAGCTGGGCTAGACCATCTGGTGCGGACATCAAGGATCCCAGCCTCCGGCAATCCACTCTAAGCAACCAAAGCGCCCTGACCGCTGTTGCCGCATGATGGGCAGCGTCTGATTCTCCCCTTTCTTTGTTGTTGCAACAGGCGCTTGCCAATGGCCGCTTCGCGATCACCGCGGAGGTCATGCCGCCGCGTGGCGGTGACCCCGGCCGGACCTTGAGGGTGGCGGCGGGGTTGAAAGGCCTTGTGCATGCCGTCAATGTCACCGATGGCAGCCGGGCGGTGATGCGAATGAGTAGCCTGGCCCTCTGCCGCCTACTGCTCGACATCGGCCTGGAGCCCGTCTTGCAGCTCTCCTGCCGCGACCGCAACCGCATCGCTCTCCAGGCCGAACTGCTCGGAGCCCATGCCCTCGGCATTCGCAATCTGCTCTGCTTGACCGGTGACCCTGTCGGCGCCGGTGATCAACCCGGGGCTCGCCAGGTGAATGAGCTGGAAGCGGTGCGCCTGTTGCAGATGGTCAGAGGTTTCAATGCTGGGGAAGACCCCGTCAAAGGCTTGCTGAGCGATGGCCCCACCAGCCTGTTCGCTGGCGCGGCTGCCGATCCTCAGTCGCCCAGTTGGAGCGGCCTGAAGGCCAGGGTCGGGCGCAAACAGGCCGCTGGTGCCCGTTTTCTGCAGACCCAGATGGTGATGCAACCGGAGGCCCTGAAGCGCTTCTGTGGCGAGATCGCCGCACCACTGGGTCTGCCGGTGCTGGCCGGGGTGTTTCTGCTGAAGTCGGCGCGCAATGCCGCCTTTGTGAACCGGATGGTGCCAGGAGCCCAGATTCCCCAGGCCTTGATCGATCGCCTCGCCGCCGCTGAAGATCCGGTTGCCGAAGGAATCAACATCGCCGCTGAACAGGTGGCAACCTATCAATCGATCGCCCAGGGGGTGCACCTGATGGCGATGAAAGCAGAGGAGCTAATTCCGCTGATTCTGGCCAAAGCCAGTATGGCCCCGGTTGAGCCGCTGTCGCTCAGACTCCGCCCTGGCTGAGGCTGAAATCGGTGCCGAGCAGCTCAGCCAAGGCCTTCTGATGAGGTGAAGGTTGGAGAACATCCTGGCGTCGCACATCGGTGATCAGCCAGTCCAGGGCTGCTTCTTGAAGATCGAAGTGGTCACCATTGCGGTCGACACAGTAGCGGCCGAAGACCAACTTTTCGGCCAAGCGCACGCCAGCGCCAATCCGGGAGTATTCAAAAATGATCGAGTTATCGATTGTGGCGCCTTCACAGATGTGGCAGCTCGGACCAATCATCGCCGGGCCGATGATTGTCACGCCCGGTTCAATCCGGCTCATCCCTCCCACGTAGACCGGTCCACGAACATCAATCTGATCCCAGTCCGCAGCCACGTTAAGGCCCACGAAAATCCCGGGCCGCACCTGCCGTCCGGGGATCTGCACCTGGCGAACTTCGCCGAGCAACACGCTGCGGATGGCCTGCCAGTAGTCGGGCACCTTGCCGATGTCGACCCATTCAAAATCCATCGGCAGGGCATAAAAAGGTGCTCCAACCGCCGTCAACCTTGGGAAAAGATCAGCTCCGATGTCAAAGGGAATACCTTCGGGGATATGATCGAGTACTTCAGGCTCGAAAATATAAATACCAGTGTTAATCATGTCGCTGGCGGCATCTTCCAGAGAGGGCTTCTCCTGGAAGGTCACTACCCTGGAATCTTCGTCGGTGACGACGACGCCATAGCTGCTGACTTGATCCTTCGGCACTCGTTTGGTCACCAGACTGGCGATCGCGCCCTTTTCCTTGTGGCGCCGAACAGCTTCAGTCAGGTCAAGGTCGATCAAGGCATCGCCACAGAGCACCACAAAGGTGTCATCAAAAAATTTCTGGAAGGTTTGAACTTTTTTGATTCCTCCAGCCGAGCCAAGGGCTGCGCCGATCAGTTCGCCATCTTCGATGCGCCCCTCAAAACTGTAAGCAATCTGCACACCGAATCGTTGGCCATCACGAAAATAATTTTCAATTTCTTCGGACAGGTGGGACACATTGACCATCACCTCGTCAAATCCGTGTTGCCGGAGCAGTTCCAACAGAAACTCCATGACGGGTTTCTGAAGGATCGGGATCATCGGTTTGGGAATGGTGTGCGTAATAGGACGCACACGGGTACCCTTGCCGGCCGCGAGGATCATCGCCTTCATGGGCGCCTTCCTTAATTTGTCACTTCAAGACATCACTATATGAAAGAAAATCACGCCGCCTCTGGCAATCGAGCCGGCAAGGGAGCTGGCCCAGCTGTGCGTTGGCGTTCCAGCACATGGGCCGGTACGTTGTCGGTTCGTTGCTGCTGCTGCTGTCGCCGGGTCTCCAGGTGGTCCACCTCCTGCAGCCGCTTGATCTGAAGCGGACCAAAGAGCCCACCCTCCTGCTGCAGGTCGAGCCGGCCCTGGGAGCAGAGAAACAGCAAGGCCCAGAACACCCCCACCCGGTCGTCATCGAGATCGGCGGGTGCCGACGCTGCCCAGGCGGCAACCAGCTGTTCGAAGTCGACCCATGTGAGGGCCTCGGGCCACTGCTGCAGAAACAGGCTCAGCGCCGCCGTGGTTTCCGGCAGTTTCTCGCGGTGGGCCAGGGAGGCCACCTGTTCGATGGCCTCCCGCTCGCTGTAGGGCCGGCTCCTGGGCTTGGGGCGGTTGCGGCCGCCATCCTGCTCCAGCCGCGCGGCGATGTCCTCGAGCTGGCGGATCAGTTCACCGAGGCTGACAGGCCGTTGGAGCGGAGGGGGTGCCACCGGCCGGCGCCACAGTTGCCTCTCCGGCCGGCGCGGCAACACGAACCCTGCAAAACCTGCGTCCTCGTCATCCGGATCAAAGCTGAATGGATCCTCGATCAGCTGCGGCGCTGGGAACGTCTGTCGCTCCAGCACCTCGGCCTTCAGGCCCACCAGCACTGCCGCGGCCAGGAAGGCCTCGCTGGACGCGGCCAGATCCTGTTCGTAACTGCCGCCCCGTCCGGCCTGGGCGGCCGCGATCAGACGGGGCACCTCGATGCGTCCGCGCAGCTGGTCAAGAAAGCCATCCACCACGGCGATCACATCGACGTCCCAGGGGTCGATGTCGCCACGTTCAGCGGCGTCCTGAAGCAGGCGAATGGCCAGCCTGGCGCCTGCGTCTGCCACTCTTTCCCCTCGCTACGGGCAACGTACCCGGTTATGCCGGCTCCAGCCAGAAGCCAGCTGGAAACGATCTGGCCGGCGGCCCAATGGCTCAGTCGGTTGTGACGGCTTCAGTTGCTGGTGCTGAACTCTCCCCCGCTGCTGGCAGCAGGCCAAGCTGGGCATCCACCGTGGCCCGATAGCGCTGAATGTCGGCTTCCAGCTCGGTGATCTTCACCCGCTGGGCCTCCCGATCGCTCTGGGACTGGACCAGCTCCACCTTCTTGACCACGCCGGTCCAGACGGCGAACACCCAGGCGGCAGTGGCGCCGATTCCGCCAACCACGAGCAACATGGCCGCGAGTGGCAGGGTGCTGGAGATGCCCGGCAGGAAATGCACGGTGGTCGCCGCCGTGTTCTCCAGGGTGAACATCACCGTGGCCAGCCCGAAGCTGAAGATCAACAGAAAATTCAGCTGTCGCATGGCTCGATTCAGCTGGTCTTAGTTGCTGGAAGGGAGCGTAGGCAGGGTGATCTTGTTGTGCAGTCCGCTGCCGGCAACCGCAGGGTTTCGTAACTGCTCCAGGCGCCGGCCCTTTCAGCCCAGGGCCGGCGCCTGGAGCAGGGCGGGGGCCATCCACTCTACAGGCTGGGCGTTGCGGATCAGCCCGTTCTCAGGAGGGGAAAGCACGCGGGCCATCACCGCTTGTTCGCGAAGCACCAGGGCCTCGATGGAGGCGCGGTAGGTGTCGGTGACGATCCTGGGGTACAGGCCAATGCCGATGATCGGCACCAGCAGGCAGGAGATCACGTAGATCTCACGCGGTTCGGCGTCGACCAGTTGGGTGTTGTGGGCTGCGAGCTCGGGGTTCTCCTTGCCGAAGAAGATCTCCCGCAGCATCGAGAGCAGATAGATCGGCGTCAGGATCACCCCCACCGCCGCCAGCCCCGCCATGACGATGCGGAAGCTGAGTGAGTAGGCCTCGCTGGTGACGAAGCCCACAAACACCATCAGCTCCGAGACGAAACCGCTCATGCCCGGCAGGGCCAGCGAGGCCAGCGAGCAGACGGTCCAGAGGGCGAACATCTTGCGCATCTTCTGGCCCACTCCGCCCATCTCATCGAGCTGCAGGGTATGGGTGCGGTCGTAGGTGGCGCCCACCAGGAAGAAGAGGCTGGCACCGATCAGGCCGTGACTCACCATCTGCAGCATGGCGCCGCTGGTGCCGAGGGCGCTGAAGCTGCCGATGCCGATCAGCACGAAGCCCATGTGGCTGATCGAGCTGTAGGCGATCTTGCGCTTGAGGTTGCGCTGGGCGAAGGAGGTCAGGGCTGCGTAGATGATGTTCACCACCCCGAGCACCACCAGCAACGGCGCAAACTGGGCGTGGGCTGCTGGCAGCAGCTGCACGTTGAAGCGCAGCAGGGCATACCCCCCCATCTTCAGCAGGATGCCGGCCAGCAGCATGTGCACGGGCGCTGTGGCTTCGCCGTGGGCGTCTGGCAGCCAGGTGTGCAGCGGCACGATCGGCAGCTTCACCCCAAACGCGATCAGCAGGCCGGCGTAGGCCAGAAGCTCAAAGCGCGTGCCGAAATCCTTGGCAGCCAGGGCCGTGTATTCGAAGCTGGGGGGACCGCCGCCCTGAAAGCCCATGGCCAGAGCCGCAAGCAGGATGAACACCGAGCCGCCGGCGGTGTAAAGGATGAACTTGGTGGCGGCGTACTGGCGTTTCTTGGCGCCCCAGATCGCCAGCAGCAGATACACCGGCAGCAGTTCCAGCTCCCAGGAGAGGAAGAACAGGAGCATGTCCTGAACGGCGAAGACGGCGATCTGGCCGCCATCCATCGCCAGGATCAGGAAAAAGAACAGCCGCGGTTTGAAGGTGACCGGCCAGGCCGCCAGCACCGCCAGGGCGGTGATGAAGCTGGTGAGCAGGATCAGGGGCATCGATAGCCCGTCGGCGCCCACCGACCAGGCCAGGCCGAGATCGGGCACCCACTCCACCCGCTCGATCAGCTGCAGGCCCGCCACCGACGGGTCGTAGCCGTTGAGGTAGGCGCCAACGGTGACCAGGAAGGTCAGCAGGGCGACGCCCAGGGCGTACCAGCGGATCGTCTTGCCGTCACCCGGATCAGGGATGAAGGGGATCAGCAGCCCGGCCACGATCGGCATCAGGATCGAGACGCTGAGCCAGGGGAAGGCCCCTGCGTGATCGTTGCCCAGGACCGCCAGGGCGCCTGGGACAACGGAGAAATCCAGCGGCACAGACCAACGGAGCAATTCTGGCCGGAGTGTAGAAATACAGGCCGCGCTTGAGCTCCCCAGATACGGGTTGACACACACAGTGGCGGCAGACCTAGAAACTGCTGAACAGCACCACCAGGGCAATCACGCCGCCGAACACAATCAGGGCATAGAACTGGGCGCGGCCTGTTTCGAAGTACTTGAGACCCTCGCCGCTGCCGAGGGTGAGCAGGCCGGTGAGGTTGACGACCCCGTCGACCACCTTGGCGTCCACCTCCAGCACCTGGCGAGCGAGCTTGCGGCTGCCCTTCACGAAAATTCGATCGTTGATGTCGTCGAGGTACCACTTGTTGGCCAGAAAGGCGTTGAGGCGGGGGAAGCGGCCCGCCACGGCCGTAGCCAGATCCAGCTTGTGCAGGGCGTAGGCCAGGACCGCCACGGTGATGCCGGTGAGCGAGATCGCCACCGAGGCGCCGGCCAGAGGTAAAAAGTCGCCCCAACTGAACTGCTCGGCCAGCTCGGCGGCCTCGCTGGGGTCGAGCAGGCCAGCGAAGCGGTTGTTCCAGGGAGTCCCCAGCAGGCCGATCAGCACCGAAGGCACCGCCAGGACCGCCAGCGGGGCGGCCATCTGCCAGCCCGATTCGTGGGGGGTGCTGGCGTGCTGGCCATGGCCCCCCTCCTCCGGGGCCGCCTTGCCCGCTTCCGAGAGCAGCTGGGCCTGGAGGGCGGCATCGGTGCCCCGGAACGGACCCTCGAAGGTGAGGAAGTACAGCCGGAACATGTAGAAGGCGGTCATGCCGGCGGTGACGAAGCCCACCCCCCAGAGCAGGGGAAAGGCGTTGAAGGCCTGGCCGAGAATCTCGTCCTTGCTCCAGAAGCCCGCCAGCGGAGGGATGCCGCTGATCGCCACGCAGCCGATCAAGAAGGTGGTGGCCGTCACAGGCATGTGGCGCCGCAGGCCACCCATCAGGCGCATGTCCTGGGCGAGAACTGGTTCGTGACCCACCACCTCCTCCATGGCGTGGATCACCGACCCAGAGCAGAGGAAGAGCATGGCCTTGAAGAAGGCGTGGGTCACCAGGTGGAACATGCCCGCCACCGGCGCCCCGCAACCCATCGCCAGAACCATGTAGCCCAGCTGGGAAACCGTGCTGTAAGCCAGGCCCTTCTTGAGATCCATCTGGGTGAGGGCGATCGAGGCGCCCAGGAAACAGGTGATCGTGCCGATCACGGCAATGAAGGCCTGCACCTCCTCGAACTGGATGTAGATCGGCTGAAGGCGGGCCACCAGGAACACCCCGGCCGCCACCATCGTGGCCGCATGGATCAGGGCGGAGATCGGGGTGGGACCTTCCATGGCGTCGGGCAGCCATACGTGCAGGGGGAACTGGGCCGATTTGGCCATCGGTCCCATGAACACCAGCAGGCAGAGGATCACCGCCGCGGGGTGGGAGACGCTGCCATCGGCCAGGGCCTCGCTGAGGCGGAGGCCGATCTCCTCGAAGCCGAAGCTGCCGGTGGCCCAGAACAGGCCGAGGATGCCGAGCAGCAGGCCGAAATCACCCACCCGGTTGACCACAAAGGCCTTCTGGGCGGCATTGGCGGCGCCGTCGCGGTCATACCAGAAGCCGATCAGCAGGTAGGAGCTCATGCCCACCAGCTCCCAGAACACATAGATCTCAAGCAGGTTGGGGCTGATCACCAGGCCCAGCATCGAGCTGCTGAAAAGGGCCAGATAGGTGAAGAAACGCACGTAACTCTTGTCGTGCGCCATGTAGCCATCGGAATAGACCATCACCAGCAGGGCGATGGTGGTGACCAGGGCGAGCATCACGGCACCGAGGGCATCGACCCGGAAGCCCATCTGCAGGTTGAAACTGCCGGCACTGGCCCAGTCGAACAGCACTTCCGTGGGCGGCGCGCCGCCGATCTGCTCAATCAGCACCGCGTAACTGAGCACGGCTGCGGCGCCGACGCAGCTGATCAGGAACACAGCGACAGGCTTGCGCAACCTGTTGATGGTGCGATTGAAGCTGATCAGGCTGAGGCCGATCAGCGCTGCCCCCAGCAGGGGTAGCACTGGAATCAACCAGGCGAGTTCCGAGGCCGATGTCATCCAGTCCCTGGGCAGTCCCCCGGAGTGTAAGCAGACCTCCAGGTCTGCTTCGGGCTGTGTGAGCGACCGCGCTCAGCCCAGGGCAGCGCCGAGCGGACCGTTGCCGAAGCTGCTGGCGGCGAGGCCGATGTAGCGATGGCTCCACCAGAGCGCGCCGATGGCGATGGCGATGCCCAGCTGGGAGGGCCGCAGGAATTCAGCCAGCACCAGCGACTGGCGCCCATCGAGCACGGCTCGAAACGGAAGCACCGAGGTGTTGGCCTTGACAGCGGCGAAGGCCGGGCCATAGCGGGCGGCCAGGCGCCGATCGCCGTGCCAGATGGCAAACAGGTGATGGGCGATCAGCCCCACACAGGTGACCAGCATGAAACTGCTGCCGATCCAGAGCAGGTGGGTCGCACACCAGAGCACCTGGCCAACGGCCTGGGGATGGCGGCTGATCCGGATGATGCCGGTGGCGTAGAGCCGCTGCTCAGGTTTGAGCAGCGCCGGGATCTCCAGCAGGTTGTAGGTGGCCGGATAGAGGAAGAAGAAGCTGATTGCCGTGCCGATCCAGATCAACGGGATCAGCCCCGCTGTGCCCTGCAGATTCCAGAGCCGTACGCCGTCGTAGCGATGGGCGAGGAAGTAGCCGATCACCAGCACGGCCGATGGAATGCTGAGGGCGGCGAACAGCAGCCGCCAGGCCCGTGCGCCGATCCGCTCCTCCCCCCAGACGCGCAAGGCAGCACCGCCGCTGTGGATCACGGCGAAACCGAGCAGCAGGGCCAGCATTTCCAGGCTGGACTGGTGTTCTGCAAGGGGCAAGCAACGGCCGCAGCTGGGCGGATTCTGACGGCCTGTTGCCCTTCGCTGCTCCGCTTGGTCCACCAGCAAGGTTTCCCTTAGAGTTGCCGCACTCAGCTGGAGCAAGCCCCACGGGTCATTCCATGGCTGATCTGCCCTTCACCCTCGATCAGCTGCGCATCCTGCGGGCCATCGCCAGCGAGGGCAGCTTCAAGAAGGCAGCCGACAGCCTCTACGTGACCCAGCCGGCGGTCAGCCTTCAGATCCAGAATCTTGAGAAGCAGCTGGATGTTTCCCTGTTTGATCGGGGCGGACGCAAGGCCCAGCTCACCGAAGCCGGCCACCTGCTGCTGAGCTACTGCGACCGGATCCTCGGTCAGTGCCAGGAGGCCTGCCGCTCGATCGAGGATCTCCACAACCTCAAAGGGGGCTCGTTGGTGGTGGGTGCCAGCCAGACCACGGGCACCTATCTGATGCCGCGGATGATCGGCCTGTTCCGCCAGAAATATCCCGATGTGGCGGTCCAGCTGCAGGTGCACAGCACCCGGCGCACCAGCTGGAGTGTGGCCAATGGCCAGGTGGATCTGGCGATCATCGGTGGCGAGCTGCCGTCTGAGCTCAACGACCTGCTGCAGGTGGTGCCCTACGCCAACGATGAACTCGCCCTGGTGCTGCCGGTCAAACATCCGTTGTCGCGCCTGAGCGAGCTCCACAAAGACGACCTCTACCACCTTGGCTTCGTCTGCCTCGATGCCCAGTCGACCACCCGCAAGATGGTGGACCATCTGCTGTCGCGCTCCGGTCTGGAGTTGCAACGTCTCAAGATCGAGATGGAGCTCAACTCCTTCGAGGCGATCAAAAATGCCGTTCAATCTGGCCTGGGAGCGGCCTTCCTGCCGGTGGTTTCGATCGAGCGGGAACTGGCGACAGGCAGTCTGCAACGTCTCACCGTGGCCGACTTGCTGGTGCGGCGTCAGCTGAAGTTGATCACCCACCCAGCCCGCTATTGCTCCAGGGCCTCTGAAGCCTTCCGGCGCGAAGTGCTGCCGGAGTTCGCCAGCCCGGACAGCCCCCTACGCCAGCCAGCCAAGGCTCCAGCCAGCCCCGAAGTGCTGGCTGGAGCGACGGCCCAGAGCGCTGCGGCTCAGAACTGATCCCCTTCTGGGGTGATCCCGACGGCGTCGTCGGCAGCTCCGGCGATGCCGCGCGTCTGGAATTTGTTGCCACTGATGTCGGTCTGGTAAACGCAGCGGACCACGGGTCTGTCGCGGATCGAGCCGATGTAGGCAAAAGTGTTCATGCGCTGCTTGCACTGGCGCATCTGCTCGGAGGTCACGGCGCCCTCCTTCTGCAGCACACTCCAGTTCTCCCGGCGGATCACGCAACCGGCCTGCAGGGTCGGCTGGGTCACGAAACTGCTGCTCGGGTTCATGGTCGTGTAGAGCTCGATGTCGTTCACGAAGGCACTCGCACCCCACTGCTTGCAGAACTCCGGATCGGGCACGGCGAGATCGAGCTGCTGGCTGCTGGCGATGTTGCCCTGGTTGCCCACCGTGTTGCTGGAGAGGGCGGTGCCGATGCCGATGCCGACCACCAGCACGCCGGCGAGCACGGCCATGGTGGCCACATTGAACTTGAAGGGCTGGGCAGGGGCCGCCCCGACGCCTCCAGCGCCGTTGCTCTCGACGCCGCCCCGGCCGCTCTGGCGGCGGGGACGGGATCGTTCGCCGTAGCGCTCCTCGTCGTAGGGCCCGTAGGCGTCGCGATCGCCGTTGGTGGTACTCGGACGGTTGCGAGCCGAGGAGGGGTCACGCTCGCGGTCGAAACGGGAACGGTTCATCTCAGGCCTCCGGGCTGCGGGGCAATCCCATCGAGTAATTCAGGACCCGGGCCTCGGGGTTGTACTTCAGCTCGCCGGCCTGCAGCAATTGCCGGATCGTGCCTTCGAGCTCGGAGCCGATCCTGCGCAGGTTGTATTCGCTGAGATCCTTGCCGGCGTCGGCCGCCACCAGATCCTTGAACCGCTTCTGGACGGCCTGGACCACGGCCGGCTCCCAAAGAAACTCGTTGTCGGGATCAAGGTCGAGCGTGAGCTTGGTGGGATCGGCCACGAGCTGCTCATCCTCCAGGCGGGCGGTGAACAGCCGTACGTGACGGGTCGTCGATTTGAGCAGGAGTTCGTCGGCCATGGAAGGGGAGGGCGGAAGTGCCGGAACAGGACGCACAACCTGACTTTAGGAAGCTCTCGTTCAGCGCTGGGCAGCCCGGGCCTTTTAAGGTTGATTTTGGTTTTTGATTTCCCATGCGCGTCGTGATCGCCGGAGCAGGTCTTGCGGGCCTCTCCTGCGCCAAATACCTCTGCGACGCAGGCCACACACCCGTGCTCTACGAAGCCAGGGATGTGCTTGGCGGCAAGGTGGCGGCCTGGCAGGACGAAGACGGGGACTGGTACGAGACCGGTCTGCACATCTTCTTCGGGGCCTACCCCAACATGCTCCAGCTGTTCAAGGAGCTCGGCATTGAAGACCGTCTGCAGTGGAAGGACCACGCGATGATCTTCAACCAGAAGGACGACCCGGGCACCTACAGCCGCTTCGATTTTCCTGATCTGCCCGCCCCGCTCAACGGTGTGGCGGCGATCCTCGGCAACAACGACATGCTCACCTGGCCGGAGAAAATCCAGTTCGGGCTTGGGTTGGTGCCAGCGATGATCCGTGGCCAGGGCTACGTCGAAGACTGCGATCAGTATTCTTGGACTGACTGGCTGCGGCTGCACAACATTCCGGAGCGAGTCAATGATGAGGTGTTCATCGCGATGAGCAAGGCCCTGAATTTCATCAATCCTGATGAAATCTCCAGCACGGTGCTGCTCACGGCCCTCAACCGCTTCCTGCAGGAGAAAAACGGTTCAAAGATGGCGTTCCTTGATGGCAACCCGCCCGAGCGTCTGTGTGAACCGATCGTCGCCGCGATCCGTGAACGGGGGGGGGAGGTGCATCTGAACCGGCCGTTGCGCGAGATCCGCCTGGCTGAGGATGGCTCGGTGGCTGGTTTCCGCTTCGCCGGAATCAAGGGCAACGAGCCTTTGGAGGTGGAAGCCGAGGCCTACGTCAGTGCCCTGCCGGTCGATCCGCTCAAGCTGCTGCTGCCCGAATCCTGGCGTTCCATGCCCTATTTCCAGAAGCTGGAGGGCCTCAAGGGGGTTCCGGTGATCAACATTCATCTCTGGTTTGACCGCAAACTGACCGAGATCGACCACCTTTTGTTCAGTCGTTCCGATCTGCTCAGCGTGTACGCCGATATGAGCAACACCTGCCGGGAGTATGCCGACCCCGACCGTTCGATGCTGGAGCTGGTGTTTGCCCCTGCCGAGGCCTGGATCGGCCGCAGCGATGCGGACATCGTCGCGGCCACCATGGGCGAACTCAAGCGGCTGTTCCCCGACCACTTCACCGGTGCCGACCAGGCCAGCCTGCGCAAGTCCCACGTGGTCAAGACGCCGCAGTCGGTGTACAAGTCCGTCCCTGGCTGCCAGCAGCTCAGGCCCTCCCAGCAATCGCCGATCGCCAATTTCTTCCTGGCCGGTGACTACACCATGCAGCGCTACCTGGCCTCGATGGAGGGTGCCGTGCTGAGTGGCAAGCTCTGCGCCGAGGCCGTCGCGCTCAGTGGTCGGCCTGTGCCGGTGACCGTGTGACTGCGCTGGTCGCTTCCCCAACCACCAGCCCCGTGGCCTGCTTGAGCCTTGAGCAGGCCTATGAAGCCTGTCGCCAGGAGACGGCCGAGTGGGCCAAAACCTTCTATCTCGGCACGTTGCTGATGCCGCCGGCCAAGCGGCGGGCGATCTGGGCCATTTATGTCTGGTGCCGCCGCACCGACGAACTGATGGACAGCCCCCAGGCCCAGGCGTTGCCCGGGGCCTGCCTGGCCGAGCGACTGGATCGCTGGGAAGCGCGCACCCGCTCCTTGTTCGATGGCCACATCGACGATGCCCTCGACCTGGCCATGGTGGACACGCTGGAGCGGTTCCCCCAGCCTTTGCAGCCCTACCTCGACATGATCGAGGGCCAGCGCATGGACCTGCTCCGTCACCGCTACGCCAGCTTCCAGGACCTCGAGCTCTACTGCTACCGCGTTGCCGGCACCGTTGGGCTGATGACCCAGGAAGTGATGGGCCTGGATCCCGCCTACACCTCGGCCCCATGGAGCGAAAGGCCGGACACCTCGAATGCCGCCGTTGCCCTCGGCATCGCCAACCAGCTCACCAACATCCTGCGGGATGTGGGCGAAGACCGCAGCCGCGGTCGCATTTATCTTCCCCAGGAAGACCTGGTCCGATTCAATTATTCAGAGGCCGATCTGATGGCCGGCACGATCAATGACAACTGGCGTGCCCTGATGGCCTTTCAGTTGCTGCGTGCTCGCCAGTGGTTCAGCCGATCCGAAGCAGGGGTGCGCTGGCTGGCCGCCGATGCCCGCTGGCCGGTCTGGGCCTCGCTGCGCCTGTACCGGGGCATTCTGGCGGTGATTGAGCAGCATGACTACGACGTCTTCAGTCGTCGCGCTTTCGTGCCAAGAGGACTCAAGTTACTTGATCTTCCCTTCTCTTACCTGATTGCCCAGTTGCGCTGATCTGGCCCCGCAGTTTCAAGCGTGTTCACGCTCACGACTGCCCAGGCTGAGCCATTCGAGCAGAACCGGGTTGACTTGTTCGGGGGCTTCGTCGTGGGGGCAATGGCCAAGCCCAGGCAGGACCTTCAGCTCCTGAATGCAGTCGAATTGTTCACTCCACTCCAATGCTTCCGCCGGGCTTTCCCAGGGGTCCAGTTCGCCCCATAGCAGGCGCACCGGCACGGTCAGGCCTGCCAACAGCTCAGGGGCAAGATGATCGTCGAAAAGATTGATGAATCCCCGGAAGCTCTCCGCCGCTCCCGGATCGGTGCTCGGCCTGTGCAGGATCTCCACGAGTTCGGCGTCGATATGGGCGCCACTTGGATAGGCCTTGGCCAGCACCTGGCGGATGAAGGAGGGGCGGGCCAGGATTCGGAACAGGGGCGCCACGATGCGGCGCTGACGCACCAGCTGCTTCACCAGCGGCCGCAACCGCCGCTCAAAGGCCGGCAGTTTTGCGATGCGCTTCTCATCAAGGGTGCGCTGGGCGCAGTCGATCAGGATCACCTGGGTGGGGGCGATACCGCGGCTCTCAAGCACCTGGCAAGCCCGCAGGGCCACCAGACCCCCGATGGAATTGCCTACCAGCTGCAGGGGGGCCTGGCGCTGATTCGGCTCCAGGCCGGCGACGAAGTCGGCCACCTGGGCGGCCCAGAGATCGAAGCAGTAACGCACCGAGCCAGGCAGCTGCGGCTCGTCCTTGAGCCGGGAGCGTGGCTTGGAGCTGGCCCCGAAACCAAGCAGGTCAAGGGCGTAAACATCAAAACGCTCAGCCAGCACCGGCAGGTTGTGGCGCCAGTGGGCTGAGCAGGCGCCGAAACCGTGAATCAGGATCACCGTGGAGCGACCCGGGCTATCTCCTTCCGGACCGGCTTGGGCGAAACCGATTGTCTGGCCCTGCCACTGCCAGGTTGGCGCCACGGTTAGATTGATCAGACCGTTGCCGTTTGGTTGGCGAGCAACGACTTCAGCTTCGACAGTTCGCCGGCCCAGCGTGGATCAGGGGCGCCTTCGGTGACGGTGTCGCTATGCACCACTTTGTTGCTGGCCTTGCGGGCCACGGCGGTCCCTCCGGCTTGACGACGATCACTGCCGCCGGCGATGGGGGTGCTGCGCGCGTCCTTGCGCTCGGACCGCTCGATTCGCAGGGTGTTGCCGCCGAAATCGCGGCCATTGAGCTGCTCGATCACCGTGTCGGCAAGCTTTTCTTCATCGACATTGGCGAAACCGAAGCCGCGGCAGGCGCCGGTTTCGCGGTCTTGAACGGTTTTGAAGCGCACGCCTTCACCAACGGCCTTGAACAGAGCTTCAAGCTCCTTGGCATCAAAAGTTTGCGGCAGGTTGCCGACATAAAGGCGAACGCTCATGGGAAGTGAGGAGAAATGGAAACAACTGGCTCTAGGCCGCTGATCAATCGATCGACAGGCAGGATCGAGGAGCCAGCGGCCCAGGAATCCATGGATGGAAAAGTCTGATGATTAACCGGCACCCCTGGGGCACGACGGATCAGGCATTTGGTAATGCCTCTTCAACTAAGAGTAAATCATGACGCGGTTCCATCCAGCCAGAAGGCGGCGGCCTTCAATGCTTCTTCAGAATTGCTGATCCGGCCGAAGGCCCGCTCAAGGCAGAGGTGCCCCAGCAATTGCCCCAGCCGTCGCGAAGGAGCCAGGCCAAAGAGTTCCTGCAGCTCTCGGCCGTCCAGCGGGGGGTGGGGATGGAACAGGGGATCGGCGGGATCACGCCATCGCTCCAGCCAGGCCAAGGCAAGCGGAGGCGGGAAGAACAGCAGCAAGGCAGGCAGATCGCCGGCGATCTGCTGGTGCAACCGCAGACGATCGGATTCAGGCAACCGATCGAGAAGTGACTCGGGCCCTTGGTCGTCCTGGCACAACAGCCGCCACCAGTGGTGCAGCCGCTCGCAACGCTGTTGCAGTTGGCGGCTGCCATGCAGGTTGGCGAGGCCAGCGCCGTCGAAGAGCACGGCCAAGCGGGCCAAGCCAAGGGCTTCGGAGTCTTGCGGCGGCTGCAAACCCCTGACCCTGGCCCGCTCGGCTGTCAGCTGCTCCAGGCAGCGTGCCGTCGCCGCGCGACCGGGCGCATCGGGCCCTGGGTTGGTGACGCCGCTGGCCAGCTGCCAACGCGGCCGCCAGCTCTCGAGCAGACGACTCTCGTAGGCCAGAGCCAGACCCTGGCCCCCATCGCGGCAGCCCGCCAGTTTTTCCAGCTCCGCCAGCACCCGCTCCGGCGCCACCTGGGTGATCAGGCGGTGATGGGCCTGGATCCAGCCCAGGGTTTCCTCTCCCAGCGCGAAACCGAGTTCGGCGGCCAGGCGGATTCCCCGCAGCAAGCGCAGGGGATCCTCGCGAAGATTGGCCTCCGCCACCGCCACCACCTGGCCCTTGGCCAGGTCCTTGAGGCCAGCGGTGGGATCGAGCAGGGGGGCGCCTGGCAGCAGTGGCAGGGCCAGGGCATTGAGGCGAAAGTCACGCCGGCCCAGATCGGCCTCCAGGCTCCCACCCACCTGCCGTGCCAGATCGATGCTCCAGCCCTTCAACACCAGCCTGGCGATCGACCGTTGCGCGTCCAGCACCACGGCGCTGCCGCCATGGCGACGGCTGAGCGTCTGGCAGAGGGCAACGGCCTCCACCGGAACCACCAGATCCAGGTCAGGCCTGGCGGCCAGGCGCCCGAGCAGCCCATCGCGCACGGCGCCGCCCACCAGGGCCGAGCCGGCGGGGAGATCGGCGACCGGCAGGGGCCAGGCGTCCCAGGCCAACACCAGCCGCAGGCTGTCGGCTGCCAGGGCCAGGCCCGATGCACCCTGCTCACTCCACCCCAGAATGGAGCGATCCGTGGGCCGCTGGGGGATGTGCATCTGCGTGGACTGCCACTGGGTCGACCGCTGCCAGGCCTATCACGCGGTTGAGCGTCAACATGGTGTGGACCATCTCAGTGCGACCCCCGATTTTCAGCCGATTGAACCCCGGATCCATGTTCAGGTGATCGACCTTCCCCAGGCCCAGGTGGGCGTGGAGTGGGATGTGCGCGGCTGCTTGAGCTTCAAGGCTGAACCGGGGCGTTGGCTCCGGCTCCGGCCCGGGCAGTTGCTGCCGCGATGACGGAGGACCCTCCCTTGCTCCTGGCCCTGCACAGCAGCAGCGACACCCTGGCGGTGGGCCTGCAGGCGTTGGGTGCTCGTCACCCCGGCGGCGAACCTGCCGATGCCCAGATCGCCACGCACCCGCTGGGCAGGGCCCTGGGCAACGAACTGCTGAGCTGCCTTGAGGAGCTGCTGCCGGCCCGGGGCTGGAGCCGCCTGGGCCGGCTGGCGGTCGCCACCGGACCAGGCGGCTTCACGGGCACCCGGCTCACGGTGGTCCTGGCCCGCACCCTGGCCCAGCAACTGCAGCTTCCCCTCGATGGCTTCAGCAGCTTTCTGCTGATTGCCCGTCGCCTCTGGCTGGCCGGTGAGCTCGATGACGACGCCGAACCGTTCTGGATTGAGCAGACCTTGCCGCGCCGTGGCCTCGTCTCCGGTTGCTATCGGCTGGATCCGGCCGTGCCGGGGGGGCTCCAGGAACTCCAGGTGCCGCGATTGCTCCGCACCCCTGGGGAAGCGCCGGCGGCCAGGCGGCTGGAGGCCCGGGTGCAGCCGGCGGCCGACCTGGCCCAGCTGCTGGCCTTGAGCCAGGCTGCCGCAGCAGCCCGGATCACGGCGCCCTGGCAGCCGGTGCTGCCGCTCTATCCGACCAGCCCGGTGGAGCTGGGCTGATGCGGCGACTTCTGCTCTGGGCGGTGCTGGGCTTGGGAGTGGCCGGCTTGGTTCGCGCCACGGCGCTGGGTTTGCCCCTGCCCTCGTTCGCTCCGGCCCCGCGCTCAGGTCCCCAGTTGATTCTGGCGCTCGGCGGCGATGTGGCCCGCGAAAAGCTGGCCGGCCAGCTGGCCCATCGCTACGGCCTGCCGCTGATGGTGACTGGTGGCAGTAATCGCGAATATGCCCAGTGGTTGCTCCGTCAGGAAGGCCTGGGCCGCCATCAATACCAGCTCGACTACCGCGCCTTTGACACCGTCAGCAACTTCACGACCGTGGTGGATGACCTCCGGCGCGACGGCGTTCGCCATGTCCTGCTGGTGACCAGCAGTGATCACATGGAGCGGGCGCTGCTGGTTGGCCGGATCGTGGCCGGTAGCCGGGGCATTGAACTCAGCCCGGTGCCGGTGCCCTGCGGAGCCGACTGTTCGCCGGAGAGCCGCCGCAAGATCTGGCGGGATGGCCTCCGGGCGCTGGTCTGGGTGATCAGTGGCCGGGACCTGCGCCAATGGGCGGCAGAGCGGCTCGGGCCGGCGCCGCCGGCAGTAGCCCCTGGTCCAGCAGACCGTTGATCTGTTGCTGGCAGGCCAGGGTGGTGGCCGCGAGGTCAGCGCGCTGGCGCGTGGCCGGTGGGGCAATCGGCTGACCGATGCGGATGTGGATCGGCACGAGCCTGGGCCATGGCCGCCCCTGGCCCAGGGCCCGGTGGCTGTTGACGATCGCGACCGGCAGCAGTGGTGCACCGGCCTTGGCGGCCAGGAACGCGGCCCCCAGCTGCGGATCGTTCACTCGACCATCGGCCTGGCGGGTGCCATCGAGAAACACGCCGGTGGCCCACCCCTCCGCCAGGCGGGCCATGGCGACGCGAATCGCCTCACGGTCGCTGGCACCCCGCGACACCGGGTAGGCACCACAGGCCCGGATGATCGCGCCGAGAATCGGCACCTTGAACAGTTCCGCCTTGGCCATGAAGGCCACCGGGCGGCCGAGGGCATGGCCCAGCAGGGGCGGATCGAGATGGGACCCGTGGTTGGCCACCACCACCAGCGGTCCCTCCAGCGGCACCTGACGGTTGTCTGCCGTGTGGCCCCGGAACAACAGCCGGTAGATCGGAAACACCAGCAGGGAGCTGATCAGCCGGTAGGTGACGCTGGGCCGCGGCGTCAGCAGGGCCGGCCTGGGCAGGCTGCGATCTGTAACCAGGGGCAGGTTGCTCAATGGCCCAGATCCTCTGCGCAGGCGATCCGGGCGGTGACCACCCCCTCAAGCTCCCGTTTGACCAGGCCGCTGAGCACGTTCCCCGGTCCGATCTCCACCACGGTGCCGATCCCCTCGGCTTGGAACTGGGCCATCGTCTCGCGCCAGCGAACGCCACGCACCATCTGCCCAGCCAGCCTGGCCTTGAGCAGTTGGCCATCGGTCTGGGGGCTGGGATCGGTGTTGCTCAGCACTGGGATAGAGGCCGTGGCGAAGGGCACAGCGTCCAGTTCCGCCGCGAAGGCCGCGGCCGCGTCTTGCATCATCGGCGAGTGAAAGGCTCCTGAGACCGCCAGGGGAATGGCGCGCTTGCAGCGCAGGGCACGGCTCACCTGGCCCACAGCCTCCGGTGTCCCGGAGATCACCACCTGGGCGGCACTGTTGTCGTTGGCGATCACCACCCCGTCGCTGCAGGCCACCAGCCGCTCCAGTTCGCTGCGTTCGAAGCCGATCACGGCTGTCATGGCCCCACCGCCGGCAGCGGCCATCAGGTTGCTGCGGCACTGGATCAGCCGCAGGCCGGTGGCGACGTCAAAGACACCGGCGGCATAGAGGGCCACCAATTCCCCCAGGCTGTGGCCCGCCACCAGTTGGGCTGTGCGCCCCTGGGCGAGCAGCCCATCTACCAGCAGACTCTCCACCACAAACAGGGCGGGCTGGGTGTTGCGGGTGTCGTTGAGGTCGTGGAGCTGGTCGGACTGATCCGGGACGCTGCCGGAGCAGATCGCCAGCAGATCGCGGCCCAGCAGCTCCGAAGCGATCGCGAAGCGCTGCCTGGCACCGGGGAGCTCCAGCAGGCCTTCAGCCATGCCGAGTTTCTGTGATCCCTGGCCGGGAAACACCCAGGCAATGGTCATGGAGGCAGCGCGTCGAACCGGCTGGAGATTAGGCGCCGCTGCCTCCGGGACCCCGCCAGCGCAGCAGGGCGGCTCCCCAGCTCAGACCAGCGCCGAAGCCACTGGTGGCGATCAGATGGCCGGGGGAGATCCGGCCATCCCGCACGGCCTCATCGAGCATCAAGGGGATCGTGGCGGCGGAGGTGTTGCCGTAGGCGGCCAGGTTGCTGAGCACCCGATCAGCCGGAATCCCCAGGCGTGTGGCCACCGCATCGAGGATGCGTTGGTTGGCCTGGTGCAGCAGCAGCCAGTCGATCTGGTTGGTGGCGGTGCCGGTGTCCTTCAGGAGGGCTTCAAGCACGGCGGGCACCTCGCGCACGGCGAACTTGTAGACCTCCTGCCCATTCATCTGAATCGGCTGGAAGCCACCGCGCTGGGCGGTATGGCCCTCCACCAGGGGATGGCGGTCCTGGCCCTGTTGCAGGGTCAGGCACTCGGCGCGGCGGCCATCGGAGTGCATGCGGAAACCCAGCAGACCATCCTCAGCTCCAGGGCAGGCTTCGAGCGCCACAGCGGCGGCGCCATCGCCGAACAGGACGCAGGTGCTGCGGTCGTCCCAGTCGATCCAGCGGCTGAGCTGGTCAGCGCCGATCACCAGGACGCGCCGCATCGAGCCGCAGCGCAGGTAATGGCCGGCCGTGATCAAGGCAAACAGGAAGCCGCTACAGGCCGCAGTCAGATCGAAAGCCACGGCCTGGCTCGCCCCCAGGGCCGCCTGGATGCGGGGTGCAGTGCCGAAGAGGTCATCGGGGCTGGAGGTGGCCAGCAGGATCAGATCAAGATCCTGCGGCTGCCAGCCCGCATGGTCCAGAGCAGCCCTGGCGGCGTCGGTGGCCAGGCTGGTGAGTGTCTCTCCGGGCCCGGCGACCCGCCGGGCGGCGATGCCGGTGCGGCTGCGAATCCAGGCGTCATTGGTCTCGACCCGATGGCTGAGCTGGTCATTGCTCAGGCTGAGGCTGGGCAGGGAACTGCCACATCCCACCAGCGCCATCCCAGCGCTCCATTGACCGAGCGACACCTGCGCGACCACAGTTGGGCTCAGTCAACCACAGGCGGGGATGGCCCCGGTCTTGGCGCCGGCTTCAGGACCGGTATCGGCGGCCGCTTCACCGCCCGCTTCGGCAGTCGAGGCTTCACTGAGCTGTTGGAGATCGTCCATGACGCCGTGGCTGGCGGCACGGTGGGCCAGGCGCAGGGCGCTGACCACCGAGAGGGCCTTGCTGCTGCCGTGACCTATCACGCAGATGCCGTTGACACCGAGCAGCAGGGCGCCGCCATGTTCGGCATGGTCGAGCCGTTTCTTGATCCGCACCAGGTTGCTGCGCAGGAAGGCGGAACCGACCTTGCCGCGGCGGCCGCGGGGCAGTTCCGCCCGCAGCACGTCGAGCAGAACGCCGCCCACCGATTCCAGGAACTTGAGCAGCACGTTGCCGGTGTAGCCGTCACAGACGACCACATCGAACTGGCCGGAGAGCACGTCGCGGCCCTCGCAGTTGCCGGCGAAGCGGAGCCGGCTCTCAGCCTCCAGCAGCGGATAGGCCTTGACTGTGAGGTCATTGCCCTTACACGACTCCTCGCCGATGTTGAGCAGGCCGATCCTGGGGCTGGCTACTCCCAGCACATCGCGGCTGTAGATGCTCCCCAGCAGGCCGAACTGGTGGAGATAGGCCGGTTTGCAATCCATGTTGGCGCCGACATCCAGCACCAGTACCTGCTCGGCAGGGTCTTTGGTGGGGAACAGGGCGCCGATCGCCGGGCGATCGATGCCCTTCAAGCGGCCCAGCCGGAAAATGGCGGCGGCCATCACGGCCCCGGAGTTGCCCGCCGAATACACAGCCATCGCCTGGCCCTGGCTGACCTGGTCCATGGCCAGGTTGATGCTGGCATCGCGCTTGCGGCGCACCACCCTGGCCTCCTCGTGCATCTCCACCGAGGGGCCACTGCTGATCAATTCCAGCAGACCTGCCGCCACCGCCTCGCGAAGTTCCTCGCCCAGGTCGAGTGCGGCCACGGCCTGGTGGAGCGCGGCCTCTTCGGCAACGAAGCGGACGCGCAGGGGCAGCACCCGGACGGCATCGAGGCAGCCCGCCAGGATCGGCCCGGGGGCGAAATCGCCACCCATGCCATCGACGGCCACCCAGAGGCGATCGGCCTCGCGAATCGGCGCCTCAAGGCCAGCAGCGCCCTGCTGCAGCCGGCGCAGGGGATAGAGCACCGAGCCGGCCGTTGAGGCCATTGAGCCCGCCACAGACCCCGCCACCGAGCCCGCAGCGGACGCCATCGTGGTTGCCGAGGAGGTGGCGGTGCCCACCAGGCTGGTCACGGCGGCGTTGCGGCGATACCAGATCACCAGCCGACGGATGGCCCGGCTCGGCTTCGGACGCCGGTACCGGGGATCGAATTCAGGCTCCTTCGCTGCCAACGGATTCCACGATGCGCTGGAACAGATAACCCGTGCCCCGGGCTGTGAGGATCAGCTCGGGGTTGGCGGGATCGTCTTCCAGTTTGGAGCGCAGCCTGGAGATGTGGACATCCACCACGCGGGTGTCGACATGACGCTCCGGGGTGTAGTCCCAGACCTCTTTGAGGATCTCGCCGCGGCTGAACGGTTCGCCCGACCGGCTGACGAGCAGCTCCAGCAGGCTGAATTCCATGCCGGTGAGGCGGATGCGCTCGTCGTTGCGGTACACCTGGCGTTTGTTGGTGTCGATGCGCAGGTCGCTGACCTGGATCACCCCGGAGTTGGGGATCCCTACCACCTGCTCTTTGTCGATGCGGCGCAGCACGCAGCGGATGCGGGCTTCAAGTTCCTTGGGGCTGAACGGCTTGACGACGTAGTCGTCGGCACCGAGTTCGAGGCCCGTGATCCGGTCGGCCACATCGCCGAGGGCGGTGAGCATCACGATCGGCACGTCGGATTCCTTGCGCAGCTCCTGGCAGACCCCGTAGCCATCCAGCTTCGGCATCATCACGTCGAGCACGACCAGGTCGGGGCTGGAGCAGCGGAAGGCTTCCAAGGCCTCCACGCCGTCACTGGCGGTGACCACGTGGTACCCAATCATCGACAGGCGGGTTTCCAGAATCCTGCGGATGCTGGCCTCGTCATCGACGACCAGGATGGTTTCCTTGGCGGGAAGAGATGCC
>JABMPN010000064.1 GCA_013203655.1 Cyanobacteria bacterium bin.51
CAGGCAGCCAGGGGCGAAAGGTCTTGGGCTTGCTCATGACCCATGGTCTCGGCCAAAGCCATTGCTGTCACTAGCTTTTGGGCAGATCCGTGGCCGTCTGTGGAGAAGGTGCGCGCTGATCTATGCGCAACAGCCTCCTAGGCCGCAACGACGGCAGGCCTCGCAGGCACCATGAAGCTGGCGGAGGGCTTGATCCACTGCGCCCGAATCACGGCTCAATGGAGACAGTTCGCCAGGCGACAGGGAGACCGCAATCGGTTCAGGATCGCTGCTCAATACCAACGACAACTCCAGGGCCGACCCTAGGCAGTGATCCGAAAAAAGCGATCCCTGCGTCAGGCAGGATGACTTCTCCATTCCCTGCCCTCCGCTGATGGAGTGCCGCCGCCCATGTTGCGGTCGAACGCTGCGACCACGCTGATGCCCCGCCCGTTGAACCTCTCGGCCCGGGCCATCGCGCTGCAACCTTCGCTCACCCTGGCCATCGCCGCCCGTGCCCGCCAGCTGCGGGCCGACGGTTTCGACATCTGCAGTCTGAGCGCTGGAGAACCCGACTTCGACACCCCCGCCTTCATTCGTGAAGCGGCCAGCGAGGCCCTCAGCCGCGGGGCCACCCGCTATGGCCCGGCCGCCGGTGAGCCGGCCCTGCGTCAGGCGATTGCCCACAAGCTCAGCGTTGAGAACGGCATCCCGACGACACCCGAGCAGGTGCTGGTCACCAATGGGGGCAAGCAGGCCCTTTACAACCTCTTCCAGGTGCTGCTGGGACCCGGTGATGAGCTGCTGCTGCCAGCCCCTTACTGGCTGAGCTACCCGGAGATGGCCCAGTTGGCCGGTGCCACGGTGCGGCAGCTGCCCACCGAAGCCAGTGAGGGTTTCCGGCTACTGCCCAGCCAGCTGGAGGCTGCGATCACCCCAGCCAGCAGGCTGCTTGTACTCAACAGCCCCTCCAATCCCACCGGCATGGTCATGGATCGGGCCGAACTGGAGGGGGTCGCTTCGGTGCTGCGGCGCCATCCCCAGGTGGCGGTGGTCTGCGATGAGATCTACGAATTCCTGTTGGCCCCCGGCCAGACCCATCACAGCTTCGCGGCGGTGGCACCCGACCTCCAGCACCGCGTGTTTGTGGTGAATGGGTTTGCCAAGGGCTGGGCAATGACCGGCTGGCGGCTTGGCTATCTTGCCGGCGTTGCTGAGGTGGTGGCCGCAGCCAGTGCCCTGCAGAGCCAGAGCACCAGCAACGTCTGCACCTTTGCTCAGTACGGCGCCCTGGCCGCCCTGGAGGGTCCACGCACCTGTGTCACAGAAATGGCCGACAAGTTCAGCGAGCGCCGCTGCCTGCTGGGCGACGGCCTGACGCGCCTTCCGGGGGTTCAGCTGCAACCGCCCCAGGGAGCCTTCTACGCCTTTCCCGATGTGAGCAGCTATGGCCTTGACTCGATGACCTTCTGCAATCGTGTTCTCGAGCAGGAAGGCCTGGCCGTGGTACCAGGTGTGGCCTTCGGTGACGACCACTGCATCCGGCTCTCCTGCGCCGCCTCCCCCGCCACGATCCTGGATGGTCTGGCACGCCTCGAAAGATTCCTGACCAGCCTCTGAAAACCCCTACCCCCGCCCTGTGATGCACTCTCTTTTCCGCCTTCCTGTGGCGCGGCGCCGAAAACATACGAGCGTCGTGCTGGCCGGCCTGGCCCTGCTGCTGCTGACGGCGGTGCTACCGCGTGCAGAGGCCCAGCAGAAGCTGTTGCGGATCAGTGCCATCCCCGATCAGAAACCGGAAACTCTCAACCGTCTCTACCCGCTGCTCGCCAACGAACTCAGCCGCAGCCTGGGCGTTCAAGTGAAGTACGTGCCGGTGACCGATTACACCGCTGCCGTGAGCGCCTTTCGGCGCGGCGATCTGGATCTGGTCTGGTTCGGCGCCCTTACCGGAGTGCAAGCCCGGCTGCAGAAGCCGGGCGCCAAGGTGATCGCCCAGCGCGACATCGACGTCTCGTTTCAGAGCTTCTTCATTGCCAACACCGCCAGCGGAATCAAGCCCCTGCGCAACCAGAAGGGTCTCACCGCGCTGAAGGGCAAACGCTTCACCTTCGGCTCGGAGAGCTCCACCTCCGGCCGCCTGATGCCCCAGTTCTACCTGGCTGAAGCAGGCGTGAGGCTCGGGCACTTCGCCGGCGGTGCACCGGGCTTCAGCAACAGCCATGACGCCACGATCGCCCTGGTTCAGAGCGGCGCTTACCAGGCCGGGGTGGTGAACGAGGAGGTGTGGCAGAGCCGTCTCAGCTCAGGCAAGACCGACCCGAAGAAAGTGATCGTGATCTGGCGCACTCCTGGCTATGCCAATTACCACTGGCTCGCCCAGCCGAATCTCGACCAGCGCTTCGGCAAGGGCTTCACCGCCAGGATTGAATCCACCTTCGTGAAAATGCGCGCCAGCAATCCACGGCAGGCCCAGATCCTCGACCTCTTCGGTGCCAAACGCTTCATCCCGGCGCCTCAACGCCAGTACGACGCAATCGAGAAAGTGGGTCGCGAGATCGGCAAGATCCGCTGAGCGATGGCGCCACCCACCGAGCCCACCCTGCTGCTGGAGCTGCGTGGCGTCACGGTGCCGGGCCGCGGGGCCAACCGCCTGGAGGAGGTGTCCCTGCAGTTGCGGCCAGGGGAACGCGTGGCCCTGCTCGGAGCCAGCGGGGCGGGCAAGAGCACGCTGCTGGCGGTGGCGAACGGCCTGTTGACTCCCCCGGCTGGAGCCGTGCTCTGGCAGGGGGCAGCACCGGCCCGCTCCAGCCGGCTGCGGCAACGGCAGCGGTCCCGCATCGGCACGCTCTGGCAAGACCTGCGCCTGATCGAAGAGCTCACGGTGCAGCAGAACCTCAACGCGGCACGGCTGGCCGACTGGGGCTGGCCGAAGGCCTTGGCCAACCTGTTACAGCCACTTGAAACCGAAGCCAACGAGGCGGCCCTGCGGGAGGTGGACCTGGATCCGGCCCTTCTGCCCCAACCGGTTACAGCCCTCTCCGGTGGCCAGCGGCAGCGGCTGGCGATCGCCCGCTTGCTGCGCCAGCAGCCGGCGCTGCTGCTGGCCGATGAACCCCTGGCCCAGCTCGATCCCCGCCTGGCGGTGGAGCTGCTGGCCCTGCTGCTGCGCCAGGTCACGGGGTCGCGAGCCCTGTTGCTCAGCCTGCACCGCCCTGATCTGGCCGGTGGCTTCGACCGGGTGCTGGCACTGAGGGCCGGGAAGCTGGTACTCGACACGACCCCTGCGGACCTGAACCCCGCACTGCTGCGCTGGCTCTACGACCCCGCCCCCGCCGCCCCGCGGATCGGCACACCATGACGACCACGGCCTGGAGCTGGCGTCCCGCCGCCCCGCTGTTGCCCCTGCTGCCGGCCCTCGCCCTGCTGCCGCTGCTGCTGGTGTTGCCCGGCCTGGTCCATGGCGGCGGCTGGGACCTGGTGGCCCAGTTCGCGGCAGCGGCGATGACCCCTTCGCTCAACCCCTTGCTGCTGCGCACCGCCATCGCCGGCCTTGGCATCACCGTGGGCATCGCCCTGCTCGGCTGGGCGCTCAGCCTGGCCCTGGGGCTGGTGGGTGGGGTGCTCAGCTCGCGCATCGTCTGGCGAACCTGCCTGGGCGTGGCCTGGCCCGCCGGCGCCATCCGGCGGTTTCTGGCGGTGCCGCGCTCGATCCACGAATTGCTCTGGGGGCTGCTGTTGCTGCAGCTGCTGGGATTGAAACCGGCCGTGGCGATGCTGGCCATCGCCATTCCCTATGCCGCCCTGGTGGCCCGGGTGGTGAGCGACCTTCTCGATGCCTTGCCCACCGCCCCCCTCCAGGCCCTGCGCAGCAGCGGCGCCCCGGCCGGCGCCGCCCTGCTCACCGCCCTGGGACCGGCCCTGCTGCCCGGGGCGTTCAGCTACGGAGGTTATCGACTGGAATGCGCCCTGCGCAGCGCCACCCTGCTGGGGGTGTTCGGGCTCGGTGGGCTGGGAACGGAATTGCGCCTGAGCCTGCAGTCATTGCAATTTCACGAGCTCTGGACCGGCCTGTGGCTGTTGCTGGCGGTGATGCTGTCGCTCGAAGCCCTGCTGCGGGCCCTGCGCCATCGCTGGGGGATGCCGAGCCGGTTCAAGCTGACGACAGCTGGCGTGGGCCGCAGCGGCCGGGAACTGCTGCTGGCCCTGCTCGGCCTGCTGCCCGTGCTGGTGTTGGTGGCGGTGGCCCTGGAGATCAGCCCGGCCCAGCTGCTGGCCTGGCAGCCGCTGCCGCCTCTGCAGGCCAACTGGCCGGCGGTGCTGGCCCTGCCCTGGGCCGCCTTGGCGGCCACCACTCTGGGCCTGACGCTGCTGGCCGCCTGCCTGGCGGTGGGAGTGGCCCCGCTGCTGCTGCTGCTGGTAGCTCCCTGGCCCTGGGGTCGGCTGCTGTTGCGGGCCGTCTGGGCCATGGGCCGGCTGTGGCCGCCGCCGCTCACCGCCCTGCTGCTGCTGTTCGTGCTCAAACCCGGGGTCATCACAGCGGCGTTGGCCCTGGCCTTTCACAACCTCGGCGTGCTGGGTCGGCTGCTGCTGGAGGCCTGCGAAGACACCGCTGACCAACCCGGATCGGGCGGAGCCGAAGTGGCCCTGAGCTGCTCGGGCTGTGGCCCACGGCTGGCCCTGCTCTACGGCCGCTTCAGTGGTCTGGCCCGCTCCTATCTGGCCTACGGCGCCTATCGGGCCGATGTGATCCTGCGGGAAACGGTGGTGGTCGGGCTGGTGGGGGCCGCTGGCCTGGGCAGCCTGCTGCTCGAGGCCCTCAGTTCGTTTGCCGTCGATGAGCTGATCGCCCTGATCGCGGTGTACGCCCTGCTGACCCTGCTGGGAGAAGATCTCAGCGACCGGGTCCGACAGCGACTGCTCTCGGGCTGAACCCCCTGATCCCCGCAATGCCCGAGGCGATTCCCCGCAAGCTGGTGGTGCTGGGTGACAGCAGTGCCTACGGCTGGGGCGATCCGGACGAAGGTGGCTGGTGCGAGCGACTGCGCAGGCACTGGATGCAGCTGCCCGCCGGGCCTGTGATCTACAACCTCGGTGTGCGCGGCGATGGACTGGAGCGGCTGGCGGCTCGCCTGCCCAGCGAGGTGGGTTGCCGCGGCGAACTGCGCCGCCAGCTCCCCCAGGGCATCCTGATCAACATCGGCTTCAACGACAGCGCCCGGGTCGGGCGCCCCGATGGCCGCCACCAACTGGCGCCCGAGGCCTTCCTCTTCGGCCTGCAGCAGCTGTTGCGCCAGGCCAAGGCCCAGGCGCCGGTGCTGGTGATCGGGCTCTCGCCGGTGGATGGGGCGGTGATGCCCTATGCCGGCTGTCTCTGGTATGAGCTCGCCACCCTGCGCCGCTATGAGCGTCTGCTGGAGGAGGCCTGCCTCGAAGAGGACGTGCCCTTCCTGCCGCTGCTGGAGCCCTTGCTCAGCGATTCGCACTGGTTGCGGCTGATCGACGGCGATGGTGTTCACCTCAATGGAACCGGCCATCAGCTGATCTTTGAGCAGGTGCGGCAGTGGCCGGCCCTGCTGCATTGGGCAGGCCTGGAGCCGCTGGTCGCCCGCACGCCATCGGCCTGAAGGGGCGGCGTCTCCCCGAAATGGGGGAGAAGAAATCCCCCTATTGAGGGATAGCGCTGAAAGGGGCAGTCGCAAGAGGGTGAAACCACGGAATTCCGCCGACAGCCCCCCGCCCAAACCACGCCATGCCAGATGCCACCTACGCCAGCCTCAACCCCACCTTGCTGGGCCGCTATCACCGCAGCGCCGATCAACACGAACGCAACAGGCTGGTGGAACTCAACCTTCCCCTGGTGCGGAAGGTGGCTGATCGCCAGAGCCGCAGCACCAACCTTCCCTTCGACGACTTGCTGCAACTGGGCTGCCTCGGCCTGATCAAGGCGATCGAAAGTTTCGATCCCGGCAAGGGCGCCGCCCTGAGCAGCTACGCGGTTCCCTACATCCGTGGGGCCATGCAGCACCATCTGCGCGACCAGCATCCGCCGCTGCGCTGCTCACGCCTGCTGCGCGACCTCTACCGCCGCGGCCAGACCCTGCAGCAGCAACGCCTTCACCAGCAGTTGCCGGCCCTCGACGCCAAGGCGCTGGCGGCGGCGCTCGGCTGCCCAGCGGAGCGCTGGCATGAGGCCTGCGCCCTCCACTGGGCGCTGCAGCTGCGCAGCCTTGATGCCCCCGTGGGCCACGGAGAGGAATCCGCTCTGGCCCTGGTCGACTTGCTTGAAGCCCCGCAGAGCCCCCACCCCTGCCGCCCAGACAGCCCCGCTGAATCGCCCTGCTGCGAACTCGAACCCCAGCACTGGCTGCGGCTGCGGCTAGGCCGCCTCGACCCCGACCTCCGCCAACTGCTGGAAGGACGGGTGCTGGCGGGAGCGTCTTGGCGCGAGCTTGGCGAGGCCCTCGGCCTGAAGGCCCGGGTGGCGCAGAAGCGCTTTGAGGCATTGGTTGCCCAGCTGCGGCTCGAACTCGGGGCCGAACTCGGCGAGCTTTTCAGCTGCCAAGACGAGCTGGAGAGCGCTGCGGGTCGGATCCTGCCGGGCTAAGGGAGCAGCAGGGCGAGGCCAATCGCCAGCAGCGCCGCGATCAGGGTCTGCAGACCGTTGACCAGCTCGTTGCTCAACCAGCGATAGCGCCCCTGCAGGGTGGCGCCGATCAGGCTCTCGATCAGGGTCGCCAGCAGACCCACCAGGGTTACGAGCCCAACGGCCGCAGGCGAAGAGAGCAGGCCCAGGGCCCAGAGCAGCAGGGCCATGGCGCCGCTGCCCACCAGGCTGGCCAGGGTTCCTTCCAGGCTGATCGCCCCCTCGGTACCCGCCGGAACCCGCCGCAGGCTAGTGATCAACACGGTTGTGCGGCCCCAGCGCTTGCCGATCTCGCTGCCGCAGGTGTCAGCCAGCTTGGCGGCGAAACTGGCGCTGAAGCCCAGCAACAGCAAGGGCAAGGGCACCGGCGCAACCGGCGCGGTGGTGACCAGGGCCAGGACAGCGCCGGTCGCCGCCGAGCCCCAGACGTTCTCAGGTCCGCGCCGGCCGCCGCGGGCTTCGGCCAGCCCCGCCTGCTGCTTGCGGCTGTAGCCCAGCCGGGTCACGAGCGATCCCAGCAGCAGATAGAGCACCACCGCCAGCCAGCCGCGCCAGCCCAGGGTCCCCCAGAGCAGGCTGCCGAGGATGCCGGCATGGACCCAGCCGGCGGGAGTGAGCAGGGGCAGGCGCTGGGCCAGGGCGATCAGGGCGCCATTGAGTCCCAGGGCCAGAAGCCAATGCACAAGGGTCTGGTTTGGCAGGACAAACAGCACGGCAAGGCGAAGGCGGCTGCTGCTCAGTGTCGATGGCGGGGGCTGGGCGATGACTGTGTTGCACTAGCCCGAGGCCTTGGCGCCAGGCTCTCGCCCAGGCGGATAATTGGGAGACCAGCTACCCAAACCCCCGCCATGGTGTTCAACCGCAAGGGTGCGTTCTTCCTCAACCTTGACAAGAACGATCCCAAAGACCCTGTTGCCGTGGCCCCCGTTGCCCCAAAAGCGGACGCAGCAACGAAGGCCAGTCCGGCCATGGCGGCAGCCGCCGCGCCTGCCGCTGAAACGGCTGCGGCCGCCAGCCCAGCGGTTCCGACCACCGCTGATGTTCTGACCACCGGCAAAGTCCTGACCACCGCCGAGGTGATCGCCGCCGAGCTTCGCCTCAGCCAGGAGAACAGCCCCCCTCCTTCGACGGCCACCTTCGCGCCGGAACAGCTGATCCCCTCCGCTGCCCTGCCCCGCCCCCGTCGCCTGGCCGGCGCCAACCTGGCTGGCTTCAAGGCGATCGCCAACTCCCTGATCAGCGCCTGAGCAGCAGCTGAGATCAACAGCTCCAGCGGGCTGCTCTCCACGCGCTGAGCTGGCCCAATCCGGCGATGGCTGCTGTGGACGTGCGCAGGATGCGCGGACCCAGGTCCACCGCCTGCCAGCCCGCCGCGACAGCCCGCTCCTCTTCGTTCGGGCTCCAACCCCCTTCTGGCCCGATGGCAAGCTGCAGGCCCTGGGACGCCAGCGGCGCGCTGAGGGAGTCGGCCCATGGGTCGAGCAACTCACAGAGCTTGGGCAGCCCCTGCCGGCGCGTGGTGGCGATCAGGGCCAGGCCAGGCCAAGGCCGCGCCAGCCACTCCTGGGCCTGCACGGCTTCGCCCAGCTCGGGCAGCCAGAGCCGCTCGCATTGTTCGCTGGCCTCGCGCAAGATCACCGCCCAGCGATCCGCCCGCGCCGCCTGAGTCCCCCCTTCACTGCCACGGTCACGGCGGCTGCCGTTTCCGCGCTCCGCCAGCAGCGGCTGCAGCCGGTCGACCCCCAGCTCGCAGGCCATCCGCACCACCACATCGCCATCCAGCCGCGGCATCGCCACTCCCAGGGTGAGGGCAGGGGCGGCGGCGGCGGCGGCTTCCAGGGGTTGGCCGGGCGGTTGCTCCAGCCGGGCGGTGCGCCGATCGAGCAGCACGGCACTCCAGAGGCGGCCGCCGCCATCGATGACGGCAAAGCGATCACCGCTGCCGTACCGCAGCACACGCGTGAGGTAGCGGCTCTCCTCGGCATTGAGGGCCAGGTCACCGCCAAGCCGGGCGGGATCGATCAGCAGGCGGCGCAGTTCGCGGGCCATGGCAGGGGGGCAGCAGAGGGCGGCGGGCTGTGCCGCTCAGTTGTTGCCCAACGGGAACAGGGCGTCGGCCTGTTCCTCCACGGGCCAGTCATCGTTGACCCCACCGATCACCAGCTCGGCGATCTCGACGACTTCCTTGTCGAGCTGATGCAGGGCGTTGATCAGAACGTCGAGGGCCACACCATCGCTGGTGCCGAGATCCAGCCAGCAGCGAGCCCAGTCGTCCTGGTACTCCAGTTCACCCATGTTGTGCATCAGGGCCGGCAAGGACTTTTCAGCGCCCTCGCTGTCGTAGGTCATCCAGCTCAGATCAGCGCCCTCCTCGTGCACCTGAAGGTTTTCAGCGTTGAAGGCGCCCAACTTGCCGAGGAAAAACAGACTCTCAAACACCGTGTTGACATAGCCCTGCTCCCCCTGGCCGGGGTTGTCGGCGAAACGGATCCAGATCCAGCAGTTGAACGGATCCACGTCCCGAAATCTGACGTCCATCGGCAGCGCTTTCGCAATGGACCCCCATCCAACACGGCCACTGCAAGCTGGTACGACCTGAGACCCCCCATGCTGGAGCTCCAAGCCCTGCGTTACCAGCCGGCCACGGCCGCTGAAGCCGTGCTCAAAGGCCTTGATCTGACGCTCAAACCAGGGGAGCCGGCCCTGGTGGCGGGCCGCAGCGGCTCGGGCAAGACCACCTTGATGGAGCTGATCTGCGGCCTGGCCACGCCCAGCGGCGGCACGATCCGCTGGCAGGGTCAGCCGCTGAACGCCCGCCAGCGCCGCTGGCTCTGCGGTCTGGTCTTTCAGTTTCCCGAGCGTCACTTCCTTGGGCTGAGCGTGGGCCAGGAACTGAAGCTGGGTCAGCGCCGGCTGCCGGCCGAAAAGCTCGAGGCCGTGCTCAACCAGGTGGGGCTGGGCTCTCTGTCGCTGCAGCAGGCACCGGAGCGGCTCAGCGGCGGCCAGCAACGGCGCCTGGCCCTGGCGGTGCAACTGGTGCGCGATCCAGCCGTTCTGCTGCTCGATGAACCCACCGCCGGTCTGGATTGGTCGGTGCGCCAGGAGGTCCTGCAACTGTTGGCCCAGCTCAGCCGCGACCGGGTTCTACTGGTGGTCACCCACGAGCCGGAGCTGTTCCGTGGCGTTATCGAGCGGGGCTGGCTGCTGGAGCACGGCGCGCTTCGCCCCCTGCCAGCACTCCTTACGATGATCTGAGTTGGGGTGGGCCGATGCCCGATCAGTTGGTGCGGGCCACGGCGGCAGGTGGTGGGATCCGCCTGGTGGCGGCAACCACCACAGTCACCAGTCGCTATGCGCGCCGGCGGCACAAGCTCTCGTATCTCACCACGGCCCTGCTCGGCCGGGCGATGACCGCCGGCCTGCTGCTGGCCAGCTCAATGAAGGTGGCCCACGGCCGGGTGAACCTGAGGATCCAGTCCGACGGCCCGTTGCGCGGCCTGATGGTGGATGCCGGCCGGGATGGCAGCGTCCGGGGCCACGTGGGAGCGCCGGGGCTGGAGCTTGACCTCGTTGAAACGGGCGAAGGGCTGTACGGCTTCGATTTTCGCAAGGCCACCGGCACCGGCTACCTCCACGTCGTGCGTGACCTGGGCAAAGGGGAGCCCTACAGCAGCACCGTTGAGCTGGTCAGCGGCGGCATCGGTGAGGACGTGGCCTCCTACCTGCTCCACTCCGAGCAGACGCCCTCGGCCCTTTTCGTGGGCGAGCAGATCGATAGCAGCGGCGTGCGCTGCTCCGGAGGTGTGCTGGTCCAGGTGCTGCCCAAGGCGGCCAGCGAGCCAGCACTGGTGGCCCTGCTGGAGGCGCGCTGCCAGGAGATCACCGGCTTCAGCCGCCGCCTGGCCGAATGCAACGGCCACCTGCAATCCCTGCTCGAAGACATTTTCCCGGATCTCGATCCCCACCTGCTCGAAGACGCCGAAGCCCGGCAGAGCGTGACCTTCCACTGCCCCTGCACCCGCCGCCGCAGCGTGGATGCCCTACGGATGCTCGGCGAGGCGGAACTGAACGCCATCCTCGATGAAGACGGCCGAGCCGAACTCACCTGCCACTTCTGCAACGAGGTCTACGGGGTCGAGGAAGGGGAGCTCCGGGAGCTGATCCGGGAGCTGGCCCTGGCCTGAACTCAGGGGATCAAAAGCCTGGGCTCAGGTGATCATCAGGGCTCCCCAGAGCAGCAGCAGCATGGCCGGCAGGCTCTGCACCTGCTCGGGATCAAGGGGCAGCCCGAGCGGCAGGGATGGATCAAGCAACTGAAGCAGACCGCCGCCAAGCAGCAGGCCCACACACAGCAATGCGAAGCTCCAGCCAACAGCTCCGAGTAAACGGCCGTTGCGGCGCTGCAGATTCACCACCGTCACGCCCGTGGCCAGGGCCAACAACACTTCGGCCGAGCCGGCCGGGGCGACCAACAGCAACAGAATCACCAGGCCGCCGGCGATGAGTGGAAACCAACGCTCGCGATTCTCGGCCAACACCAGGGTCGGCAGGCTCAGCGACGGGCGACTGAGCTTGACTCCACTGAGCTGGGGCAGGGCGGGCATGGCAGGCAGCGAGGGCCGAGAGGGCGTGCGGCCCGCCGCGGCCGGCTTGAGTTCCTCACGCTTCGAGGCCGTCACTGCCGCACTGCTGACCTTGCCTTGCTGGCGCTCGCGCAGACGTTCCATCAGCACGGCGTCGTAGGCGGTTTCCACCTGGGCACGGGCCTGGGGGTCGTCGCCGACGGCGCTGAGGCGATCCTTGCGGGCTGCCTGGACGTCATCAAAACTGGCATCAGGGGCAATCCCGAGCCGCTCATAGGGACTGGCGCCATCGGCAGCACTGGGAAATGGGGCGGAACCGTTGGTCATGGCCTCCAATGCAGCAGACAGAGTAATAGCTCGAGCGTATCGAGGCGCGGGGCCGGCGGACGTTCAGGGAAGGAACCGGAATACGATTCAGAAGAGCGGTTCGCTGAATTGATAGCCGTCCTCTTGTTGCAGATCACGGCGACGGGCCTCGGCTTCTTCGGCCGCCAGCCAATGTCGGTGCTTAAGCAGGGGCATCTGGGGCGGAAGGTGGCTGCCTTCGTGCACTTCGACGGTTTCCTGACTGGGCAAAAAGCGAACGTAATCGCAGCCCCCGTCACGGCGGGGTCGCACCAGCCAAAGATGGTCGGGCACGGTTTTTACCTTTCTTTGTAATTGATTCTGGCGAGGCCCGGAGGGTGCCGTGGCTCAGCGCAGACAATCACCGAGCTCCTTGCCCAGGCCCGCCAGTGGATTTCACAGGGCGATCGGCTCGACGCCGCTGACCACCGGCGCCACGGCGCTGAGGCCGAGTTCTGGATGGTCCTCGCCCAGCTGGTTGAGGTTCCAGCTGTTCTTGAACAGCAGCACCGGCCGGCCCCAGGCATCGCGCACGGTCTTGCAGTTGAACAGTCGACCGACAACCTCGATGGCTTCCCAGCCGCCCGTCACCCAGCGGGCCAGGGAGAAGCCCAGCGGTTCGAGCCGGGTTTCAACGCCGTATTCGTTCTGCAGCCGGTATTGCACCACCTCCAGCTGCAACTGGCCGACCGCCGCCAGGATCGGGTCCCGCTTGCTGAGGTCGGTGTCGTAGAGCACCTGCACGGCGCCTTCTTCGCGCAGCTCATTGACCCCCTTGCGGAAGGCCTTGAAGGCCGAGGGGTTGGGGTTGCGCAGCCAAGAGAAGATCTCAGGACTGAAGCAGGGAATGCCTTCGTACTCCACCTTCGGGCCCACATAAAGGGTGTCGCCGATGGCGAACATGCCGGGGTTGTTCAAGCCGATCACGTCGCCGGGGTAGGCGTCTTCGACCACCTCACGGTCTTGGCCGAACAGCTTCTGGGGCCGCGAGAGGCGGATCGAGCGGCCGGTGCGGGCATGGCGCACGGTCATGTCCTTGGCGAAGTGGCCGGAGCAGACCCGCACGAAGGCGATCCGGTCGCGGTGGCGCGGATCCATGTTGGCCTGAAGCTTGAACACAAAGCCGCTGAACTCGGGCCGCAGCGGATCCACCGGGCCATCATGGCTGTGGCGGGCAACCGGCCGCTGGGCCAGTTCCAGGAAGGCATCCAGGAAGGGCCGCACGCCGAAGTTGGTCATCGCCGAGCCGAAGAACACCGGGCTCAGCTCCCCGGCATGGACCACGTCGAGATCCAGTTCCGCTCCGGCACCATCGAGCAGCTCCAGCTCGTCGAGCGCCTGGGCCAGCAGGTCGGGCTCCACCAGCTCGGCCAGCTCGGGGCTGCCGGCGGCCAGGCGGCGTTCGCCGGCCTGCTTGCCCCGCTCCGCGCGACTGAACAGGAGCACGTCGCGGCTGCGGCGATCGATCACACCGCGAAAACGATCGCCGCTGCCGATCGGCCAATTCACCGGCCAGCAGGTAAGCCCCAGCTCGCTTTCGATCTCGTCGATCAGCTCCAGGGGCTCACGCCCCGGCCGATCCATCTTGTTGATGAAGGTGAAGATCGGCACGCGCCGCATCCGGCACACCTCAAACAGCTTGCGGGTCTGGGGCTCCAGGCCTTTGGCGGCGTCTTCGAGCATCACCGCGTTATCGGCGGCAGCCAGGGTGCGGTAGGTGTCTTCTGAGAAATCCTGGTGGCCAGGGGTGTCGAGCAGGTTGACGGTGCTGCCGGCGTAGTCGAACTGGAGCACGGTGGAGGTGATCGAGATGCCGCGCTGCTTCTCGAGCTCCATCGAGTCGGAGGTGACCTTGCGCTGCTCGGCCTTGGCGTTGTCCGCCCCGGCCTGCTGTATGGCTCCGCCATAG
>JABMPN010000065.1 GCA_013203655.1 Cyanobacteria bacterium bin.51
CCCCGAGTTACACCACTCCATGGGACGCCGCTATCGAGCAGCAGCAGGGGTGGCTCTCCCCAGAGCTGGCGCACCAGCTCCAGTTCGGCCAGCTTGAGGGCCAGCACGAGGCTGCGCTGCTGGCCGGCCGAGCCGTAGCGGCGGGCCGATTGCCCGCCCAGGAGCAGGGCCACCTCATCGCGATGCGGCCCCACCAGGCACTGGCCGAGGCGCAGTTCCTCACTGCGTTGCTGCCTCAGCTGCAGGGCCAGGGCGTCGCGCCAGGGCCCCTCCTCCTCCTCTCCCTCCAGGCGACTGCCGGCCTGGTAGCCCAGCTCCAACCGCTCCCGGCCGGCGCTGAGCCGCTCCTGCCAGGCGGCGGCCAACGGCTGCAACCGGGCGAGGGCGCGGCGGCGGCGACGATGCAGGCGTGTGCCTACCAGGGCCATCTGTTGGTCGAAGGCGTCGAGCAGGCCGCCTTGCTCCCCAGGGGCGATGCCGCGGCGCAGCAGCTGGCTGCGCTGACGCAGCAGCCGCCCATAGCGCCGCAGCAACTCGCTGTAGACCGGCTCAAGCTGCAGCACCACCCGATCCAGCCACTGGCGGCGCAGGGCCGGCTCGCCGCGGACCAGGTCCAGATCCAGGGCACTGAACACCACCACCCGCAGCGGGCCGATCAGGTCGTGGTGGCGCTCCAGGGTCTTGCCATTGCGGCGCGCCTGCCGTCCTCCCCTTCGCCGCAGCTCCAGTTCCAGCTGATCGTCGCCGCAGCTGGCCCGGATCAGGGCGGCCGGGTCACCGTGGCGGATCAGATCCTGGTCGCTGCCGGTGCGATGGGAGCGCAGGCTGCCCAGCAGCTCGACGGCCTCCAGCAGATTCGACTTTCCCTCGCCATTGGCGCCGATCACCAGCAGCCTCGGGGTCTCGAGGTTCAGCCCCAGCTGGGCGTAGTTGCGAAAGTGGTGCAGCTCCAGGCGGTGCAGCCGAATGGGTCTGGGGCGGCATGCGGTTAAGGTACCTCCATCAGGAAAGGCGTCAGCCTTCCCCTGAGCGGCCTTCAGCCGCTGTCAGGGCATGTAGCTCAGCTGGATAGAGCATCAGATTCCGGTTCTGAGGGTCGGGGGTTCGAATCCCTCCATGCTCGTTTCACTCCACCCTCGGCACCGGAGTTCTGAGGGAGAGTCCCATCGCCCGGATGCCGCCCGGATCCACAAGGAATCCATAGCGTTGCAGTGCTTGCAGGGCTTCCGGTGGGGCCGCCACAGACACACTGCAGCCACTGAGTTCCTTCTTCAGCCGGCTCAGGGCGGTGTGAACCAGGACCGAGAGCACGGCCTGCTGTTGGGGATCCCCGGGAGAAGCGGCGAGGTCCCAGAGATTGGCGTTGAGCGCCTGATCACTGGTGGCGCGCACAAACCCCACGAGACTTCCGGCCGGATCATGGATGCTCAGCTGCCAGGCGCTGCGTTGCAGCACCAGGCCGAGACGTTGTTCGTTTCTGCTCCTCTCCCCACAAGACATCAGCAGCGCATTGAGCTCGCCCACGTCCGGAAACGTGTCACTGCTGATTGCATAACCCTCGGGCAGGCGAGGGGCGGGAGGCTGGTTGCGAAAAGGGATCAAGCGTTCCTCAGCCGGTGTTGCGCATCCCGGCAGCGATCCCGTTGATCGTCAGCAGCGCTCCCCGCAGCAGCTCGCTGCGGCTGTAGGTGCGGCTGTCGGGGCTGTCCCCGCTCGCTTCGCTCATCGGCGGCTGGCGGTTCTGGTCCCTGAGTCGGCGCAGCAGGGCAACTTGAAGAAAGCCCAGGGGGATGATCGTGCGGTTGCGCAGGTCGACGGAGAGCTGCAGGGCCGGATCGCCATCGAGCAGGCGGCCATGGCCGGAGATCTGCAGGACCAGATCGCGGGTGAGGGTGAACTCGGCGGCGATCTCTGCGAAAATCTGCTCGAAGGCGACGCGATGTTCCGGGCGGCCGAGTGCCTCGACATAGTGATGGGCCAGATCCAGGTCCACCTTCGAGAGCGTCATCTCCACCTTGGAGATCAGCATCCGGAAGAAAGGCCAGCGCTGGTAGAGCAACCGCAGCAACTCCAGTTGGCCAGGGTCGTTGTCGAGTTCCTCCTGCAGGGCCGCCCCCACCCCGAACCAACTCGGCAACAAAAAGCGGCTCTGGGTCCAGCCGAACACCCAGGGGATCGCCCGCAGACTGGAGAGATCCTTGGCCCCGCTCTTGCGTCGGGCCGGACGACTGGAAATCTGCAGCTTGCTGATTTCCTCGATCGGGGTGACCTGCTGGAAAAAAGCCACCAGATCCGGATTGTCGTGGACGAGCTTGCGGTAGTGCAGACGTGAGCTGGCGCCCAGCCTGGCCATCAGCTCGTTCCAGCTGGGGGTGTCGTCGAGGCTGGTGCTCACCAGGCTGTTCTGGAGCACAGCGGTGGTCATGGTTTCGAGGTTGTAGAGCGCCAGCTCCGGCAAGGAATATTTCGACGCCAGCACCTCGCCCTGCTCGGTGATCTTGATGCGGCCGTTCATGGTGCCGCTGGGCTGGGCAAGGATCGCCTGGTAGGCGGGCCCGCCGCCACGCCCCACCGATCCACCGCGGCCATGGAAGATCCGCAGCGCCACGTCGTACTGGCAGGACAGGCGCTGCAGGGAGATCTGGGCCTTGTGGATCTCCCAGTTGCTGGAGAGGAAGCCGGAGTCTTTGTTGCTGTCGGAGTAGCCCAGCATCACTTCCTGCAGGGGCTTGTTGGCCTCGCCGCTGCTGGCCAGCAGCTGGCGATAGAAGGGCTCGGAGAACAGCCGATCCATCACCGCCGGGGCGCGCTGCAGATCCTCAACCGTTTCGAACAGGGGCACCACCAACAACTGTGTGCTGACCGCTTTCGGGTCGACCAGGCCGGCCTCCTTCGCCAGCAGCATCACTTCCAGCAGATCCGAGACCGTGTGGCACATCGAGATCACGTAACTGCGGCAGATCCGCGCGCCGAATTCGCGTTGCAACCGCTCCAGCATGCGAAAGACCGCGAAGGTCTCGGCAGTGGCCGGGCTCCAGCTGGCGGCTGGCGGCAGCAGGGGCCGGCGGGTCTGGAGTTCCGCCAGCAGCCAGGTGATCCGCTGCTCTTCGTCCATGGCGCCGTAGGCAACGGGCAGCTGCAGGTAGCGGCTCAGTTCGTCGAGGGCATCGCTGTGGCGGGTGCTCTCCTGGCGGATGTCAAGGGTGGCCAGGCTGAAGCCGAAGATATGCACCTGGGAGAGCAGTTTGCGCAAGGGCTCGCAGCTCAGGCCGGTGTTCTCCAGGCTGTCGCGGAGCAGTTCCAATTCGGCCCGAAGTTCGCCCACGGAGCCGTAGTGGAGGTCTTCGGCGGGCGAGGAGACCATGCCGGTGCCGAACGAGAGGCCGACCGTGTTGCTGGGACCGTCGCAGGGGGATTCCCAGCCGGCATCGGCGAGTTGCTGGTTGCGTTGGTGGGTGAGCTGCAACCTCTCCAGGGTGTAGCTGAGTTTCAGTCGATAGGGCTCAAGCCGATAACGTGCCGCCCGTTCTTCATAGATGTCGGGGAAGCGCAGCCGGTCGATCTCCAGGGATTCGAGCAGCGGTGCGCTCACCTGGCTCCACTGCATCGAGATGCTGAGCTGGTCGCGCAGATCCTGCACCGAGGCGATGTAGCGCTCGATCATCAACTGCCGCTGGAAGCAGGCGGTGCGCCAGGTGATGTCCGGGGTGACGGAGGGGTTGCCATCGCGATCGGCGCCCACCCAGGAGCCGAAGGTGCAGAAGGCATCCCGCGGTGGTTGCACATCCGGATAGCTTCCGGCTAAGGCGCTGTGGATGCGCAGGCGCAACAGGGGCATGGCATCGAAGAGCACCTGCTGGAAGTAGTGCAGGGCGTAATCCACCTCATCGAGTACCGAGGGCTTGAACTGGTGCAGTTCATCGGTGCGCCACCAGAGCCGAATCTCTTCTTCGAGCTGGAGACGCAGGTTGCGCTTGTCATGGAGCTCAGCGGGGCTGTCCTGCTGGAGCTTCTGGATCAGAGAGGCGACCCGGCGTTGTTTGTGCCGCACCGTATGCCGCACGATTTCGGTGGGGTGGGCGGTGAAGACGAGGCGGATGTCGAGTTCCCGCAACAGGGTTTCGAGCTGCGCGGGCGGCACGTTCAGCCCCCGCAGCCGCGTGAACAGCTCCTTGAAGGTGGCCGGATCGGTCTGGCTGGCCAGCGGCGGGGCAAAGGGGTCGGGGCTTGGCGGCGGCAGCCCGTCCTTGAGGCTGGCGAGATAGCTGTCTTCCTCGATGTGCTGCTCAAGGATGTTGACCAGCTGGAAGTAGAGCGAAAACGCCCTGGCCGCGGCGATCGCCTCAGCCAGATCCATCTCCCGGATCAGCTGAACGATCGGCGCGTTGTTCTCCGGCTGCAAGGCCGACTCACTGGTTTCTTCGCTGAGCTCCTTGAGCCTCAGCAGCCGCTCGGCCTGCTCCGGCGGACACTCGCTGCGCAGCACCGTTTTCCAGAGATCCTCCACCAACTCCAGGCGCTCGCCCAGTAGCCGGGTCACTCGCGGTGCCGGCTGGGTGGGGTCGGGGCCAGGGGACTCCTCCATGGCGGCTGAAGCTGCGGTCAGAAACTGCCGCATGGGAGCCGGCTCAGCAAAGGAAGGAACCATGATCATCCCAAAGGGTTCAGGGCTTCTGTGTTGTGTGGTGCCGGTTGCCTCTCAAGGTTGGCCATCGCCTCGATCTCAGTGGTCAAGATCGACTCGATGCTGGCCCCCTGGTGGTGACGCGCCAGCCAGCGCATTGCCTCATTGCCACCGTCCAGCACTTGGTCTAAGGGAGCCAGCCAGGGCTGAAGGCCCAGTTGGATCGCCAGCGGCCGCATGGATTCAAGCTCCCGCCGCAGCCAGGCGCGGGCCGGCAGGGGCTCGCCGCTGCGCCAGTCGAGCAGTTCGGCCTCGAGGCTGGCCCTGGCGGCGGCCAGGTCGTTGGCGTCGGACAGCTCCGCCAGTTCGGCAGGGCTGAGGCTGCTGGCGTGCAGAGGATCATGGGCCTCAGGATTCAAGTCGAGTTGCAGCAGCCGCAGCTCGATGAAGGCCGTGATCGCCAGCAGCACCAAGGGGTCGCTGATCAGATCGCAGATGCGGATCTCCAGCCGATTGAGATCGTGGGGGCGGCTCTCCCCGTTGGGGCGCACTGAGGTCCAGAGATGGCGGACGTTCTGCATGCTGCCAGCCGCCATCTGCTCCTCCATCCAGCGGATGTAGTGGTGGTGATCCAGGAACAGCGGCACTTTGGCCGGGGTGAGCGGGAACTGCAGCCAGCGCTGGGAATGGGCCCCGCTGGCTGTCCCATCGAGGAAGGGCGAACTGGCGCTCAAGGCCAGCAGCAGGGCCGCCTCGCAGCGCATCAGCCGGCAGGCGGCGAAGAGCGACTCCATCGCCGTGATGCCCAGATTGATGTGCACGCTGGCGGTGACCACCCTGGTGCCGTAGGTGGTTTCAATGAAGCCGTGGTAAGCGTTGGCGGGATCGGAGCGCTCGAACCGGCTGCTGTCGCCCAGGCTCAGGGTGCTGCCGGGAATCAGGGTCAGCCCCTGCTGCTTCAACCAACGCCGCAGCTGCCGCCGTGGCTCCTGGAGCATGGTCAGTTGGTCGGTGTAATTGGCATCGGGGTGGGTGATGTATTCGAGATTGCGGTGATCCGGCTCGGTCACGAATCCGGGAAGCACCGTCGCCACCTGTTCAGCCACCCCGACCACGGTGCCGTTGCTCTGGCCGGTGAACAGCTCCACCTCGAATCCCTTCAGCAGCAAGGGGCCACTCATGGCGTCCCATCCTCGAGGCAGGCCAGCGCCTTGAGCAGGCCACGAGCCTTGTTGAGGGTTTCTTCGTACTCCGCTGCAGGTTGCGAATCGGCGACCAGACCGGCGCCCGCCTGCACCTGAACACGCCAGCCGCCGGCCGGGTCGGGCAGCACCACCATGGTGCGGATCGTGATGGCGGTGTTGAGGGCGCCACCCAGATCGACGGCGCCGTAGACGCCGGAGTAGGGACCCCGGGCATCGGGTTCAAGCTTGTGGATCAGCTGCATGGCTCTGATTTTCGGGGCTCCGCTCACCGTTCCTGCCGGAAAGGAGGCCTGGAGCAGGTCCCAGATGTCCTGGTCTGGTGCCAGCAGACCCTCCACCTGGCTGACGATGTGCATGACGTGGGAGTAGCGCTCAATCACCATCAGGTCGGTGACCGCGACGGTGCCAGGTCGGCAGACCCGGCCCAGATCGTTGCGGCCCAGATCGACCAGCATCACATGCTCTGCCCTTTCCTTGGGATCGGCAAGCAGCTCCTCCTCCAGCCGCTGGTCCTCCGCCTCGCTCTGGCCCCTGGGCCGGGTTCCGGCAATGGGCCGAAGCGACGCCTTGACGCCCTGCTCGCTCGGCTCGGCCTTGACCATCACTTCGGGGCTTGAACCGATCAGATACCAGCCGCCGAAGTTGAAGAAGGCCATGTACGGGGAGGGATTCACCATCCGCAGGCTGCGGTAGAGCTCAAAGGGATCGCGTTGGATCGGCGTTTCCAGCCGTTGGCTGATCACCAGCTGGAACACATCACCAGCGGCGATGTGGCCCCGGGCTGCATCCACGGCCGCTTCGTAGTCGGCCTGACTGCGGTTGCTGGTGGTGGCCAGCTGCTGTGTGGGCTCGGCGGTCCAGCGCAGGGGTTTGACACCCTTGGGCAGGGGGGCCTGCATGCGTTGCGCCAGGCTGTGGATTCTGGCTTCGGCGCTGGCGTAGGCCTGGTCGGCACTGCTGCCGTCGCTGAGGTCGCCATAGGCCACAGCAATCACCTGCCGTTTCACCTGGTCGAAGACCAACAGGCTGTCGGCCAGCATCCAGCAGCCATCGGCAGGCCCGGCTGGATCATTGGCATGGACCGGCACGCTGGGCTCGATCCAGCGGATCAGTTCGTAGCCCCAGAAGCCAAACAACTGACCCACCGGTGGCAGACCCGGCACCGGGGCGGCGTGAAGGTGACTGAGGCGTTCCCGCAACAGTTCGAATGGGTTCCCCTGGTGGTGGCAGACCCGGCCATCCCGCCAGACCTGCTCGGCGCGTTCGCCTCGCACCGTCAGGGTCCACAGCGGATCGGCCACCACGTAGCTCCAGCGCCCCAAGTGCTCACCCCCCTCAACGGATTCGAGCAGCACACCATGGCGACTGGCGGCCCCCACCTTCAGCCAGGTGGTCAGCGGCGTTTCCAGATCGGCGGGCCAGCGCTTGGCGATCGGGATGAAATTGTGGCCGGCGCTCGCCAGCGCAAGGAAGGCAGCGTGATCGGGAGAGGTCTTCACGGCTACGGCCAGGCAAAAAAAACGGGGCCCCGGGCCCCGCCTTTCTAATTGTTGATCGATTCAGGTCCGCAGGACCCGCCTGCCGCTCAGGAGTCGAAGGTGTTGCGACCGGTGAACTTGATCGTGGATGGATTGGGGTTATCGCCGATGCGACGGGAATTGAACCCCACCATGGAGCGGCCTTCGTTGACCTTCTCGGGAAAGACACCGTCCTTGGGGTGTAGATATTCGGTGTCGCCGCCGGGGAAGATCCGGTAGATCTTGAAATCCTCGATGCGGGGCTTGAATTTGGTGCGCAACTGGGTGCCAAGGGCCAGGCACTGCTCTTTGCGGGCGAAATACATGATGTTTTCCCCTTCATTCATCTCGGCGGCCCCGCCGGTGGGAAGCTCAAAAACCTGGGAGGTGCTGCTTGTCCAGGTGATGGCGTATTTCTCCTCAGTTTCGGCTGAGTTCAGCAAACCTCCGGTGCTACCGATGTACTTGGGGAGTTGACCGCTCAGCGCCGTTGCTGTCATGGCTGTTGGGGGAGGGGAGTGGGCGTTCCTGGTGGAGCTGCCGGACCGTTTCGGCTGGAAGCTAGCACCGTGTTTCCAGCTCTTATCTCAGGAGCTGCCCTCTCTTCACACCCGTCAACAAATTCAGATCTCGTTGGCCCCCAGGCTGGCGGCCAAGGGAAAGAAGACGGTGAGTCCGCTGCCTGCTCTTTCGGTCAGACGGCCGCCGAGGCTGTGGAACAGGCGCTGGGTGGCCTCACGGCTCAGCTGCAGGCTTCCGGTCAGGGGATCCCAGCTCAGCACCGGACCGAGGGCCGCCGTGGGGGCTGCGGTGGCCGTTTCCGCCACCGGCGTTTTGAGGCCGTTGAGTTGCAGTTTCAGCCGAGAGCCGGCCGGTTGCAGGCGAATTAACACCGCGGTGCCGGCCGGCAGGCTGCGGGTGAAGCGGTCGATCAATCCCCCGAGCATGGTTTCAAGCAGGTTGGGATCACTCATCACCGGCTGAAGCTGATCCACGATCTCCAGCTTCAGGCCTAATCCCCGCCGCCCCAGCTGCCGCTCCCACAGCGGCAGCAGCTTCTGCAGCAGGGCAGCCAGATCGGTTCGTGCCAGGGACTGGTTCGGGCGGGGGCGTCGCTGCAGTTCGGCGGCATGGAAGATCAGGCCGAACCGGTCGATCTGTTCACTGCATTCGCTGTCGATCTGCTCGAGCCGGTGGCGCACCACGGTGGGCAGGTCGGTGCGGCGCAGCAGGGAGCGGATCAGGGTCCGGATCGTGGCCAACGGCGTGCGCACCTCGTGGGTGAGGGCCTCAAGCAGGGCCAGCTCGCCGTTGGCTGGATGCGGTGTCTGCTCGTCCTTGGCGGGGGCGGCCTGGACCACGGGTTGCAGGGTGACGCTCGGCGCCATCGCGGCGAGCCGTTCGCCCAGTCGCGGCCAGAAGGCCTGCGCCGTCTTCTCCTCGCTGCGCAGGGCTCCGAGTCTGTGCATGGCGCTGCGCAGACTCGGGGCTGCGCTGGGGCTGCGGCACTGCAGGCGTTCATCCACCAGTTGCAGGGCCGCAGCCAACGTGGCGGGGTCGAAGCGCAGGATCAAGCGCCGCCGTTGAGGCTCCCCCTCCAGGGCCATCGCCATCTGCAGCTGGGGGGTGAACAGCAACAACAGCGGATCGGTGCCGTCGTCGTCGTCGAGGGTCAGTCGTTCGAAATCTGGTGTTGGCCCCGGGTGAGGGTCAGCTGATTGCCGCCAACGCCCCGGCAGCAGCGGCGATGGAGGCTCCAGCAGGGTGCCGATCGCCTTGGGCGTCCAGACCCAACCTTGCAGTTCCCGCAGCAGGGCGGGCTCGTGCAGCGCTGGCAGGGGCGACGCCAGCCAGACCCCTTTGAGGGGTTGGAGCGGCAGCAGAAAATCTTCCTGCAGGGTGGCCAAGGCCGCCCACCACTGCCGGCGTACGCCGTCCTCATCGCTGCGGCCGGGCGGAACGCCCTGGGCCAGACGTTGCCGCAACTGGTGCAGGGACGGGCCGTTCACCAGCCCCCCTGGCTGGAGCGGCTGCGACGCAGCACCGAGGCACAGAGCCCGAGGGCGATGAAGTTGACCAACATTGCTGAACGGCCATAACTCATCCAGGGCAGGGGAATGCCGGTCACGGGGCCGAGGCCGATCGTCATGAAGATATTGACCACCACCTGGAACATCACCATGGCGCCGATGCCGACCACCACGAGTGACTCGAAGTCGGTGCGGGCCTTGCCGGCGATCTGCAGCAGGCGCCCCATCAGAGCGATGAAACCAATCACCACCAGCATGGAGCCCACATAGCCGGTTTCCTCGCCCAGGGCACTGAAGATGAAGTCGGTGTGCTGTTCCGGGATGAACTGAAGTTTGGTGAGTTGGCCATGCATCAGGCCCGTTCCCCAGAGGCCGCCGGACCCAATGCCTACCTTGCTCTGCAGCAGGTGGTAGCCCCCGCCGAGGGGATCTTTGGACGGGTCGAGGAACAGCACCAGGCGGTCGCGCTGGTAGTCCTTGAGGCCATGGGCCCAGAGATAGGGGGTGAGCAGGGCGAACAGGCCCTGGATGCCGACCGCCAGGGCCACGCCGGGCCACCGCCAGGGCAGGGAGCGGTAGGCGAGCCAACCCATCAGCGGAATCCAGCCCAGCAGGGCCAGCGGCAGCGTGCCGGCCAGCAGGGCCGCCGCCAGCGGCGAGAGCACCAGCACCACCCACTGGAGTGACATACCGGCCCAGAACAACATCACAAGCAGCACGACCCCGAACACCAGCGATGTGCCTAGGTCAGGCTGGATGAACACCAGAAACCAGGGAATCAGGATCACGCCGGAAGGCCGCAGCAGGTCGATCGGCCGTTCGATCGGAAAGCGGCTGAGCACCCCGGCCAGCAGCAGGATCGCTGCGAGTTTGGCGAATTCCGAAGGTTGCACATTGAAGCCGCCGATGCTGATCCAGCGCTGGGCGCCAAGGGCGGAGGTGCCCACCAGCCTCACCGCGATCAGGCTGATCACGGTGAGGCCGTAGATCGGCAGCAGCAGAGACTTGAGCCGATCCAGCGGCAGGCGGGCCAACAGCAAGGCAAGGCCCAGCCCCACTGCCGCCGAGAGCCAGTGCTGGTACCAATCGGCGTAGTCGGCCTGCCGCTGCGTGCTGGCGATCAGGATTCCCGCCAACAGCGACAGGGCCAGGGGAATCCCCCAGAGCACCAGATCGATCTGCTTGAACCACGAACGCTTTCTCGGGCGGCTGCTGGAGAACACCCTGCGCCCACCGCTGAGCATGGCCATGCCGCTCAGGCTGGGTTGAGCGTCGGCATCTGAAGGGTTGCAGCCAGCTCCATGAAGGCGTGGGCCGTCGGCGAATCAGGCTGGGCCACCACCAGGGGGAGGCCCCTGTCTCCGCCTTCCACCACGCCCATCTCCAGGGGCAGCTGGGCGAGCAGGGGCACGTTGGCCTCGGCGGCCAGCAGGGCTCCGCCACCGGAGCCAAAAATCGAGTAGCGGGCTTCGGGCCGATCCGGTGGGATGAACACGCTCATGTTCTCGATCACTCCCAGCACGGACACCCCCATCTGCAGGAACATCGCCAGGCCGCGGCGGGCATCCTGCAGGGACACCTTCTGGGGGGTGGTGACAATCACGACCCCGGCCATCGTCACGGCCTGGGCCAGGGTGAGCTGGGCATCACCGGTGCCCGGAGGCAGGTCGACGACGAGCACATCGCGCTCTCCCCACTCCACCTGATAAAGAAACTGACGGATGATTCCATTCAGCATCGGCCCGCGCCAGACCACCGGTTGGTTCTCCTGAATCAACAGGCCCATCGACACCATGGCCACACCGCAGACCTCAATCGGCGTGAGGACCTGCTGGTCGCCGCTGCCGCGCACCTCAGGGGTTCGATCGGCCACCCCGAGCATGGTCGGGACGTTCGGCCCGTAGATATCAGCATCCAGAAGTCCCACCCTCAGTCCCTGTCGGGCCAGGGCGCAGGCCAGGTTCACAGCCACGGTGCTCTTGCCCACCCCACCCTTGCCGCTGCTGACGGCGATCACCCGGCCGACGCCAGGGATTCCTTTGCGCTCGGGCAGCTGGCCGGCGCCAGCTGGTCCGTGGCTGTGGCCGGCATCGGCTTGCTCGGGCTGGGCCAGCTCGACCTGCACCTCCGCAATGCCATCGACGGCCAGCAGGGCGCTGCGGGCATCGGCGGCGATTTTCTCCCGCTGGCTGGTGGCATAACCCGGTAAGGCGAGGCGGAAAACAGCCCGATCGCCCTGCACCCGGACCTGACTGATCCAGGCCAGCTCCAGCAGGGTGCGACCACTGCCCGCATCACACAGGGGCTTCAAGGCATCGAGGGCCCGATCAGCGCTGGCCATCCCTTGAGTACCCATAACTGGGTCAATCCTACGGGTCGCGCCCATGACAGAGCCTCTCGAAAGGTTGTGAGCGGGTACGGCAGGCTGGAAAGGTGAACAGGATTCCAGTGCCCCGAGAGGGGCTCAGCTCGCGTGCCCGAACAACCACGGATTGATCCAGCCATGGCTCCGGAGATCGGACCGCCACCCCAGGCTCCGCCGCCCGATTCCCGCCAGCGGGCCAGGCAGCTGCTGATGGGCCTTCAGGACAGCATCTGCGCCGGCCTCGAAGCCCTCGATGGTGAAGGCCGCTTTCAGGAGGAGAGCTGGGAGCGGCCGGAGGGCGGCGGTGGCCGCTCCAGGGTGATGACAGCTGGCCGCATCTTCGAACAGGGCGGCGTCAATTTCTCCGAAGTGGAGGGGGACCGGCTGCCTCCGGCGATCCTCAACCAACGGCCGGAGGCGGAAGGGCAGCGCTGGTTCGCCACAGGCACCTCGATGGTGTTGCACCCCCGCAACCCCTATGTGCCCACGGTGCACCTGAACTACCGCTATTTCGAAGCGGGTCCGGTCTGGTGGTTCGGAGGCGGGGCTGACCTCACACCCTTCTATCCCTTCCTCGCCGATGCCATCCACTTTCACAGCACCTTGAAGGGAGCCTGTGACAGCGTCAACCCGGCCTTCTACCCGGTGTTCAAGGCCTGGTGTGATGACTACTTCCTGCTCCGGCACCGCGGCGAGACCCGTGGCGTTGGGGGCATTTTCTTCGACTACCAGGATCCGTCAGGAATCCTCTACAAGGGTCAGGATCCCCAGTCTGTGGCCGCGGCTCTTTCTGGCGCTGCGGGGCCTCAGACCCAGAGCTGGGATCAGTTGTTCCAGTTGGCCAGCGCCTGCGGCCACGGTTTTCTGCCGAGCTACGCGCCGATCGTCGAGAAGCGCAACCCGTTGGCCTACGGCGAGCGGGAACGCCAGTTCCAGCTTTACCGCCGCGGCCGTTACGTGGAATTCAATCTCGTTTTCGACCGGGGCACGATCTTCGGTCTGCAGACCAACGGGCGGACCGAGTCGATCCTGATGTCGCTGCCGCCTCTGGTGCGCTGGGAGTACGGCTACACCCCGGAGCCAGGCAGCCGCGAGGCCTTGCTCACCGATCTGTTCACCTGCCCCCAGGACTGGTTGAAGGACGAATCACTGAAGGATCGCTGCCAACCCCATCAGGCTGTTGGCTGAGCCGTGGCCTGAAGGGGGCCTGGCTGCCCGCCAGCCCCGCCTCGATCGCCTCCACCACCCGCAGGGCAATCGCGTCGAGGGCTGAATCGCGGCTGGTGGGGTTGCGCAGTGACGCTTCGAGGGTGCCCTCAAGCTTGCCGATCTCCAGCATGGCAATGCCCCGTCGCGGGGCGCCAAGCCCACCGCGGAAGTCAGCGGGGAAGGCGCCGAAGGCGGCGGCGAGGCTCTCATCGAGTTGGCTGAAGGGCCCCATCAGTGGCGGAATCAGGCCCGAGCCAATGCCATCGGGGCCGTAGGCATCGAAGTGGATTTCCAGGGCGTAGCCACCCCGACGCACGTGATCCTTGCCCACACTCCAGTTGGTGCGCGGATCGTCGCCATCGGCGATGGTCCTCAGCGGAGGCAGGTAAAGGTTGATGTTGAGCCCCCGCTGTTGCCCGAGGCCCACGATCCGCTCGGCGGTCAGCAGGTTCCAATGGAGCTCGTCACGGATGGCGGGATTCATCGGGGCGGCGCCGTGGATGTCGACGGCCTCACCGGGAGTGCCAGCTCCTGCCATGGCCTGGGAGTCGGCATGGCCAGCCAGCACCAGGATCGGTGTGCCGGCAGCAAGACTGCGGCGCCCGATCCAGTTCTTGTTCAGCGGCGCCCGGGGACCGGTGAGCGGATCGACGGCGGGAAGAGCCGGGGCCCGCGCCGCTGCCGCCGCCGCCGCCAGGATCAGGCTGAACACCCCCAGCGCCGCCCATCGGATCGAGGAGGCCCGAGGAACAACGCGGCGAGGTGCCGTTGTGGAGCGTGAATGAGTGGACACGGGCTAATCAGATCGGGGAACGAAGCAGGGAGCCGTCACTGGCGAGCTGGAGAGGGGCGGCCATCTCCTGTTCAAGGGCAATCAGCTCATCGCGGTGGGCGCGAAGCCGCAGGGTGCTGCCCGGGGCCGTGTCGTCGCTGATCAGGCGCAGCTCAACTTGCTCTTGTCGAGCCGCTCGGCGCCCGTAGACCAATCCCGCCAGGGGGCCCAGCAGGGTGAGCAGCAGCGGCGACCATCCCAGACCAGGGAGGAGCTGGCGCACCACCAGGCCGAGGCAGGCCGCACCGACGGCTCCGAGCACCGACAGCAGCAAGGCCAGGGGAAGGCTGGCGGCAACCCTGCCGGAGAAGCGCAGCAGGCGCCGTTCCGGGTCGCCGGCCTCGGCCTGCCAACCCCGTTGTTGCAGCCACTGACTGAGGCCGTCGAGCACCTCCAGGGCCGGCCGGGGTGAGTGGACATCCACGACGGTGGTGCGGTCCTTGCTGGCGGCCCGCAGGAAGAACACCAGCCCCACGGTCATCAGCAGGGTGAGCAGGAGGGTGGAGCTCAAGGCGGGGGGCATGCGAACGGCTGACAGTCACCCCATCCTGGCCCAGCCGGCAGCGGACAGGAGGGAAGGGAATGCAGCGGTGAGGGCACTGGACGCGACGATGGCGGGGTTGCGCATTGCCTCGATGGCCACCCCCTCTGCTCACCCGTCTTCCTCAGCCTCTGCTCCAGCCAGCTTTGCCGTCTTCGACGACGATCTTGATCCGGCCTGGCTCGCCCTGCTCTCGGAGGCGTCGGCCCTGGCCGTGGATACCGAGGCGATGGGACTGGTCCATGGCCGCGATCGTCTCTGCCTGGTCCAGATCGCCGACGCCCGTGACAACGTCTGCTGCATCAGGATTGCGCGCGGTCAGCGGCTCGCCCCCCGGCTGCAGGAGCTGATGGAGAACCCGGCGATCGAGAAGGTGTTCCACTTCGCCCGCTTCGATGTGGCCGCCCTGGGGGAAGGCCTGGGGATTGCCGTGAACCCTCTGTTCTGCACCAAGGTGGCCAGCCGCCTGGCCCGCACCTACAGCTCCCGCCACGGACTCAAGGAGGTGGTTCAGGAGCTGGTGGGTGTGGAGCTCGACAAGCAGGCCCAGAGCAGTGACTGGGGCCGGGTCGAGGAACTTGGCGAGGCCCAGCTGGCCTATGCCGCCAACGACGTGCGCTTCCTGCTCCCTGCCCATGGGCGCCTCAAGGAGATCCTGGAGCGGGAGGAACGCATGGAGCTGGCGCGCCGTTGTTTCGCCTGCATCCCGGTGTTCTCCGAACTTGATCGCCGCCGTTTCGGTTCGGTCTTCGAGCACTGAGGCAGGTTTGCCCTGCGAGCACTCAGTCTTCGTCGAGGTAGTTGGCTTCGTCAGACTCGGCGATCAGCAGGGAATCGAGCAGGCGGACCTGCTCCTGGCGGCTGCCGCTCAGCTCCTCGACCATCTGCTCGGCCATGGCCACCCGGCCGGCGATGTCGCGAATCTCCGCCTTGGCGGCGCGCTGGTCGACCCGGCGGCGCGCCGAGGCGATGCTGATGCCAAGCAGGGAGGCCAGGTTGCCGGTGATGGTGGCGTAGGCCCGATCGGTGGGGGCGGGCATCAGGAACCTGCAAAGGCGATAACGACCCCCATCATCGCCAGTCGTCGGCCCGGCCCCCTCGCGGCAGGTTCTGGTCCAGCAGCTCCCGCTCCAGCACGGCGGCGAGGCGCTCACTGCCGCCAGCCTCTCCCATGCGCCGCCTGCCGACCCTCCCAAGGGTGGCCCTCGTGCCCGGCTCGGCGAGCAACCGGGCCAACTCCCGCGCCAGGGCCTTCGGTGTGGGGCAGACCCGCACCGCCCCCCCCAGCAACCGGCTCTGGCGGCTGGCAAAGCTTCGCTTGAACTGGGGTCCGGGGCCAGGCAGCGACAGAGCCGGAATGCCGAGTCCCACCAGTTGTTCGGTGGCGGTGCCGGCCATGGCCAGCCCCACCTCCCCCCAGCTGGCCCAACGCTCGAAGGTGCCGCTGGCCACCAACAGCAACACCCTGCCCCGCTGCCAGGCCGCCTGGGCGCCGCTGCCCTCGGGTGGATCGCTGGGGACGTAACCGGCGGCGCGTAGCAGCGGTGCCAGCTCGGCGTCGCTGGGCCTGGTGCCGGTGGCGCAGAGCACGGCGATCGGCTCGTTCAGGCTGCCCGGCCTTTCCTGCCCGTCTGGCCCGAGCCACTCCAGGGCCCCCAGCAGACGCTGCAGGTTGCCCAGGGCCTCCGGCAGGCGACTGCCCGCCAGCAACACCAGGCGCCGTTGGCTGGCCAGGCCAGGCGGCACGGGCTGGGAGAGGAAGCCATCCATCATCGAATTGCCCGGTGCCAGGGCTCTGACACCGTGGCGACGAAGCCCCCGGGCCGTCAGTCCGTCCCTGACGGCCACGACCCGGCAGCGACGCTGGCCCATCAGGGCCCATTCCCATGGGTCCCATTCGCTCCCCTTGCAGCGGTGATAGCTGTCGGCAGGCCAGTTGTGGCCAGGCCCGCTGCGCCAGGTGTAGTCGCTTTTCGGGGTGCCGACGAAGCCATAGGGCGCACCGCTGGCAAAGGCCAGCAGCAGCGGCAGCAGATCTCCGATGGCGAGCACGGGCTTGCCGCGACGCCCCCAGTGGCGCACGGTCCGCAGCTGCCGCCAACTCAGCAGGGGCAGGCCGGCGCTGAGATCACCCAGTAAACCCGGCAGGCTCTGGTTGCTGAATCCGCCGCTGGGCAGCGCCAGGCGCGGTCCGATCCGTCGCAGCTCGCCGCCTGCCTCAGCGGCCTTGAATGCCGATCCCTCCCCCACCAACGGCAATACCTCCACCTGGAGGTCGGGCCGGCGGCGCCGCAGGGCCCGGATCAGGCGCAGGGCGATCTGGTCCTCACCGTGGCCGTTGCTCAGGACCAGCAGACGGGAGGGCATGCCATGGCTGATACGATCCGGTCCAGGGAGTTTGCTCCCGACTGGCGGCATGGCCAAGTGGTAAGGCAGAGGATTGCAAATCCTTTATCCCCAGTTCGAATCTGGGTGCCGCCTCTCTCTTCCAGGTTCCGGTTGGACCTGCTTGTTTGTCTGGGGTCAAGCGTGGCCTCGGTTTTGCTGCCTCTGACGATCGGTCTTGTGCCGCTGACAATCGGTGTGGGCGCTGCCGTTCAGAACTCGGCGATGGCACTCCAGGCCTCCTGACTCGGGGCCTTGGCGCTGCAGCGCACCTGGCGCTGTTCAACGTTGCAGTGCCCTTCGGCTGGCCAGGCTTTCGGCAGGCCGGTGGCCAGGCCGCGGTCATTGAAGCTCCGTTCGCTCATGCTCGACACCGTTGTCGTGAGCGGGCCCATCAGCCGGCAGCGGCCCTGGTCGCACGCCATCGGGGTGCTTGCCGGTGCCAACACGCCAACAAAATTGAGCTGGGTGCTGGCTGCTCCACCCTGGCCGGGAGAAAGGAAGCGAATGTTCAGCAAACCCTGGGAGGGTTGCTCGAACAGAACGCTCGTACAGGCGGTCGCAGGCGCGTCCGCCAGATTGTTCTGGCAGGTCTGGGCCCTGCTCTGCAGCCGGCCAAAGTTGTCAGCTGCGTTCGAATGAGGCGTGGCCATCTCGGCTGTTCCAGGGGTCGCCGCCAGCGCCCTCAGCGGCCAGCTCAGCAGGGCGAAGGTGAGAACCAATCGGTGCAGGGTGCTGGGCACGGGGAACCTTTCTCAGCCATTCATTCTGGAGGCTCAGCTGTCGCCGTCGGCCACGCAGAAACCCTGGCAGCGGATGCCATTGCTGGCCGTACGACCACAGTGGCCACAGAGGATTGCTTCTGAGCTGGCCCTAGGGGTGGTCTGTAAGCCGGCCGCAGATCCGTCTCCGTCGCGGGCGGAAGACGCTGGGGCTGGGGCGTCGGACCCAGGCAGGGGTGGCTGTGGATTCAGCGCTCGGTCGCGGCTGGGATGATCATGGCGTCGAACCCCTTGGCGGTGCGGCGTGATGGCGACGGCTCTCCCCCTCGGCGGGTTCCTTGGCCCTGATAGCGGCCTGCCATCGATCGGCGTCGGGACCTGGGCCTGGGGCAACCAGTTCCTCTGGGGGTACGAACCGGAGCGGCACGACGCGGCCCTGGAGGCCACGTTTCAGCGGGCCGTGGAGCTGGGCCTGACCTTCTTCGATACAGCTGATTCCTATGGAACGGGCCGCCTCCAGGGCCGCAGTGAGGTCTTGCTGGGCGGTTTCCTGGCCACCCTGCCGGCTGCGAGGCTTGCCGGCCTCTGCGTGGCCACCAAGCTGGCGCCGTTCCCCTGGCGGGTGGGTCGAAGCGGCTATGCCAGAGCGTTCGAGGCCTCGCGGCAGCGTCTGGGAGGAAAGCTCGACCGGGTGCAGCTGCACTGGAGCACGGCCCGCTACGCCCCCTGGCAGGAGGGCCCCTTGCTGGAGGGTCTGGCCGATCTGGTGGACCGCCAGGAGGTGGCCAGCCTGGGGCTCTCGAACCTGGGGCCGGGCCGCCTGGAGCTGGTCCTCCAACGGCTGGCCGCCCGTGGCATCCCGCTGGCGAGCCTGCAGGTCCAGCTTTCCCTGCTCGCTCCAGACGCCCTCGCCCCCGGTGGTGTGGCCGAGGTCTGCCGCCACGCCGGCGTCGAGTTGATTGCCTATAGCCCCCTGGCCCTGGGGCTGCTCAGCGATCCTGGCCGCAACGGCCGGCCCTGGCCTGTCGGGCCGCGGGGTTGGCTCTACCGCCGGCTGCTGCCGAGGATCGAACCGCTGCTGGTTGAGATGCGAGCCATCGCCAAAGCCCACGGCGCCTCAATGGCTGAAGTGGCGCTCAACTGGTGCCGGGCCCACGGGGCCCGGCCAATCCCCGGACTGCGCACTGTGTCCCAGGCAGAGACAGCCGCAGCAGCCCTGGGCTGGCGGCTCGAAGCGAGCGAGGTCGGAGCTCTCGATCGCCTGGCGATCGCCCTGCCCGTGCGGATGCCGGCCAATCCGTTCCAGTCGAACTGAATCAGCCCGTGGTGAGCGACGGGGAGGGGTCGGGGCTGAGGACCACCGGCAAGGAGGCTGGTCGGGGCAGCTCCCCTGCGGCTGTCCGGGCTGGGGCGGGGATCAGACGGGGCGGTGGGCTGGCCTCCTCAGCGGCCTCAGCGGCCTCAACGGCCGCTGAGATCGGCTGGCGATCGTCGCTGCTGGGGCCAGGCTCGGTTTCAGGGCTGCTTGCTTCGCAGGCGGCGAGTGTTTCCTGGATCAGGGAATCGAAGAGAGGGCCCGGCAGCCGCAGCCGCGCGAGTTCCATAAAGGTTCGGGACATCGATTCACTGGCCGCAGCCCCCACGGCCGGATTGTGGCGGCGCTGCTCCTGCTCTTCGAGCACTGAGCGGATGAACCGTTCGGTGACATCGCGTTTGGTGCCCGCCCGGATCCTGGTCTCCTGCTCCATCGTCGAGAGCAGACTTTGTTGCTCAAGTTCCTGAAGGCGCCGCGTCAGGCTGTCGAGCACCTCGCGCGCCTCGCTCAGCACATGGCCCAGCTGGCCATCGGAGAGGCGGGGCAGATCCGAGACATACACCTTGCCGTGGTCCCTCAGGGCAAGGAAGGTGGGCCGGATCAGGGGGGCGTTGCTTGGAACCTGACGCGGCCGGCGCGGCGGATTGGGGGGTAAGGGGCCGGCGGAACTGCGGCGACGGGTGTTGCGGCCGTTGATTGGAATCATCGAATATCCATCCTCAAATCTGGCGCCAGAGGCTTTTCAAGGCTTAACGACTCCATCATCTGACTTCGCCGAGTCCTGAGCCGCCGCAGCGGGCAGGCCAGCCACCGGGCCGTCTCCGCTCGGACCCGCCATGACCTCGCCCAGATGCCAGGCGCGCAGGCCCAGGCCCTCACTGATGGCGATGGCGGCCGCTTGATCCTTCGGCGGCACCACCAGGCAGTAGCCCACACCGAGGTTGAAGGTGTTCCAGAGGTCTTCCTCCGGTACCTCGCCCTGCTCCTGCAGCCAGCGAAAGAGGGGGGGACGCTCCCAGCTGTTCGGATCGATGCGGGCATGAACGCCTGCCGGCAGGCAACGGGGCAAGTTTTCCGGCACGCCCCCCCCGGTGATGTGGGCCATGGCGTGGAGGGGGATTCCGCCGGCCTTCAGGGATCTGACCAGAGCGCCGTAGAGCTGGGTGGGCCTCAGCAGGGCCTCAATCACCGGCTCGTCAGTGCCGCTGAGGGTGCTGGCCGCAGTGATGCCGCGCGCGTCGAGAATGCTGCGCACCAGGCTGAAGCCATTGCTGTGGACTCCGCTGCTTGCCAGGCCGAGGATGGCGTCGCCGGCCTCAACCTGCCTCCCGTCGATCATGGCGTCGGCTTCCACCACGGCCACACAGAAGCCGGCCAGGTCGTAGCGGCCAGGGGCATAGAAGCCTGGCATCTCGGCCGTTTCACCCCCGAGCAGGGCGCAACCGCTTTGCCTGCAGCCATCGGCAATCCCTTCCACCACTGCGGCCATGGCCTCGGGGCTGAGCTTGCCGGTGGCGATGTAATCAAGGAAGAAGAGCGGCTCGGCGCCACTGGTGATCACGTCGTTCACGCACATCGCCACCAGATCGATGCCCACGTCATGGTGGCGGCCATGGGCCTGGGCCAGTTCCAGCTTGGTGCCCACCCCATCGGTGCCGGCCACCAGCAGGGGGTTGCGCAAGCCGTTCGGCAGGCGGCAGAGCCCGCCGAAGCCCCCCAGACCGCCGAGCACCTCGGGGCGCCGGGTGGATTCGACGCTGGTCCGGATCCGCTCCACAAAGGCCCGACCGGCGGCCACATCCACTCCTGCTGTGCGGTAATCCATGGCATCCGTTCTGTGGAGACAACTCTGGATCCTGGCGATCCTCTGACGGACACGGCTTGGTTGGTTGCTGCCGGGGTTGGCCACATGTGACGGTGGACGGCCGCCGGATTGGCACTCAATGCCATCACCACTGCTGATGGCAGGCATCCTTTCTGCTGATTGATCGTGGCGGTATTGGCCCGCTCCATCCTTGATGGGGCCGGCGATGTTGGCTTCGATGATGATTTCTGATCATTCTTGTGACCGCATTCCTCGACACAATCTTTTCAGGATTGCCATTAAGTTCCACGAGTCTTTAATTTGGTCAGGAACTCCACCACCTTGATCATTCCTCTCATGCTTTTCGATTGAGCGGATTGGTCGTCGGTTTGATCGTTGATCTTCAGGTGGTTGCTGTTTTAGGCAGCTGGTTTCGTTCGTTATGCCTTCCTCCCTTTCCCTCGGAGCTCTTGCTCTCCTGCTTTCCAGCAGTGGTGTTGCCATCCCCGCTTTCGCTGATTCCACCAAGGGGCCGCAACCCCTGGTCCTGGCGATGTCAAGCGAGCAACCTGCTCAGGCAAAGATCGCCACAAGCCCCAGCGGCAACGTGGTGATCCGTGACGTTCAGGACCAACCTGATTTCGAGCCTGTCGTCCGGCCGGTGGTTCCCCAGGCGGTGGCTTCGGCCCCAAGCCAGTCCAATGTCAGGCATGTGACCACCGGCGAGGCCAGTTGGTACGGCCCTGGCTTCTTCGGAAACCGCACCGCCAACGGTGAAATTTTCCGTCCTGGCACCCTGACCGCAGCCCATCGCACCTTGCCCTTCGGCACCCGGGTGCGGGTCACCAACCTCCGTAACGGCCGCATCACCTACGTGCGCATCAACGACCGTGGGCCGTTCGTCGGTAACCGGGTCATTGATCTGGCCCACGGAGCTGCCCAGAAACTGGGGCTCATCTCCAGTGGCATCGCCCAGGTCCGCCTTGAGGTCCTCCAGTAAGGTCTGATTCTTCTTTGATCTTTTGCCCATCCGTCCCTTCGGCGTGATGGGCCTTTGTTTTGTCAGCCGATGTTGCTGCTGCGAACCTGCGCCGAGCTGCTGCGCTGGTGCGCTTCCCTGCGATTGCAGCAACGGCCTTTGCACTTCGTGCCCACGATGGGTGCCCTGCATGAGGGCCATCTCAGCCTGATTCGCCGGGCGGCCCAGGTTCAGCCAGCCGCGGGCGCTGAGCCCGTTCACCCCGGGGTGCTGGTGAGCGTGTTCGTGAACCCACTCCAGTTCGGGCCGCTCGAAGACCTGGCCACCTACCCCGAGGATCTCGAGCAGGATTGCTGCCTGGCGGCAGCGGCCGGTGCCGAGGCGATCTTCGCCCCAACGGTTCGTGAGCTGTTCCCCGAGGGTCTCGCCGGGCTCACCCGGGTGCAGCCGCCCACCTACCTCAGTGATGTGCTCTGCGGGCAAACCCGGGCGGGCCATTTCGAAGGAGTGGCCACGGTGGTCACCAGGCTGCTGGGCCTGATCCGCCCCGACTGCCTGCTGCTGGGGGAGAAAGATTGGCAGCAACTGGTGATCCTGCGGCGGGTGGTCTCCGACCTGGGTCTGCCGCTGGAGGTGCGGGGCTGTCGCACCTGGCGGGAGCCCGACGGGCTGGCGGGCAGCTCCCGCAACCGCTATCTGTCCCCGGCCGAGCGCAGCCGGGCGGCGGCCCTTCCGGCAACACTGCAGTCAGCCAGGGGGCGGCTGGCAGCCGGAGAGTCGCTGGTGGCGCCCCTGTTGGAGTGGCTGCGCCGCGAGCTTGAGCTGGCCGGCCTGGATGTCGAATACGCCGAGTTGGTGGAACCCTTCAGCCTGCGGCCGTTGCCTACGCTGCCCCGGAGTCCATCGCTGGCCCTGCTCGCAGTGGCGGTCCGCTGTGGGTCCACCCGCTTGATCGATCACATGGTTCTGATGCCACGTCCCCCGATCGTCGCGATTGATGGCCCCGCCGGTGCTGGCAAGAGCACGGTGACCCGCGCCTTCGCCAGGACGCTCGGCCTGACCTTTCTCGATACCGGGGCCATGTACCGGGCTGTCACGTGGTGGTTGCGGGGGCAGGGGGTTGATCTGGCCGATGCCATGGCCATCGAACCCCTGTTGGCTGGTCTCACGCTCAGCCTGTCCACTGACGCCGATGGCGACCTGCAGGTGTCCGTTAACGGCCATGACGTCACCACGACCATCCGCGATCCGGCGGTGACGGCCCAGGTGTCGGTGGTGGCGGCCCACGCCTGTGTGCGCTCGGCCCTGACCCGCCAGCAACAGGCGATGGGTGAGAGAGGCGGGCTGGTGGCTGAAGGACGCGACATCGGTACCGCCGTGTTCCCCGATGCCGATCTCAAGGTTTTCCTGACCGCCTCAGTGGCGGAGCGGGCCCGGCGGCGGGCTCTCGACCTCAGCGAGCGTGGCTATCCAACGCCTGAGTTGGCCGAACTCGAAGCTCAGATCAGCGAGCGGGACCATCTTGACTCGACCCGCTCTGTGGCTCCGCTGCTCAAGGCTGCCGATGCTGTTGAGCTCGTTACCGATGGCATGGCCATAGAGGCGGTGATCGCTGAACTGGTGAGGTTGTTTCGTCAGCGCATCCCCGAGGATGCCTGGCCCGAGTCAGCTCCTGTTTAGGGCTCTGCTTGGCTTCTGAGTTGGTCCAGCAAACCGGCGCACGCATGCTCGAGCAGATCCAGAACCTGCTCGAAACCCCGGTCGCCGCCGTAATAGGGATCTGGCACTTCACGGACTCCCAACGGCGTGCAGTAACGGGTGATCGGCTCGATCCTGGCCCCGTGCTCGATGCCGCGGGCCAGCTCCTGCACGGCCGCCAGGTTGTCGTCGTCCATGGTGAGGATGCGATCGAAGCGGTGCAGGTCGGCGATCTCGATCTGACGGGCCCGACTCGGCAGGTGGATGCCGCGCCGGGCCGCCGCCGCCCGCATGCGCGCATCGGCCGGTTGGCCTTGATGCCAGCCGCCCGTGCCGGCCGAATCCACCAGGAAGGCGGATTCGAGCCCCTCCTGGGCCAGTTGATGCAGGAAGACCCCCTCGGCGGCCGGAGAGCGGCAGATGTTGCCGAGGCAGACGAACAGGAGGCGTTGGGGTTCCTTCATCCCAGCCTCCCGAGAGCCAACTGGGCACGCTGCTGCACCACCGGTGTGTCTTCACCGGCGGTGGACGCGAGGCCAGCCAGGCCGGCGAGGCCGCGCTGGCGCTCCTCCTCGATCACCCCAGGCTGCCCCAGCAGCAGCTCCAGGCCCACCGCCACGGCGTAGCGCACGATCCATTCGCTGTCAGAGCAGGCCGCCAGAAGAGCCTCGAGGCAGCGCCGCCGCAGGTCAGCCTGCTCCGGTTGCGTCAGGCCTTCCAGGTTGAGCTGACCGAGGCCTTTGGCGGCGGCCCGCCGCACGCTTGGTCCGATGTCCGTGGCGAGTGCCCGCTCCAGCACCCCAATCCCCCGCGCATCTCCGATGCCGGCAAGCGCCCGCACGGCCCAGGCCCGGGCGCCGTAGTTGTGCCCGTCGAGATTGGCGAGCAGGGGCGCCACGGCCATCGGCCCCAGGGCGATCAGCCCATCCACGGCGGCCACGGCGGCACCGGGGTTGTTGAATCCGAGCACCTCGACGAGGGCAAGCACCGCTTCGGGGTGCCGCGCGGCGGCGAGCTTCTCGGTGGCCTCCAGAAGCGAATCCGGACTGTCTGCCTGTTGCAGGGCCTGAATCAGAAGGCCTGGTTGGTCAGGAAGCGCCATCAAGCAGGACCGGAAGACCGGGGTGGGGTGACGTCAGAGCAGATCATCCATCGCCCTCAGGATGGGGGGGATGGCCGGATCCAGGCCAGGGTGGTCGCTGGGCTCTCGTGGGCCACCGGATTCCACCAGGCCTCGAAGGGCAATCAACTTGAGGCTGTTCTCCGCCAGCGTGAGGCAGATGGGTTCGAGAGCCGGTCGCCAGCCGGTTGCCCCCAGATCCATCAGGGCGGCGCGGCGCACCTGCAGGTGGGGATGCTCCAGAAGTTCCAGGAGCCTCTGGCCCCACTGGGGGTCGCCGGTGAGCTGGAGCAGAGCCCGGCAGGCGGCACTCCGGATCAACGGGCGTTCATGGTCGACGAAAGGCCGGATCACCGCCACAACGTCGGGCTGGGCCCGACCGATCTCCCCGAGTGCTTCGAGCATGGCCTCACAGGGTTCCTGCAGGCGGCTACTGCCTGGGATGGCGGCCCCGGCCACCGCCGGCCCACTGGACAGCCTTCTGCAGAGGGGCGCCAGGGCCGAAGCGGCACCCAGGGATCCGAGGGCCCTGGCCGCCGCTTCCCTCAGGCCTTCGTCCTCGTCCTCCAGTGCCTCCAGCAAGGCGGGAATAGCCGCAGAGTTCCCGAGTTTGCCGAGGGCTCGGGCGGCATTGCGGGCCACCGCATTGTGCTCCACACCAGCGGCCGGTTGACGGGGCTGCCGAAGTTCCAGGGCGGCGCAGAGGAGTGGCAGGGTCTCGGGGTGCCGGCTGCGCATTTTTCCCAGCCACCAGGCCGCGTAGTACTGCAGCGACTGGTCTTCGGTCTGGCGAAGGCGGCGGAGGGCCTCAGTTTCCGTGATCGGGACACCGCCGGGAGGACGCTGGTGGGCTGGTTCTCCGGCCATGTCCATGGAGGCTTCCTCACAGGCTTGTGTGGATGCTGCCATCCCGCGGGGCTGGGGGCTGCCCATGGCTGAATCCCAGGCCCGGGGAGAACTCAGAGGTCGAACAACACTCCGTGGATGTAGGCCTCGGTCCATTCAGGACCGTGAAACCGGCCCAGCATTCCCCGGGCCGGATCTTTCTCGGCCCGATAGGCCACGTAGCGCCTCTGCCCTGCCAGCAGTTCCTGGCGCCGATCTTCACTCACCGGCTGAGCCTGCTCCACCAGCTGGAGATACAACTCCAGATAGGCCTCAAAGGCTGGAAAGACCGCGTTTTTGATCAGGGCGTCGCCTTCCGATCCAAGCGGCAGCCTGGTCCACAGGAACCCCGGGGAGAAGTAGGGCTCGGCCTCGGTCGGAATCGGCCCACCGGAGGGCAGAAGCTGTTGCCAGTGATCCCAGATCGGCAGCAGTCGCTCCCACACGATCGCGGTGTGCTGCTGGTCGGTTTTCAGGGCAGGTTGAAGGTCGAGGGCGATCAGGTGTCCGGATGGCAAGGTGACCAGATCAGCACCGAAAAAAGGCAGATCGAAGTTGCAGGAAGGATTGGCCACGAAATTCAGCACCGACGCGGAGCTGCCGGCCTCAACGCACGCCGCCCGCACCTGCCGCAGTTTCGCTGTCCTGCACGCCCAAGTGGCTGTGGTGACGGCTGTCGGCTTGGCCTTGGAGCCGGTGAATCCATCGCGCCGCAGAAACTCGGCATCGATCGGGTAAGCGCCAGGCTCGAAGGGCTGCAGGGCTTCCACCGCATGCTCCAGGAAGGGAGCCCAGCGCCAGGCGGTTAAGGCGACCGGATCAAGGCTGCACGGTTGCGGTGCCATGGAAGGCATCATGGCGAACTCTCGTTGGTCAGTACGGGCACTTTTTCATGGCCAGGAAATAGAAATTCATGGAGGAACCGATCGGACCATGTCTTGCCGAAGTGGCTGGTGAAGAGCCCGTGGGCAGGATCTCTTTCGGCGCTGTAAGCGTCGTAGTTGCTCTGCAGAAGGGGCACATCAAGGGGTTCAATCCCCGTCGCGATCTGCGGGCGGTCATGAAGAGCCCAGTAACGGTCCAGAAACGCGCTAAACGCCACAGGCAAGGATCCGTGCGCTTGTTCGGCCCCTCCCCGGCAGAACAGCAGCCAGGGGGAAAAGTACTGATGCGGGTCGTAGGAGCGCATGGTCTCTTCCCCGCTGAGATCAGGGAACTGCTTGTGGAGCAGTCGGAGTTCATCGAGATGGTGGGCCAAATAGGCCGGGGTCTGAAGCAGGGGCTGGAAGTCGAGCACGGCCACAAGCTTCTGGCGGGAGCCGAACCACAGCAGATCGATACCAAGCAGGGGTTGATCGCGGCTGTAGTCGGGATAGGCCACGGAGTTGAGCACCTGCAGGCTCTCTCCGGCATCCAGTCGTGTCACTCTCCAGCGGCGGATGCCGGGCAGCGTCCAGAGCCAGCTGCGGATCACGCTCGAGCTTCTGGTCGAATGGCACTCCGCCAGACCTTCCGGGATGGGCAGGGCCTCGGCTCCTCTGCTATGGAGCTGCGTGTGGAGCTCTTCGAGGAAGGAATCGAACATGGTTTCAGCTCAGTTGGTTGTCATCAGAGGCTGAGTTGTAACAGGAAAACGTTGCCGGGCTTTGGCGCTGAGTTCTTCTAGCTGACTATCGCTCGGGCATCGAAATTCAGTGCAATAGGTTGTCATGCTGACGCCATCAAGGAACTGCACGCTGCTGACTCGAATGCGTACACTTTCTGTCACGAACCAGCATCGCTCCACGCCAACATTTGTATCATAGCGAGTGGTGATCGTGACGATGCCGTCGTCGGCGAAGGCGTAGGTGCTGATGACGGGCTGCTTCTCGATGTATCCCTTATCTCGGAGTAGAAAACCCTTTCGACAGTTTTGAGTGTCGGCGACATTGAGAAGAATGGCAGCATTGTCGTCGTTCTGGCGGCCTTCCATCAGGTTGCTTTCCCACCAGAAGCGGGCACCTCCAGACACCTGCTCCGGTGCGACCCCGAGGCTTTCGCAGATTCTCTCTACAACAGGGTCAGAAGCTTCGAATGGCTCAATGGTGAGGTTGGAGTCACCCGCTTCGTCCTCCTGATGATCGAGATGGTGCACGGCACGCCGAGTCAGCCAGGTGCCACTGCTTGCGGTCAGGAACTCTGCCATGGTCAGAGGGACGGGCTTTTTCATGATCTCAAGCGCCCACGGCTTCAATCCTGTCAGACCGGTGCCAGCCAGCGAAGCACCCGGACAGCACGCGTCGGAGGGTGGAGACCAGCGGGGCAACCTGTTCCTGAACCAGTTGCCTGGGGTTGTGGAGGGTTTGGCCTGCGTCGGCGATCAATCGGCCGGAATCGTGGAGGTTCAACGGGTTGCCTGGGTGCAGGTCAACTCCAAGAAAGGTGAAATTCAGGAGAATCCGCCCGCCTGATAGGCCGCCAATGTGGACAGATCGGTGGCGACCTGATCGGAACTCCGCGACTTCCCCAGGCCCCTGATGCAGATCCGCCCGCCGGTGGTGGCTGGCCTGGTGGACCACGCGTTGATGGAAGCCGTTCCCGGAACCGGCGGTCTCGGACGAGGTGGGCATGGTCCTGGCTCCCATCCGCCCTGGGAGGGAAGGGTTTACAGCCATGGGAACAAGGCGCAAGGGATTGCTGTCATGAGCTCACGGGAACCACAAACACCATGGATTCGAGCCTTCAGAGGCCGGGTCTCTCCACGCCAGGAACCAGGCGAAGGCAGAATGAATCAGGAAGAAGCGGGGCTTTGCATCCCCAGCTGGCTGTTCAGCTGGACCAAGACCGCCTCAATCCGCTGGAGTTCGGCGTGGGACGCCAGGGTCGCCTCCACCCTTGTCTTGGGGAGCTTGAGCCGCTGCCCCATGGCCGTGACATCGGCGATCAGGCGATCCCTGTAGGCGGTGAGGGCCTCGATTGATTCGAGACAGTCCTGATGGCTGGGATCGGGCATGGGACTGGCAGGTCTCTTGGACAGGGGATGGAGAGGGTGCCGCAGGTCACCAGACCGAGCAGCCAGTGGAACACCATTGCCCTCCAAGCCAGCTTAAGAGTGCGTGCGGCGGGGCTCTGCGCAGCAGCGGACCCGTGAAACCCTGGTCACCGCGAGAGGTTCGTCGGTGGCAGGAGAGAAGCAGGCCCGAACGGTGAAAAGCATTGCCACTGCTTGGATGACGAAACTTTGCGTGACCCGTTGAATTCGGGTGAGGAAAACAAGCTCAGGCTATTTTTTTTGAGCTTCGACACCAAGGCAAGGCCCAATTGATAGTCCGTTCTCCGAAGCGGAATCACTCGGTAGTGCCCGAAGTCTCTCCCAAAGTCCCTTAACAAGGCTTCACTCCCCATGCTCGACGCTTTCTCTCGCGCTGTAGTAAGCGCTGATTCAAAGAATGCTGCCATCGGCAGCGGTGAACTGGCTGCTCTGCGGCAGTATGTCGCAGAAGGCAACAAGCGCCTTGATGCCGTCAACGCGATCACATCCAATGCCTCCTGCATCGTCTCCGACGCAGTGACCGGCATGATCTGCGAGAACACCGGCCTGATTCAGGCGGGTGGTAACTGCTATCCCAACCGCCGCATGGCCGCTTGCCTCCGCGACGGAGAGATCGTCCTGCGTTATATCAGCTTCGCCCTGTTGGCCGGCGATGCCTCCGTGCTGGATGATCGCTGCTTGAACGGTCTCAAAGAGACCTACATCGCGCTGGGTGTGCCCCTCCAGTCCGCGGCCCGTGCCGTCGGGATCATGAAGGCCTCTTCGACCGCCCACATCAACGAAACCAACACCTCCGGAACCAACCCGGATGAGACCCGTTTCCGCAAGATGGAAACCGTCAAAGGTGATTGCTCGGCACTCGTGGCCGAAGCTGCTTCCTACTTCGATCGCGTGGCCAGCGCTCTGGCTTGATCGGCTGAATCTCTCATTCCACCTTTTCCATACCAACACAGGAAACATTCGATGAAATCAGTTGTCACCACCGTTGTGACCGCCGCTGACGCGGCCGGTCGCTTCCCCAGCCAGAACGACCTTGAGGCCGTACAAGGCAATATTCAACGTGCCACGGCCCGTCTGGAAGCTGCAGAAAAGCTGGCTACCGGAATGGATAAAGTGGTCCAGGAAGCTGGAGATGCCTGCTTCAAGAAGTATCCCTACCTCAAGCAACAAGGCGAAGCTGGCAGCACCCAGACCAAGGTCGACAAGTGCTACCGCGATCTCGGCCACTACATGCGCCTGATCAACTACTGCCTCGTTGTGGGTGGTACCGGCCCGCTCGATGAGTGGGGCATTGCCGGCGCCCGTGAGGTGTACCGCACCCTCAATCTGCCCACGGCAGCCTATGTGGAAGCGCTCACCTACACCCGCGATCGGGCCTGCTCCCCTCGTGACATGAGCCCCCAGGCTCTCAATGAGCTCAAGAGCTACCTGGATTACGCCATCAATTCCCTCTCCTGAGGGCATTCTGATTCAGATGGGGGAGGCTTCGGCCTCCCTTTTTTTGTCGGCTTGCTGCCTGCTTCCTCCGCTCCCTATCCCAAGACCCAGTCCCGATGGCCCCAGATTCCAGCCCTCTCGATCAGCTGTTTGAGGATCTTGGCCATCCCAATCCCTACGTGCAGACCGAGGCGTTTCTGGCGATGGTTCGTCACCATCCTGAGGCTGCCTTGCCGCGCCTGCTTGAACTGCTTGATCATCAGGATGTGATCAGACGTCGCGCTGCGGTGAGAGCCCTGGGTGCGTTTTCCCAGCGGGCCATGTTGCCCCTCGCTGAGAAGTTCCTGACCAGTACGGATGGCACGGTGCGGGCCAGTTGCGTCAAGGCCTATGCCCAGATCGCCTCCAACGTCCCCGGGATCCACTTCCCTCCAGAGGCCATGGAGGCTCTCCAGACGGCCCTGCAGGATGGCTCTCCCGTTGTCGGGATCGCCGCCGTGATGGCGTTGGGACAGGTGGGGCAGCAGGCACTTCCTGTGTTGATCGAGGTGTGCCAAGGGACAAACGAGGCTCAGGCTGTGGCGGCGGTGAATGCTCTGGCAGGGATTGACCACCCCGATGTGGCCACGTGCCTTGCCCAGTTGGCGGATGCAGAGAATACGGACGCCTATGTACGTGAGTCCGTCAAATCTGTGCAATCACGTGTTGAAGATTTGCAAGCCCGTCAATCTTCATTGCTGGTTTCCTGATACTTCCGCAGTTGCTGAATCGCAAGCTTCAGCACGGGGCTCACGTCTTCACGGGTTTCGTTTCCAAGGGCTCTCTCCACCGCTGAGATGGTTTCAACCGCCCGCAGTTTCATCAACGAGAGGGCCGAGTTTTTACGAACCTGCGCCGAGCTGTCGGCGAGTAGGGGCTCCAGATGCGGAGCTGCCCAGATCGGTTCATTGAGTTTGCCAAGCAGTGTGGCGGCTTCCGCCCGCACCTGCTCCGCCGAATCGCCAAGGGCCTCGATCACCAGCTGCCTGGCTTCGTCATCGTCGAGGGCCTGAATCTGCTCGCCAAGGGCCGCAATGGCTGCGGTGCGAACTTCGGTATGGCTGGAGCGTGCGGCGCGCCGCAAAGCCTCTGGGGCCTTGGCGCCCACGAAGGCCAGCCCCCAGCTGGCCAGGCCAAGATGCATCGGGCTGCTGTCCCCACTGGCCAGAACACCGATGAGCGCTTCTGTGGCGCATTCACCGGTGGCGGCCATGGCCCCCACTACCGATCCCTGCACAACGGGATCTGGATCGTTCAGCAGGGCGGCAAGCAGATCAGGGAGGGCGCTGGGATCAGCAATCAGGGTGAGCGTTTTGCCTGCCGCCCGGCGGACGGTCACATTGTCGTGGTTGCGGAGAGCACGACAGAGTGCCGGAACCGCCGCTGAGCCCACCGCCCCAAGGCCTTCCGCAAAGGTGAGCCGCAGCAGACCGCGGGGATCTCCCAGACCCGCCACCATCGTTTCGATCAGCTCCTGATCGGCGGGGGGGCACTCTCCTCTGCGAAGTTGCTGCTTGAGTTCCGTTGCCAGCAACTCTGCCTCTGCCTCGCTGAGGCAGGGCGATTCGCCAGGAACGGGTGGGACGTTGGGCTCAATGCTCAAGGCGAATGGCAAAGAAAGACCATTGTCGATGCAGGGTGACACCAGGCCTGCTTCCCGAGGCCCCCCGTAACATGGATTGATCGTCTGAGTGTTCATGACCGTCTTTCTCCTTTCCCACAACCTTCAGGTTCCAGCCCAGGCTTTCCCGCCTTTTGATGGTGCCGAGTTGGCAGAGGGTCTCGAGCGACTGTGCGTCAGCATCACGAGCTCCACCCCGCTGACCCATCCGCATTGGCGGATCCGGGTGGAGAGCCCGGCCGATCCTGAGGAGATGGCGCTTGAATTGGTCAACGGCTGGGCCCTGCTGCGGCGTGAGGGTGGCGACTCCGTTGACCACACCATTCTGGCTCTGGGCGGCCGCAAAGATACGCCGGATCGCGATGACTCACCCTTGAAGTTGGGCCACTGGGGTGTTGATGTTGTAGAAACGCAAGATGCCCACGGATTTTTAGACGCCATCAACTGGCCTGCCCTTCGGGCTGGGCGTCCGGCAGATGGAGTCTTTGAGGTGATGCATCGCCCTTCGTGAGCTTGGACGGTCCAGAAAATCTGGGTGGGGTGTTGAAGTTTGCCTGTGTCATCACTCCATCAAGGCTGGACTGGAAGCCTGGCTGCGTTGTGGCTCTGAAAAGTTGTTAGTCAGTATGGTTGGGGAAATAGTTCCGTATTTTCGATGAGTCATGAACAAGTCGTTCCGCCCGTGTTTCACAGACTCTTGGCATGCTGCAATAAAAGTACATAGGCAAGGCTGATTGAGGGGTCGGCGTCATCAAGGGAGGGTCCAAATGGGACAATGAAAAGCCCCGCAGTGACGGTAAGCGAGTGGTTGATGCGGATCGCTTCAATAACATCCATCCTGGTCTCAGCCACGAGGAAGCACTGCTCCTTTTGGAGAAACCGGTCGAGGAACTCAGTGCCAGCAGCGATCGCTACATGGCAGCGGCTCACATGCTCAACTTTCCCGGCGAACGGACCGAGCAGGCACTCCTGAATCTTCTTGAGGATGAAGACGACAGCCAACCCACTCGGCTCGCAAAGCGCAAAGCCGTAGAAGTGTTGGCACGCCTGGGTTGTCACTCTGGCATCGAGAGCATTGGTCGTTGTCTGTTCAGTGATGATCACTATCTGGTGGAAAACGCAGCCTGGGCCTTAGAGAAACTGGGCTGCCAAGACCCACAAGTTCTCAACAGAATGATCCAGCTGCTCGATGATCCTCAGCAGAATCGCAGAGTGTTGACGCAGAGCCTTGCGGGGCTGGGTGTGAGACATGCCCTCCCTGTGATCAGGGCTCTCCAGAATGATCAAAGTCCGGGGGTTCGAGGAGCCGCCTTGGCTGCTGTGGCCAACCTGAATGGGGGGAATGATCGCGTTGGTGAACTTGTCGACCATCTTTTCCTTCCAAATCAGATGGATCGTCAATCGGCGATCCAGGACGTGATCAACGCAAAGGCGGTTGAATTATTACCTCAGGTTCTTCAATCACCAGTTTCACCTGTTTTCCGAACGCGTGCGCTTAGGATGTTATGGCCTCCAGCTGAGCTGGTTCATCAAGGACAGTCATTATTGGAGATGATTGACACGTTGATGTGGGATCAGCCTGAGAATGTAGAGCTTGTTCATCGCTATGATGAAAGTCTTGAGCCCTCTTTTCTTTTCAATGAGCTATTTGGCACTGACTTCAGCCGTTGTTATCTTGCAGTCAAGGCTTTGACACGGTTTCCGGCCACATCACTTTGGCCATTATTTGAACAGCGATGGATCAAGGATGCCTGGAATGACTATGGAGCCCATTACTTCTTTGTACGCTTGCTTGGAAGAGTCAACCACTTGGAGAATATTCAAGAAAAAGCAGAAGATATCTGCGAATCTGCCATTGATAATCACAGGCCTCAGTTCCTGAAATCTCGCCCTGCAGGAATCCTTTCGTTATTACAGATCAATCGCCGTCGCCTCACCCCTCTGTTGGCCAAGCTCCTGAGTGTTGAGCAGGAATCAAGTTGGCAATGCAGATACGCTGCACTCATCGCCTTGCAAACATTAATCCTCGAAGAGGAAATGGAAGAAAGCAGAGGCCTGTCTTTATTGATCAAGCATCCAGATCCTGACTTCTGCGTAGAGCAAAAGCGGCAAGCAGTATGGGCTCTATTGACTGATCTCTGAGTAGCGAGTGTGCATGCTTCCATGGCTTGCCCAATAATTGACAATATGGCTGAACAAAGGTTTGGGCACCTGTGCCGTGGCACGAAGTATTTTGAAGCAACGTCGTGGTCCCATGGGCCAATTCCCCATCACTTTGACGGTGATGATCTGGCCTCCTGCCACATTCAAGCAGGCCTCAAAACGCTCAATCAGCGAATGATCAACCGTTTCAAAGATAAAGTTTGTTCCACTACAGACTAAATGCTGGGAGCGAATCCAACATTTTAATTGGGCGTCAGCAGCCAGGTTTTTCATGAATACATCTCTTTTGGGGATAATATTGAATTGTCGACGAGCCAATTACTGTCAAGATGTGTGCCATAATTTTCTTCTCGAGTAAAATTCAGGGAGCCGTGTTCCGAACCCCAGCGGTAGGAGTGCGTCTCAAGGTCGAAACCTTGATCTCGGCTGATCCAATGGTTTTCTCCAAATTCAACTTCACTGACAAGATATGTCAAATGGCCATCCCGTGGCACAAGGCATCGGCAGCCAGATTCAATTCTTCCGCGATAGCTTCTTTCGTTGATGGAACGGAACTCCATCGCACAGCCTGGCCTTGGAATCAGTTCTTTACGGGTCATTCCAATCATCAACTCAGGATTGAAGCCTGCTCCGCCATAACGAAGACCATTCTCAAGGCCAAAGTTAAGCATTAATATATAATCCTCGCGGACAACTAGATGATGTACTCCTTGTCTGTAGGGTCGCCATCGATCGTAGTCATAGCTCTGCTCTGAATAAAACCAAGGCCCTTGGAAAGACTTCCATGGAAATGGCCGAAAAAATATATTGATGTGGGAGAACTTTGCTGGATCTGACTGCGCTTGACTGAAATTGTTAAATCGTCCTGCCAGAGTGCGTGCAAAGTTGAGCACGGATATTGTGTTCATTCTCAGATAGCCAGTTTTCGCACTTCGGAAGCAAAAGAAGTCTGTAAAATTCCTGTACCTTCTGAAGTTCTTAAGACTGATGAGCGGCAGCGAACATGCTCTGACACAAACCAGATGCGCTCTTCAGCAATGGACTGACCGTATTTTGTATGCAGGATGAAGGTATCGTCGTCTAAAAAATGATAAGAGGACAAGGATGATTCACTCTCTGCGTAGCCTACGCTGCGCATCATCTTCCCACTAGTAGGCGTACGAGGTACAGGTATCAAGATGCAGGAACCTTTTGAAACAGCAGATGAATCTTCGGGCTGCCAATCTGATTCTGCCTCCCAATCCATTTGAAATGGTGAGACGATAACTTTAGGATCAACCGATTCGTTCCTTAAGTAGTCAAGAACAGAAGGGTGTTCAGCTGACAGAGTTTGGATTCTGATTTCACTTAAAACATCCTCAAACTGACGAAACGCCAGAGAGTGGGCTGATCTCATTGAACGCCAGTGACCTTCAGATCGTGCGACAAACTGTTCAATGCCCATGGCTAATAGAGCATGATCGCTCTGAAGCTTCTACAAGATGCTGGCATGTATAGAGAGTTAGCGCCAGAGCTGAAATCATTTGCTGAAAGGGTTGCCTTGATATCGATGAGCCATATGAGGGAGCAGGAAATTAACTATCTTGAGATTGGTTGCTTTAGGCACTGATCTCGTATGGACCTCTGTTGATTGGACATTGGCAAGAACATCCTTCTTGTCTGGTGGAACTTGAACGGAAGATAGGCCTGCTTGATGATGCCTGCCTATCCATTGCCTCGAACTCGTGAAATGGTGCTCGGGAGTTGAGTTATTTAGTCTTAATTGAAACGATTGATCCACCACGTCTTTGGAGGCTCTGGATCGTTGAAGACAAACTTGTATAAGGAACAGTCGAAATCTGAACGGCTTGGCGATTTCCCCCTGTTGGGGAAGCAGTCGTCCAGCAAACCTGGAAGCGACGTCGGTTACGGTCTGAATTTCCACTGCGACCATTACGGACCGGAATCGGAAGTGATCCACTGGTTCCAAGGCTGGCTTGCAGTAAGGACGTGGAAGCTCCATCGTAGGTTGCTTGCCCACCTTGAAGTTTCAACGAACGCACATAAGTTAGATTGCTTTCACCAGACAACGTACTGGTCGTGCGCCAATAAGGAACAGTATCGAATCCAAAAGCGGATACATACTCTTCAGAATAGACATAGCTCGCTATTTCTGCCTCATAGCCTTGGTTTGCCAAGCACTGGACATGCTCACTGATTTCGGCTTGATTTCTTGGTGCTCGGCCTAGCAGGTGCTTGAAGTTGAGTTCAACAAAGCGATAGGGGCCGTTTTTCTCAAGAAAGAGACGGGCATAGGTATCGGATAAGGCTAGAGCCGACACCAATCCCTGAACAGTGAAGTCGCCTTGCAGGAACAGACTCTCCACCACAGGGACCAGGTCTTCCTCCATCAGATGCGCGTTGCCGAAAACCTGGCGATAGGCGGCCCGCAAAATCGATTGAGCGTGTCCATAGTCTTGAGTGGAAGTGGTGGCCAGTGTTGAAATCTCTGACATGATGAATTTAGGTGGTGGGAGTGGAAACTATTAAAAACGAAAACAAAGTACCTAGAGTCAGGCTACTTCGGTAATTGAGGTGATGCGTCCTCCACGACGATGAATGTAGCTCAATTGACTTGTCATGTCTTTCCCTGACACTAAATAGCTGGCGTTTGCTGTCCGTTGTCTGCCCCCAGCTGGTTGGGCTTGAACAACGATTCGGAAGCGCTTCGTTGTTGCCTCAACCGAGCCACTGAAGGCACCATTCCGATTGATGCGAACGGTCGTATTACCCCATCCGGCTGGTAAAGTGTTGGCAGCAAGTGAATTGACAAGAGTGGAGCTTGAACGCACGGTATCACTGCTTGAATAGCCTTCTGTCAGGGCAAGCCGGCGATTGAAACTAATCTGGCTTCGCCCGGATTCCGACTGGATCCGAGCAAAGGCAACAGTGTTCTCCCCAAAATACTCCTGGTATTCAGGGCCATCGAGGTAGCTGCTGATTTCAGCTTCATAGCCTTGATGAGCAAGTCTCTGGATATGTTCGCTGATTTCTGCTTGTGAGTTGGGCGCACGTCCCAGCAGGTGCTTGAAATTGAGCTCAACAAAGCGAAAGGGAGCACTGCTCTCAAAAAACCGACGGCGGTACTCCACAGAGCAGGCCAGTGCGCGAACAAATTCGCGCGTGCTGAGAACGCCTTCGGCATACTTGCTTTCTGCTGTGAGCACTCGCTCGCTTTCCATCAGATGGGGGTTTCCCATCACCTGACGGTAGGTGGCACGGATGAGCGCCTGGATCTGGTCAGGACCGTCCCCTGGGCATCGCTCGAAAACTTCCTGACGGCGTTGGCCAACACCGAAGTTGACATAGGAGTCGCCGCGCAGCGGCACTGAATCTCCTCCATCACTCGTAGCGCGACGGACCGCTCCAAAACCACGTTGATTCTGGCTGGAACCCCTTGAGCCTCCTGTGGCTTGCGCGCGATACACGTGCGAAGGGACTCGGATGGTGATGGGCTCCCCTTTGGCGAGATTGGCGAGTAACGGACTGCCTGAACCCTTGGAACTGTCGCTTCCGGAGAAGTTCTGCTCGAGCGCTGCAATTCGATTAAAGGACGATTGTGGGGCGCCTGGAGGGCTGTTCCAGGAGCGCACGTGGGGAGCTGTGTTGTCTCCAAACGCGCTTGAATATTCCTCCGAATCAATCAAGGCATCAATGTGAGCTTCAAACCCGTCACTGGCGATTCTTGCCACATGCCTACCGACTTCAGCCTCGTCAATGGGTGGACGACCGAGCAGATGCTTGATGGCCAGTTCAACGGAACGGTGCGGGGTCACAGCTTCATAAAAACGCGAGCTGTAGAAGGCCGACTTGGCCAGTGCCCGTACAAACTCACGAACTGTCAGGGTGCCATTCCGTAGTTGAGATTCGGCCGTTCCGAGCCGCTCGCTCTCCATGGGCATGGTGTTCCCAAAAACGTGGCGGTAGCTCGCGCTGATCACGAGATTGAGACTTGTTTCATCGGCACCAGGCCTGTAGCTGACGGGCGAATCCAGAAGCGGGGCCGCTCCGAAGCTCAAGGCGGCAGATTGGGACGTCATGATGGGGTTCGGCGAGGGAGGAGGAGGGATGGGCTTTTCTAGGCTTAGGGACGCTGATTCCAGCTAATCTAGCTAGGCGTAATACTTGCGATTACGCCACCTTCTCTGTGAATCTGTTGATAAATCTGTGACAGTTTATCGAAAGGAACAAAGTAAGTCCGATTCGACTTCTTGTAACGTGAAATCCGCCGTATCGCATTAGCTCGATAAGCCGTTACTTCAACCTTGTAAATCTTGCCTTGATCACTGGCGCCTGTTCCAAGACGGGTCTGGGGATCCTGGAAATTCTCAGAGGGCCTGAAACTCCAGCCTTGGGAGTCGATCGAGGAAGGCGGAATCACTGATAACGGGCGGTTGATGAATGCATTACCCCCCAGCCTCGACGAATTCCCGGAAAGATTTCCCTTCAGGCTGCTACTACTGGCTCCACGAAGTAACTGGAAGGTCCAAGTGAACTCTTGCATGGTGCCGCAGCACTCAGTCTTCCATCCCCGTTGATAGGGAACTGTGGACTCACCAAACGTGTCTTGGTAGTCAGCGCAATCAATGAAACTATCGATATCTGCTTCATATCCTAGAGTGTCTAGCCGCTCCGCATGCTCGCGCATCTCTGCAAAGTCCACAGGTGCTCGTCCAAGCAAGTGCCGGAATGACAGTTCGATATAGCGGTAACGGGAGCAAGCGTCAAAGAACCGAGCCCGATATAATTCGGATTTGGCAATCGTGCGTACAAATTCGCGAACACTCAATTCTCCCAGCTTGAACTGGGATTCAGGCACCAGCTGCCGCTCACTTTCCATCACATAGGCGTTGCCGAGGACCTGCCGATAGATGGCTCGGATCAGCAGCTCTTTCTTTTCGCTTGGATCACCCGGAAAAAGCTCAAGAGGAGAGTCGGTATCAAATCGCTCAACACCCAGGAGAGAGGCGGGGCCAAAAGACATTGGTTTGCAAGCCTACGGTAACGCCATCATTCTGATACTCATGACGCGTTCCTTGAAACAGACTTAACAAACCTCAATCGACAACTTGATTAGGTAGCAAGCTCCGTCAGCCGGCTTTGCCGCATAAGCTAGTACGTGTGTACCAGGAGTGATTGGCATGGCTATGAATCGGATTCAGTTC
>JABMPN010000066.1 GCA_013203655.1 Cyanobacteria bacterium bin.51
CGGCTGCCAAGGACGGAAGGATTTGGGCTTTTGCATGCTCCATTCTCTCGCCCAGATCCATTGCAGTCAAAGGGTTCTGGGCAGATCAGTGGGCGTCTGCGGAGAAGCCCGTCACTGATCTACGCGCAACAGGCTCCTAGGCAGCGAAGCGACCGAGCCGCTTGATCTCAGGGTGCAGGTCGATCTGGTGGCTGGCGCGCACCGCCGCCTGCACCTGCTGGATCACCTGGTCGATGTGGCCGGCCTTGGCCTCGCCGGTGTTGACGATGAAGTTGGCATGCAGCGGCGAAACCATCGCTCCACCGACAGCCAGGCCCTTGAGGCCGAGATCCTCGATCAAGCGGCCTGCTTTGAGCGGTTCGGGGTTGCGGAAAACACTGCCGCCGCTGGGTTGGTGGTAGGGCTGGCTGCTGGTTCGGCTCTGCAGGTTGGCGGTGGTGCGGCGGCTGATCTCGGCTGGATCGTGGCCGGCACTGAGCCGGAAGCAGACCGAGAGCACCAGCAGCGGCTCCAGCTGCAGCCGGCTGTGGCGATAGGCGAACTGCAGCTCAGAGCCCCTCAGCGTGAAGGGCTCACCGCCGGCCGTCGGATCCAGCACGGTCACCGTCTCCAGCCATTCGGCCGTGCAGCCCCCCTGGGCACCGGCATTCATCACCGCAGCGCCGCCCGCCGTGCCGGGGATACCCACCGCCCATTCCAGGCCACTGAGCCCGGCCCTCGCCGCCCGCCTGGCCAGGCTGGGGAGGGGTTCGCCGGCCTGGGCCTCCAGCCAGCCGCTGCTGGCATCGAGCTGGCTTCCCTGCAGGCGCCGGTTGCAGATCACCAGCCCATCGAGCCCCCCATCACTGATCAGCAGGTTCGAGCCGGCGCCGATCAGCTGCAGGGGCAGGTGTTCACTGCCGGCCCAGCGGGCCAGGGCGATCAGTTCGTCGCACGCGGCGGGTTCGGCAAACCATTCGGCCGCTCCGCCCACTTTCCAGGTGGTGTAGTTGAGGAGCGGCACCCGCTGGCGCAGCCCAGCAGGCTGGAGGCTGCCGCTGGCCGGCCATGGAGAAGGCGCGATCATGCGGCCAGGTGGGGCACCGTTGCCTGCGCTTGCCGCTGGGCCTGCAACCGGTCCCAGAGACTGTTCACATCCCCGGCGCCCATGACCAGCACCAAGTCGTCCTGACGCCCATAGCGGCAAACAAGCTGGGCCAGATCATCGAGATCGGCGGCAACTTGAACCGGCAACGCCGGTTGAACCTGGCGGATCTCCGTGGCCAGTCGCTGGCTTGAGATGTCTGGAAGGGGCACTTCGCCAGCGCCGTAGAGCGGAGCCAACAACACCACATCGGCCTGGACCAGGGCCGCGGCGAACGGGCGGAGAAACTCCGCCGTGCGGCTGTAGCGATGGGGCTGGAAAACGGCCACCACCCGCTGGGGAGTGGCAGGCAGAGGCGAGCGGCCGCTCTCCACCATCAGACGGGCCAACTTCAAGGTGGCGTCGACCTCGCTTGGATGGTGGGCATAGTCGTCGACGATCAGCCGCCCGCCAAGGCAGCCGCGGTAGTCGAAGCGGCGTCCGGGCGACTGCAGCGATTCAATCGCGACGCTCAGGTCAGCGAAGGGCAGGCCCTGCAACCGGCAGGCAGCCAGGGCGGCCGTGGCATTGCTGAGGTTGTGGCGCCCGGGCAGGGGCAGGCGGAAGCGACCCACGCAGATTCCGGATTCGTAGAAGTCAGCGACGGAGCCGCCACCATGGGCCTCGACGGCCAGGGCGGCGAAGTCCACCCCTTCAGACGTTTCGATCGACCACCAGGCACCGGGCCGGAAATGTTGCCGCAGCACCGGACAATCGCTGTTGGCAAGGACAAGGCCACAGCCGGCGGCGAACTCGGCCAGGGTCTCAACGAGGGCTTCGAGGTTGGGGTAGTGGTCGGTGTGATCAAGTTCCAGGTTGGTGATCAGCCCAAGGCTGGGCCTGAACTTGACGAGAGAGCCATCGGATTCGTCGGCTTCGGCAACCAGCAGCGGTCCCTCGCCGACCCGCGCATTGCTCTGAAAGGCCGGCACCATCCCGCCGATCACGGCGGTGGGGTCGTGCCCCGTGACGGCCAGGAGCGTGGCGACCAGGGTGCTGGTGGTCGTTTTGCCGTGGCTGCCAGCCACGGCAATCGAAGGCTGGGCGTTGATCAGGGCCGCGAGCACATCCGAGCGGTGGTGAATCGGCAGACCGGCGGCACGGGCGGCTTCCAGCTCAGGGTTGTCCTCCCGTACCGCCGTACTGATCACCACCTGGGGTGGAACGGCCGCGGCCTGGAGCAGGGCCTCGATCGAGGCGGCGTCCTGCGCTGCGTGGATACGGACGCCCCGAAGGCGCAGATCCTCAACCACGGCACTCTCGCGGCTGTCAGATCCGCTGACCTGAAAGCCCCGCTCCACGAGGATCACCGCCAGGGCGGACATGCCAATGCCACCGATCCCGATGAAATGCAGCGGCCGCTGACGGTCAAGCAGAAGTCCCAACGGTCCCACCCAGACGCCCAGAAACTTAATCGTGGATGATCCCCCTGTCAGCGCTGCCGGTCAGGAGTCGCTGGGGATTGGCCTGACTGGCCCAGAAAGGTTGCCAGAGGGCATTTCTGTATGATCGACATCCAAAACCTATTGCGTTCGCGGGTTTCCCGCCGTTGCCATGACCTTGCGTGTTGCGATCAATGGATTTGGCCGAATTGGTCGCAACTTCATGCGCTGCTGGCTGAGCCGCGGGACTGACACGAATATTGAGGTTGTTGGTCTCAACGACACATCTGATCCGCACACCAACGCGCATCTCCTTCAATACGATTCGATGCTTGGCAAGATTCGTAATGCCGAGGTTGATTACGCCAAAGATTCACTCATCATCAACGGTCAAACAGTTCGCTGCTTCTCAGATCGCAATCCCCTGAACCTTCCCTGGAAAGAATGGGGAGTGGATCTGGTCATCGAAGCCACAGGGGTCTTCATTGACAAAGACGGCGCAAGCAAGCACATCCAGGCTGGCGCCAAAAAAGTCTTGATCACGGCCCCCGGCAAGGGTCCCGGCATCGGCACGTTCGTGGTCGGAGTCAACGAAGGCGATTACAACCATGCCGATTTCGACCTACTCAGCAACGCCAGTTGCACCACCAACTGCCTGGCTCCGATTGTCAAGGTCCTCGACCAGAACTTCGGGATCATCAAAGGGACGATGACCACGACCCACAGCTACACAGGTGATCAGCGCATTCTTGATGCAAGTCATCGCGATCTGCGCCGGGCCCGAGCTGCGGCGATCAATATCGTGCCCACCTCAACTGGCGCCGCCAAGGCCGTGGCCTTGGTCTATCCGCAGATGGAGGGAAAGCTCAACGGCATTGCCATGCGGGTTCCGACCCCGAACGTGTCGGTGGTGGACCTGGTGGTGGAAGTGAGCCGCGGCACCAGCAAGGAAGAGGTGAATGCCGTCCTCAAGAACGCGTCTCAAAATGGAATGAAGGGAATCATCAAGTACTGCGACCTTCCCCTGGTTTCCTCCGATCACGCCGGTACCGATGAGTCAGCCATCGTTGATGCTGACCTCACCCTGGTGATGGGCGACAACATGGTCAAGGTGATCTCCTGGTACGACAACGAGTGGGGTTACAGCCAGCGGGTCGTCGACCTGGCCGAAGTGGTCGCCCGCAACTGGGCCTGACCCGCCAGGCCTGACTGGGGGGCCTTCAGTGAAAGTGGCTGAAACCCATCATCTGCTGATCCAGCGGTTCGCCGCTGGGCCACCAGCTCAGTTGTCCTCCAGCCTCTGAACCGGCAGGTGCGCAGAGCTGGCCGATCGGACTGGCTCCAGGCAGAACTTTGAGTAAGGCCTCGGCCCAGGCCGGATTCAGGCCAAGGATCAATTCGAAATCTTCACCTCCCCCCAGGCACCAGGCTTCGGCCTGGGTGAGGCCATCCATGCCGGCGGCCATCGGCAGGGTCTGGCGGTCCAGCTGGGCATCGCAGCGGCTGCTGCGGGCGATCGCCGCGACAGCGGCGGCCAGTCCATCACTGCTATCGGCTCCAGCCACCCGCCAGGGCTGAGCGGCGGGCCTGGCGGCGACCAAGGCGTCCACGGCGTCGAAGCGGGGTTGGGGGCGGCGGTGGGCCGCCAGGCCCCGCTCCCGCAAACCGGCGGGCAGGGAGGCCGGCAGCGGCTCCCGGCAAAGCACCGCCAAACCGAGCCGACTGAGGCCATGGGGACCGGTGCTGATCAGCCGGTCTCCGGGCCGTCCATCGCGGCGCCGGATCGCCCCGGCCGCCCCCAGACGTCCAAGGGCGGTGATCGCCAGCAGGCGCTGCTGGCCGCTGCTGCAATCGCCGCCCAGCAGGTCGCCACCATGGCGATCGAGGGCCTGGGCCATTCCCCGATACACCCCCGCCACCCAGCTCCACGGACTGGCGGGTGGCGCCACCAGGCCGACGGTGAGGCCGATCACCTCCTGGCAGCCCATCGCCGCTAGATCAGAGAGATTGGCGGCTGCGGCGCGCCAGCCCACATCCTCGGGATCGAGGGTGGCGTCACTGAAGTGAACGCCCTCCACCAGGACATCGGTGTTGAGCACCAGCACCCCTCCGCTGCGCTCCTGCACCAGGGCGGCGTCATCATCGAGCTGTCCAGGCGGTGCAAAAGCGGCGATCCGCTCCAGCAGTCCCGATTCGCCCAGGTCAGCCAGGGTCGGATCGCTGCCCTCAGCCATGGGGCCGCAGGTTCTCGGCCCCTTCCAGCACAGTGGCTTTGACAATTCCATCGCTCCCGGTCAGCTCCTCGAGCACCTCGAAGCCATCGACCACATAGCCGAATGCGGCGTAGCGGCCATCGATCAAATTGAGGCCAGCGGGGGTGAGTTCCGCCGTAAACAGGAACAGAAAGAACTGTGACGAGCCATCGTCGAGGGCCTCATCGGAGTGGGCCCAGCCCATCGTTCCCTTGGTGGCAAAAGGGAGAACAGGGGTGGTCTTGAACAAGCCAAGATCTTCGAACGTCTGGTTGTAGAGGGGTTGATCCTCGCCGGCCACCCTGATTTCAAGGGGCACCCGCCGTTGCTGCTGGCTGGTCGGATCGATATAGCCATCAGCGGGGCCGACGGGATCACCGGTCTGGAGCACGTAGAAATCTTCGGCGCGGCCGAATGGCAGGCCGTCGTAGAAACCGCGCTGGACCAGATCAACGAAGGCCCCGGCCGTGAGTGGGGCGTTATAGCCATCGACCACGGTGGTGAGGGTGCCCTTGGTGGTCGTGAGTTCAATGGTGGCCCGGCCGAGCAGCCGTGGCAGGTCGGCGAACGTTTCTGGGATTTCGAAGGGGAACGGCCCCACCAGCAGTGCCTCAGCGCTGCCGATCGTGCTCAGGGCGGCGCGGCGGCTGGCCAGAAACGCGTCGCGGTCCCTGGCTTCGGTCGTTTCGGCAAGCTGGCGCCAATCCAGCTCCAGCTGGTCGAGCAGGGTGGCGGCTTTGGCCTGCTCAGCGGCAGGAAAACTGCTGATCAGCTTGGCGCGGCGCCCGCTCAGCATCGACTGACCGCGTCGCACGGAATTGTTCAGGGCGCTCCAACGCTTGGCCCGCAGGTCGTCACTGGTGGCTTCGAGCCGGTGCTGAAGGTCCTTGAGGTCGCTGGCCGGAATCGGCAGGGCATCGCGCAGCAGGGCGGCGGGATCGCTGACCGCGTTGCCGGGGGGAAGGCCTGCGGCGGCGGGCGGCACCAGGCAGAGATTGGCGGCAAGCGCCACCAGCAGGGCCGAGCCCAAGGCCAGCCAGCACTGCTTCAGACCCAACCGGTTTCTTTTCATGGCTGATTGAGTCTGTCTTCGGACTTTGGCACAACCTGCCGATGAGACTCCAGTGGCTGCCGTGACAGTGGAAGGGCAGCCGTACAATCCCGCTCAAACGTTCCGCCGGAATGATCTCCAGCAACGACTTTCGCACCGGTACCACGATCGAGCTCGATGGCCAGGTCTGGAGAGTCGTCGAATTTCTTCATGTCAAACCGGGCAAGGGCTCGGCCTTCGTGCGCACCAAGCTGAAAGGGGTTCAAAGCGGCAGCGTTGTCGACAAGACCTTTCGCGCCGGTGAAACCGTTGCCCAGGCCGTGCTGGAGAAATCGACGCTTCAGCTGACCTACATGGAAGCCGAGGACTTTGTGTTCATGGACATGGCGAGTTTTGAGGAAACCCGTCTGTCAGCCAAACAGATCGGCGACGGCCGCAAGTACCTCAAAGAGGGCATGGAGGTGAATGTGGTGTCGTGGAACGACGTGCCCCTCGAAGTGGAACTGCCCAACTCCGTCGTCCTGGAGGTCACCCAGACCGATCCCGGCGTCAAGGGTGACACCGCCACGGGGGGCACCAAACCGGCCATCGTCGAAACCGGGGCCCAGATCATGGTGCCCCTGTTCATCACGATTGGCGAGAAGATCAAGATCGACACGCGCAACGACAGCTATCTCGGCAGGGAGTCCTGAGGCACCATGCAGCTCGACCATGACCAGCTCCATCGTCTGCTCGCCGTCCTTGAGCAGAGCGATATTCAGGAGTTCAAGCTCGAAGGGGACGACTTCCGGCTGGAAGTGCGCCGCAACCTGCCTGCCCCGGCTGCCTTGGCCGTGCCCCAGGCCCCTGCGGCCACCCTGACGGCTCCGGCCCAGGTCGTCAGCGGCAGCCAGCCCACCGCTCCCTCGGTCCCACCACCGGCCGCCCCTGCCCTGCGGGCCGATCTGGTCGAGATCACCGCGCCGATGGTGGGCACCTTCTACCGGGCGGCGAGCCCGGATGATCCGCCGTTTGTTGAACTTGGCAGCCGGATCGCGGTGGGACAGCCGGTCTGCATCCTCGAGGCGATGAAGCTGATGAACGAGCTCGAGGCTGAAGTGAGTGGCGAAGTGGTCGAGATCCTGGTGGAAAACGGCACACCGGTGGAGTACGGCCAGGTGCTGGTGCGCCTCAAACCAGGCTGAACAGGCGCGCAGCTCAACCCAGCTCCCAGGCGGTTTCCAGGGCGGCCCGCATGCTCATCGAACGGGCGATCCCCAAGCCAGCGATGTCGAAACCGGTGCCGTGATCCGGTGAGGTTCGCAAGAAAGGCAGTCCCAGGCTGGTGTTCACTGCGGCATCGAAGGCCAGCAACTTGACCGGGATCAATCCCTGGTCGTGGTAAAGCGCCAGGTAGCCAGCCGGACCGGGGGCCTCACCGCGCCAGGCGGCGGCAGCACCCAGCCAGCAGGTGTCGGGTGGCAGGGGGCCAACGAGCTCCACCTGGGGATGGGAGCGCCGCCAGCGCTCCAGCACCGGAATCAGCCAGTCCTGCTCCTCGCAGCCGAGCAGTCCGCTTTCGCCCGCATGGGGGTTGAGCCCGGCGACCACGAGCCGGGGCCTGGGGACAAAGCGGCGGCAGAAGGCCAGCAGCACCTCCAGCTTGCGTTCCACAAGGGCAGGGCCGAGCTGCTGGGGCACCGCCGCCAGAGGGATGTGGGTGGTGGCCAGCAGGGTGTTGAGTCGCCAGGTTCCGTGGGGAGCCCGGGCGGTGAACAGCATGGAGGGATCGGCGATGCCACTGAGTTCCGCCAGCCGCTCGGTCTGCCCCGGATAGGCGTGACCGGCCGCGTGCCACGCCTGTTTGGCAATCGGGGCGGTGGTGAGGGCATGGCACTGGCCGCGTTGCACCAGCTGGGCTGCTGCCGTCAGCCAGGCGAAGCTGGCCCGGCCGCTGGCCGCACTGCCGCAGCCGGGTGGCAGACCCTCGCCCAGGGGCAGATCGAGGATCGGGTAGTTGGCGGGATCGGCCAGGGGCACCGGGCTGACCCCCTGCAAGGACGCATGGCTGTGCTCCAACCAGCGGCGGCAACCCACCAGAACCACCTCGATGCCCCGGCCCTCCAGCTCGGCGAGTGCCTTGAGGGTCACCTCGGCGCCGATGCCGGCGGGATCCCCGAGGGAGAGGGCGATGCGCCGCTGCCTACCCTGGAGTTTGGGGATCGACTCGCTCATGATCCGTTGGCTGCTGATTGGTTCGATGGTCTTCGGCCTGAGTACGGGGCTGCGACGGGGCTGGGTGGCGATCGACTGGTGCCGTTTCCTGGCGGATACCAATCTGCCGAGCCTGAACACTCTTCAACCTGAAGCCGCTGCGGCCTGCCCGCCCATGGACAACAACGGCCAGGCCACTCCTGCCGGCCGATGAGCATCCCCGTCATTTTGGCGTACTGACACCGCTGAGCTCCTCGGCAAGACAGGCGCGGTAGCCCTGGCGGTAGCTCGGGTAGCGCAGCTGGTAGCCCAGCTCACGGCACAGCCGGCGGTTGCTGACGCGGCGATTTTCGGCCCAGAAACTCAGGGCCATCGGGCTGAGCTCGCCGGCCAGCCGGTCGAAGGACTCCACCGCTGGCAGCTTGCAGCCCAGCAGGTGGGCGGCATAGCCCAGGGTCTGGCTCGATGGACAGGGTTCGTCATCGGCCAGGTTCAGCAACTCCGGGCGCTGGGCTGCCGGTAATTGGCGGCAGAACAACAGGCTGGAGGCGATGTCATCGACGTGGATGCGGCTGAACACCTGGCCGGGTTTGTGGATCATGCGGCTGCTGCCGTCACGCAGCTTTTGAAAAGGAGTACGACCGGGGCCGTAGATCGCCGGCAGCCGGAACACCTGCACCGGCAGGCCGCTTCCCAGCCAGAGCTGCTCGCAGGCGAGCCGGGCCTGGCTGCGCGGCAGACCCGGCCTTGGGGTCGCGCCCTCACCAACCCAGCCGCCGGCCTGATCCCCGTAGACCCCAGTGGTGGAGAGATAGCCCAGCCATTGGAGCGGGAGTTGGGCCAGGAGCGGCGCCAGGCTGGCGAACACGGGGTCACGCCCCTGCCGGTCCGGTGGAACCGTCACCAACACCTCGGTGGTGCCTACCAGCTCGGACAACGGGGGCACCAGGCCACGTTCGGGATCGCAGACCAGCCAGCGGAGGGCCGAGGAGGCATCGTTCCCGGCCTTCTGGCGGCGGGTGAGCGTGACACCCATTCCCTGGGCGGCGGCGGCGCGAGCAAAACGAAGACCGCTGTAGCCGCCGCCGATCACCAGCACTTTCGCGGCCTCGGCCTTGACATCGCTCAATGGCATGAGTACACCTGTATTAGTGCTGTTCTGTTGACCGATGGCGGCCTCCTGTTTCTCTACATCCAGCTCCCTATCCCCCGACCCGGTCCGCTCCGTGGTCGGCGCCCGCAAGTCCGTCGCTATCGGCCAAAAACGGGCCGAGCGCCGCCGATCAAGCCGGGCCTGGCAACGGGCCATGCCCGCCGTCTGTGCTCTTGCTTTGATGGCGGCCGCCGTGGTGATCGCACCGGAGCGTCCCTGGGTTGATGGCCAGATCTGCCTGCGTCACCACAGCCCTGCGGCCTGCCGGGTCTGGTGACCCAGGGCCGCGCCGGTTCAGGCGGCCTGCCAGATCAAGCCTGCAGGGCCCTGCTCCGTGGGGGCCTGTTGGGTCGCGGCAGCAAGCTCTGGGGTGGCCCACTGCAGCAGTCGCACAGCCAGCCGCAGATCACCGTCCATCCAGGCGCGGATCGCCATGGCGCGCCGGGGATCATAAAAGCGTTGCTGCCGGTACCAATCGAAGGCATCGGCATCGCTCTTGTGGCCGTTGCAGGCCAGGCAGGCCGGCACGCAATTGGCGGTCACACTCAGACCGCCGTGACAACGGGGCATGAGGTGATCAATGGATTCGGAGCGATCGCCACAATAAATGCAACGATGATGGGTGTATTTATGGAGAGATTGACGCCAGTGTCTGACCCTAAGTTTGGGGCAGAGTTCTTCAAGAAAGACCGCATCTCTAGCGTGCATCTCCTTGATTCAATTTGGGCCAGTTTGCACCGGAAAGCTCTGATGTCAATGTGTCGACCATTGCATTTTAACGGCTTGCCATGCGCTTAGGCCGATGGAGTGCTGGCTTAGATTCCAGCCGAGCTGCGAGGCTAGTTTCTGTCTGGCGCCCCTCCTGCTCCGGTCAGCCCAGCCCCCAGCGCTGTTGCGGCAGCCACCAGCGCTGGGGGCTGTTGCAGGCTTGCCCTCGGCGCGGCCGGATTGATCGAGGTGATCTCTCCCTTTGATCCCGTCACCCAGGCCCAGTTGCGCGCCGTCAGGCCCCCGGGGGAGTGGCGGGCCCGTCGGCACTGCTGGGAGTTTCCCCTGGAGGCCTCGCTGGCCCTGCGCCAGCTGCTGGGGAGACGGTTTCGCATCGACGCCGAACTGGACGAGTGGATGGACTGGCTGGAGCAGCCCTTGCCGCCCTTGCCGGCCCACCGCAAGCTTGTTGCCGCCGCCGATCTGGAACGCTGCCTGCCCGATGGCCGCCGGCTGTATGCCCACCAGCGGCTGGCCGCCCGCTGGTTGCTGGCCCGCCGCGGCGCCCTGCTGGCCCATCCGATGGGCCTGGGCAAAACCCTCACCGCCCTGGCCGCCGCCCGGGCGATGGTCCGCCTGGCCGACTGCCGCATCGCCGTGATCGCCCCGGCCGGACTGCATGCCCACTGGCGCCAGGAAGCGCTCGCCCTCGGACTGCAGTTGGAGCTGATCAGCTGGGGCCGACTTCCCCTCTCCCTGCCCCCAGCCGGGACCGTTCTGGTGGTGGATGAGGCGCACTATGCCCAGAATCTCTCCGCCGCCCGCACCCAGGCCCTGTTGCGCCTGGCGCGTCACCCGCGTCTGCGGGCCATCTGGCTGCTCACCGGCACGCCGATGAAGAACGGCCGTCCAGCCCAGCTGTTCCCCTTGTTGATGGCGATCGGCCATCCACTTGGCCTGAATCGGCTGGCCTTTGAGCAGCGCTACTGCCAGGGCCATTGGCGTCAGATCGGCGAACGGCGTCAGTGGCAGGCCAGCGGTGCGGAACGCCTCGAAGAACTCCAGGCCCTGACCCGTCCCCTGTTGTTGCATCGCCGCAAGCAGGACTGCCTGGAACTCCCCCCCAAACAGCGCCGGTTTCAGGCGGTGGATCTGAGCGCAACGGAAGGCAGGGGATTCCAGCACCTGCTGCAAGCCAAGGTGAACGACTACCGCCGTCGGGCGGCCCGCGGCGAGGTGCGCCACGGCGCCGAATCACTGGCCATGCTCACCGCCCTGCGCCAGATCGGGGCCCAGTACAAATTGCCGGCGGCCCGGGAGCTGGTGGCGGAGTTGTTGCGGCGCCAGGAGGCCGTGGTCGTGTTCACGGCGTTCGTGGCCGCCGCCGAGCTGTTGCAGCAGCACTTGGGCGGTGCCCTGATCACCGGCCGCTTGAAGCCCGCCGAGCGCCAGGGAGAGGTGAATCGCTTTCAGTGCGGCGAAACCTCCCTGCTGGTGGCCACCTTCGGCAGCGGCGGCCTCGGTTTCAACCTGCACCGCGCGGCCCACGTGGTCCTGATCGAGCGTCCCTGGACCCCAGGCGACGCCGAGCAGGCCGAAGACCGTTGCCATCGCATCGGCATGGCCGGCCCACTGACCAGCCACTGGCTCCAACTTGGCGTCGCCGATCAACTGGTCGATGGCCTGATCACCAGCAAGGCCGAACGCATTGCCCTGTTGCTCGAAGGCCGGCAGACCAGCCTGCGGCGGCGCGCCCTGCCGGCCATGGTTCGGGAACTGGTCGATGGCTGGTAGAGCTGGGCCTGATCAGCCGGCTCAACGCAACGACTGCGGCAGCGGGGCCCGCTCGCGGCAGCTTTCCTGGCGCACGCGAATATCAATGCCCAGCTGGGGATCCCCATCAGCCTCGCCGCTATCGAGCAGGGCGGCGGCTTGATCGATGTCCCTGCAGGCTGCCTTGGGATCTTCGTTGAGGCTGTGGAGCACGAAGCGGTCGTTCAGGGGCTGCGGATCCTGGGGAAACTGCGCCACCACCTGATCACAGGCCTGCACCGCCTTCTCCAGCGCGTCCACCCTGACGTCCTTCAGGCAATCGTCACGGCTGAGGCGATTGGGATCGAGCGGCGGGGGAGAGGTCCGGCAGGCCCCCAGGCAGGCGCCGACCAGAGCAATCACCAGAAGCCGCAGGGAACGGATCACCGCAGAACGGATCTCAATAGTTGTAGCGATCATCCCTGGTGGTCCCACCACTGGGTATGGCCATGGGGCCTTCTGCAAAGGAGCTGGTGCCCGCCGGAGCGCTCTGGACCGGGGTGGAGGCCCCGCGTTCGGAGCCGAACAAAGCCCCCAGGTAGCGGCCGCAATCGGGGAAGGCGCTGGGATTGTTGACCACGGCCTCGGTGATCATCACCGCCCCGTGCTGAGGCGATGTCTTGAACAGACTGGCGCTCTGCCGTTTGATCAGGGCGTAGGCGGCCGTCCAGCTGACCTCGTGGTCGTTGCCGGACTGACGCATGAAGCAGTACACCTCCGCCCCTTTCGAGGAGGGGTCGGTGCCCACCGCCGCCGTCGTCTGGCTGCGGACCGGGAGTGGCGCGATCAGGGCAGCCAGCACCGGCGCCAGAACGACGCCAAGACCCAGCAGCGACGGGAGACGGAGCGAGCGGGTAGCAGACATGGAGAGGATCGGAGAACCAGGAGCTGAAAGCCCAACGTATCGGTCCGTTTCCTGCTGTCGAGGGCCTGGATTGCCCATCCTCAACTGGACGGATGACCGGTTGTGACGGAACCGAGCAAGCGCACGGCCAGGGGCAGAACGATCAGCACGGTGATCAGCCGCACAATATGAAGGGTGGCCACTGCGGCCCCAACCCCGAATTCCGCTCCCACCAGGCTCATGCCGGTGATCCCACCCGGCGCGGCCCCAAGCAACATGATCACCGGATCGACCCCGAGCAGCCGGCTGCACCAGAGCCCGACCACCAGTCCTGCCGCCACCAGCGTCACGGTGATCAAGATGGCCGGCCGCCAGAGCAGACGAAGTTCGCTCAGCGCCGAACCGGTCAGGCCGGTACCGATCACCGTGCCGATGCCGATTTCCAGCAGGGTGCGCGTTCCCATCGGCCACTCGGCGGCCTCAAGGCGGCCACTCATGCCGACCAGGCCTGCCCCGAGCAGGGCCCCCGCCAGGGGGGCCGCTGGAATCCCCGTGCGCAGTGCCAAAAGCCCACCCACCAGGCCGCAGAACAAATAGGGCAGCAAAGAACTTGTCAGGGCCATGCCCGGGTGGTCGATCAGAGCTTTCGCAGTCTGGACGCTGACTTGAGTCCGGCGAGTTTTTGTGTTGTCATCGGCTCTACTGCCGCTCCTCGATGGCACCTGAATCGGTTTCCTTTCGGATCACGCGCACGGCCGAAGACCTCGCCCAGACGGTGAGCGCCCTCTCCCACCGGCTGGTGAAGCTGGAACAACGGCTGGGGACCCTGGAGCTGGCCTTGGATCACCGCCAGGAAAGCGATCCCGGCGAACTGGCTGCTCTGGCGAATGTGGAGGGGCTGCTCCGTGATTGCCGGATGCTCCTGGATGACTCATCCGAGGCCTCCGGCTCTTCCATTCAGGACTCAGTTGAAGACTCCATGCAGGGATCCGAACCGTTCTCGATGCCGCAGACCGCGGCCTCCGAGAAACCGGAAGGCTTTGCCAACGCCGCTTAAGCAGGCAGCGCTATCGCATTACACGGCCCAGGATGTCAAAATGAAAAGAAATGCAACCATGACGCCATCTTTTCCGGCCTGCCCCCTGCCCCGTCCCCTCAGCGCAGAGCAGCACAAGTCAGGGTCAACCCGTCAGCCCGCTTCGGTGTTCGTTGAGGGAGGACATCAGCTTGAAAAACTTGAATTCTCCCTTGCTGTCGCCATGGCCAGAGGGGAGTTTTCGAGGGCTGATCAGCTCCGCTCCATGATTGCAGATCTCGGCGGAGAAGGGGAAGAGCCAGGCACTTGATAACGCTGCGATGTAATCTGAGGTGGTTTGGTAATCAGAATCGATTTTCTCGTGGTTCCTTTTCAACTTTTAACCAAGCCCCGCTCCAGTTTGAAGGACAATTCATCGAGGAATTCGCCTAGGAATACGCCTGTTTTGACGCAAACGAACGCTGTTCATCTGAAAGATTCTCTGCGCAATGTCGGCCTCCAGCAGAAAGGTCAGCGGGCGGCCCTGCTGCTTGAGCTTGAAGGATTGGAAGCCGAAGCCCAGCAGGCTGCTGCCCAAGGTGACCTGGGCAAGGCGGGCCGTGGAATCCTCAAGATTCTTGATTGCGAAAGGCGCGTCAGCGGTTTGGGCCCACAGGTGCTGCAATTGATCAAGCCCCGTCCTTGATCCAGTCAGCCAGCCGTCATCCACTCAACCCAGAATCAAGAGTTCAGACCCGTTTTCGTTTCGTCCCGTCCAGGCCCGGCGCAAGGGCTTGCCCTTGCGATTTTTCGCCCAATGCATTGCTAAATGCATTGATTAACTCTTGGCTATGCTTTTACCTGTTCTCTGCAAAAGCTTTGATCCATTCGTAACAAGCGGGTGACCGGACTCGAACCGGCGACGTTCAGCTTGGGAAGCTGACATTCTACCACTGAATTACACCCGC
>JABMPN010000067.1 GCA_013203655.1 Cyanobacteria bacterium bin.51
CCGAGAAGGGCATCACCGCCCTGCAGATGGACATGAAGATCTCCGGCCTGGCGGTGAAGACCATCGCCGAAGCCGTCAACCAGGCCCGCCCGGCCCGGCTGCACATCCTCGAGAAAATGCTCGAGGCGATCGAGAAGCCCCGCGAGATCCTCTCCCCCCACGCCCCGCGTCTGCTCAGCTTCCGCATCGATCCCGAGTTGATCGGCACGGTGATCGGCCCCGGTGGGCGAACGATCAAGGGCATCACCGAGCGCACCAACACCAAGATCGACATCGAGGATGGCGGCATAGTCACGATCGCCAGCCACGACGGCGCCGCCGCCGAGGAAGCCCAGCGGATCATCGAAGGCCTTACCCGCCGGATCAGCGAAGGCGAACAGTTCAGCGGCACGGTCACCCGGGTGATCCCGATCGGCGCCTTCGTGGAGATCCTGCCCGGCAAGGAGGGGATGATCCACATCTCCCAGCTCTCCGAGGCCCGGGTCGAGAAGGTTGAAGACGTGATCAAGGTGGGCGATCCGGTCACGGTGCGGGTGCGCGAGATCGACAACCGCGGCCGCATCAACCTCACCCTGCGCGGTGTCTCCCAGGAACCCGTGGCGGTCTGAGATCGATCGGGACCCGCTGGATCGCTCAGGAGATCCCCCTGATCCAGGTGAGCAGCCCGGTGGGCCGCAGCCCCCGGGGGAACCCGCCGCCGGGGTGCTTTACCTGGTGGGCACACCGATCGGCAACCGGGGTGATCTCTCGCCCCGGGCCCAGCAGGTGCTCGGGGGGGTTGATCGCATCGCCTGCGAAGACACCCGCCACAGCGGTCAGCTGTTGGCGGGTTTTGCCATTCGGGGCCGCCTGCTCAGCTTTCACCAGCACAACCAGCACAGCCGCACCCCCGAGCTGCTCGCGGCCCTGCAGGCCGGCGAAAGCCTGGCGCTGATCAGTGACGCCGGCCTGCCGGGCATCTCCGATCCCGGCGAGCTGCTGGTGGCCTCCGTGCGCGCCGCCGGGCAGCCGGTGATCTGCATTCCTGGTCCTTGCGCCGTCACCACGGCTCTGGTGAGCAGCGGCCTGCCGACGGGGCGTTTCTGCTTTGAAGGCTTCCTGCCCCCCCGCTCCCGCCTGCGCCGCCAGGCGCTGCAGGAGCTGGTCGCTGAGCGCCGCACGCTGGTGCTGTTCGAAGCGCCGCACCGGTTGGTCGAACTGCTGGAAGATCTGCTCGATCTGCTCGGCAATCGACCGCTGCAGGTGGCCCGGGAGCTCACCAAACGGCACGAACAGCAGGTGGGGCCGACGGTGGAGGCGGCCCTGGCCCACTTCCGCCAGGTTCCCCCCCGCGGCGAATGCACCCTGGTGCTCGGCGGCGCCCCGGCCCCCGAAGCTCCCGAGTGGAGCGAGGAAGTGCTCAGGGCGGAACTGTCGCGGCACCTGGCAGCGGGCCTCAGTGGCCGTGATGCCGCCCGTCAGCTCGCCGCCGAAACAGGCATCTCCCGCCGCCGGATCTACGCCCTGCTTCACCAGCCACCGCCCGGATAGGCGCCGCTGCCCGCTCGCCAGCCGCCAGAATGGCGTTATTCAACTTCGCGTCCACCCGTGATGCTGCGTCTGCGCCTGCTGCTCTCCAGCCTCGGTGGCGGCCTGTTGCTGCTGCTGATCCTTTGCCTGGGCTCGCAGAACCTCAACGACCGGGCGGTGCTTCAGCTCGGCTTTGGCCAGACCGTGCCGCTGCCCACCGGCTTTTTGGTGGGCGTTGCCCTGGTGGTGGGCGTGATCAGCGGCGGCAGCGCCACCGCCCTGGTGATGCCCAGGCGTGATCCGTGATCAGACAGGCTGATCAGGATCCTGGCAGGGAATAGACGGCGCCTTCGAGCACGAGCCGGGTGATGCCCTGAACCAGCAGGTAGGGGGCGGTGCGGCGCAACACCTGGCTGTCAGGAAGCTTGATCACCCGCTGGGTGCGGCCACAGTGGCGTTTGGCCTGGCGCGGATTGGCGAACACCAGCAGCGCCTGGCGTTGTTCTTCCCCATCGGGCAGCCGGCCCAGCTCAGGAAAATCGCTGAGGGGGCGGGCCTGCAGCTCCACCGTCTTGTCGACGAGCATGTAAAGGCATTCAGGCAGCGGCGCGGTCTCCAGGGGCTGGCAGGCCGCCGCCGGGCGATCCTCCAGGGCAACGCCCACGGGGACGGCAACAAACAGATTGCCTTCCCGGTCCCGCCCGAATCCATCGCCGCCATCGGTGCCCTCGTCGTCGTCGCTGTCGTCGTCCTCACCGAAATCATCGGCATCGTCGATCGCCAGCACACCCGGCCCGGTGTCCTCGTCGTCGTCCTCTTGAGCTTTTTCAGCGCCAGCCGCTTCTTCAGCTTCTTCAACGCCAGCAGCTTCGACAGCAACAGCAACAGCAACGCCAGCAGCGGCAGGCTCCGCGCCCGCCGGCGCAGAAGCATTGGCCTTGCCCCGTTGCCGCTTGAGCTGGCCGTAGACCTCTTCACCCAGGGCCGCCTTGACCAGGCGCGTCACCGTGTTGGCGCTGCAACCGAAGGCCGCGGCCAGCGCCTGGGAGCCCTCGCCCCGCTGATAGCGCTCCGCCAAGTCCTGTTTCTGCTCGTCACTGAGCCGGTTGGCCGCCATGGAACTGGAGAGGGTTGCGCAGCCGCTCACCTTAGGCTGCCCGGGTGGGCCGTTAGCTCAGTTGGATAGAGCATGCGACTTCTAATCGCACGGTCGCTGGTTCGAGTCCAGCACGGCCCGTTGACCAGCTCCAGCCCGGCCAGGCAGCAGCAGAAGCCAGGGTTCCCTCACATCCGAATGGTTCGGTGGCAAACAATTCATTAGGCGCAACTTTTTGTAACCAAGATTGACGCACTAACGCATCCACCCATCGATGGCCCTGTCGCCACCCGTCGAGGTCGTACAGCTGGAGCGCAGCTGCACCGGCCGCACCACCTTCTGCGAAGCTCAATCCAGCGACCAGACCCTGATTGCCGAGCTGGCACCGCAGCAGCCCTGGGAGCTGTTCTGCCATCGCCACCAGACCGATCAGCTGATCCTGTTGCGCGGCTCCCTTGACCTGGTCGTGCTCCACAACGGCCGCTTCGAGCGGATCACCATGCGGGAAGACGACCCGGTGATGGTGCGCATTCCCCCCGGGGTGCCGCACGGGGCAATCAACCAGGGGCGCTACTCGGCCACCCTGGTCAATGCCGTGCTGCGCCATGGACCCGCCGCTGCCGACGATTACCGGCCTCGCCCGATTCCAGCCGGCCTGCTTGGCCAGTGGAAGAAACTGCTGAACGCGCCCGATCCAAGAGATCACCTTGGCTTGGAACAATCAGGCGAGACGCCAGACCGCAGCGTTCCAAGAAACGGATGAAGACGTAGGTGGGATCCGGCAGGACGCGCACCTGGCCCGCCTGCAGCGTGAACCCCTGCCGCGCCGATGACTGGAAGGCGTGGTGCAGATTGTGCCAACCCTCGCCGAGGGTCAGCAGCGCCACTAAGCCGTTGTTGCGGCTGTGGTCATCGGTGCGAAACGGCTGGTCGCCCGCTAAGTGGGCCACTGAATTCACGGTCGCCACGCCATGGAACAGCAACGTGGTGCTGAGGCAATAGGCCGCCAGCCAGGGCAAGCCGCCCAGGGCGAACGACAGCCAGCCCAGGGCCAGGGCCGGCAGGACATGCAGGCGATCGATCAGACGCAGCACCGGATCAGCCTCCACGTCCGGGGGAAGCCGCTCGGGGAAAAAGGAAGGCCGCAGCAGCCAGCCGACCTGGGAACGCCAAAAGCCTGCCCAGCCCCTGAGGGGTGCCAGGGGGCTGTGGGGATCCCGGTCCGTGTCGACATAGCGGTGGTGGCTGAGGTGGTGGGCTTTCCACCAGCTCGGGCCCATCTGTCCTGCCGAAGCCCCCACCAACGCCCCAAGCCAGAGCACCACGTTGGGGGCCTGGTAGCTGCGATGGGTGATCAGGCGGTGATAGATCGCCGTTGTGGCGAGCATCCGCAGCAGATAGAGCGCCACAGCCCAGGCGATCGCGCCGAGCCCGAGGCCTGTGGCCAGCAGCAGCAGGCAGCCCAGATGGGCGGCCACGATGAACACCGGTCCCAGGACGTAAAGGAAACGGGTAAGAACGGAGTACAGAACAGGCCTTGCACCAGACCCTGACGCTAGAGGCTGGTCCTCACCAACGAGCCCGGACCCCTTGCCCCAAACCCCTAATTTCCGAACATCTGATCATCGGCCTGGTATGGCTCGAATTCACTCCAGCCGGGGCTGGCGTCATCGAACAGTCCGTAGCGGGCCGCTTCGTCATTGAGCAGGGTGTTGCCTTCCGGCTGGGTGTCACAGGTGATTCCGCCCCCGGCGGCCGGGCGGCAGTTATCGAAGCGGATATCAGCCAACAAGGGCGCCGCTCGCCCAGGAGCCTGAGAACCCACTAACAGCAGAAGTGCTGCCATTGCGATGGAGGCGGCATTGGAAGTGGCGATGGCCGTGGCAGTGGCAGTGGCAGTGGCGGTGGCGGTGGCGGCTTGCCAGGGGCCTTGGTGATGGGCGGTTGTCATGGTTTAGGCGCTGACCGGCGGAACGAGATGATGGCGACGTGCTCTTCTCGCCGCGATGTACACCGACTGGACCGCCGTCATCCTGCTGCTGCTCACGGCTGCGCCCTTAGCCGTGGTGGTTGGAACCGCCACCTTCTTCATCTGGAGCCAGAAGAAACGGCCCCAGCGTTGATCTCCTGGCTCCAGGGCTGGATCACGTCCGGCTGGATCGCATCCTGGAGCCTCGGCTGGGGCTCGAAGCGCGGTTCATGGCCCTGGCCGAGGCAGTCAAGGCAGGTGCGAAAGCGCTGCTCACTCATCCGCAGCACCCCACTACCGCCGCAGTGCGGGCACCGCGGCAGTGGGACATTCGCCAAGGAGTCACCGGGCCCTGGGCCGGAGGGGGGAAGGGAGGTCATGAAACGAACACCATCTGCATGGATTCAGTCTGCCCTTCCTGCCCCTCACAGGGAGGACCGATCCTGCTTCATTCCTTAAGAATTCCTTTCTTAAGCGTTCGTTTCTTGAGCGTTCCTTTATCTGGCGTTCGTTTTCACGGAACTCGGCTTTCCAGAGGCTGGCGTAGACGCTCCCGCAGCACGGGCAGGCTGAGATGCGCGCAGAGCTCCCCGGCACTGAGGCGGCTGCCGACTGGAACCAGCTGCAGACTCGCCGCCAACTGACCGATCACCGCCGGTCCATCCAGTCCCTGAGCGCGCAACCCAGCCAGCCCTTCGGCTGCAGATCGCTTGGCCAGCCGTTCGCCTCCAGGCCCGCACCAGAGCGGCACATGCCAGTAGTCAGGGGGGCGCCGCTCCAGGCAGGCCATCACAGCCACCTGCGGGGCGGTGGAGTGCCAGAGGTCGGCACCACGCAGCACCGTGCTGAGGCCCAGGGTCAGCTCATCCACTGCTGTGGCCAGGTGATAGGCCACAAAGCCATCGGCTCGGCGCAGCACCACGTCACCGACGGCCGTGGGGCCATCCAGCCCAGCCTCAGGTCCAACCAGCTCAGGCCAATGCAGCCGCCCTGGCGCCAGCCGCAAGCGCCAGCTGGGCTGGCGGCCAGCCCTGGCGCCCCAAGCGGCAGGAACTGCGCGGCAGAGGCCGGGATAGGGCGACCATCCACCGTGGGGGGCGGAAAGATCGGCGAGCATCCGGCGGCTGCAATGGCAGGGATAGAGCTGGCCTGAGGAGCGCAACCTGACGAGTGCCGCGTCGTAGAGCGGCCGGCGCTCACTTTGAAAGAACGCCGGGCCGTCCCAGTGGAGGCCCAACCAGCGCAGGTCGGCCTCGATGGATTCGCAGGCACCGCTGCGGTTGCGGGGCGTATCGAGATCGTCGAAGCGCAGCAACCACTCGCCACCCCTCAGCCTGGTCTGCAACCAGCTGAGCAGGGCCGTGCGCAGATTGCCGAGGTGAAGATCGCCGCTGGGGGAAGGGGCGAAGCGCCCGCGGTGGTGGCTTTGCCGCAGGCAGCCGCCGCGCTCGAGCTGCTGCTCAAGCGCGGCTTGCAAACCTGGCGTGCTGGCGCCGGCAGAAGGGATCGGCCCGATTCAGCCCTGAACCTGGTCCTTGAACTGCTTGCCGGCGATGAAGGCGGGCACGCGCTTGGCCGGAATGGCGATTTTCTCACCGGTCTTTGGGTTCAGGCCCTGACGGGCCGAGCGCTCGCGGGCCTCGAAAGAGCCGAAACCGAGGATTGACACCTTTTTGCCTTCCACCACCGAATCGATGATCGTGGAGATGGCGGCGTCAACCACATTGGAGACGTCGGTCTTGGTGAGTTCGGTGCGGGCTGCGACGAGATTGACGAGATCAGCTTTGTTCATCGGATAGGGAAACCTTCAGGGAGTGCGGGTGCGGGATCTGGGCGGAGCGGAAAATCCCCTCCCGCCATGGGGTGGAGCAGCCAACGGGACGTTGAGCGCGCTAATCGTATGGGGGAAGGGCTGATCCAGCAACTGAAATCGCCCTGTCGGCAACGGTTTTGACCCAATTCAGCCCAAATTGGCTCGATTCTGGCCTGGATCAGGCGGCGATCGCGCCAGATCCAGGCCAGGCAACGGTTGCAAAGCCTCCTAGTTTGTTCGCGCCCAAGAACGGAGCCCTTGGCGGCGATCCAGCTCGGACATCCCTGGCCCCTCGGAGCAAGCTTGACGGCCCGGGGGGTGAACTTTTCGGTGGTGGCTCCGCGGGCCACGCGGGTGGAGTTGCTGCTGTTCCGCGATGGTGCGGCGGCGGAGCCCTACCGGGTGCTCACCCTCGATGGCCGCCACCGCTCCGGTGACTACTGGCATGGCGAAGTTGAAGGGCTGGGGATCGGTTGCCGCTACGGCTACCGGGTGTTCGGTCCCCGGCTGCCGGGGCTGCACGGGTTCAATCCGGCCAAGGTGCTGCTCGACCCCTGCGCCCGGGCGATCGATGGCTGGAACGTCTACGACCGCGGGGCCGCCAGCGGCACGGTGCTCAATACCGGCCGCTGCCTGAAGGGGGTGGTGACCGAACGGGACCGCTTCGACTTCGATGCCGCCCCCCGGCCGCGCCATAGCTGGCAACGCAGCGTGATCTATGAGCTGCATGTGGGCGGCTTCAGCCATGGGGCGGGCAGCCCCACCCCGGCGGAGCGCCAGGGCACCCTGCTGGGCCTGATCGACACCCTGCCCTATCTGCGCAGCCTCGGGGTGACCACCCTGGAGCTGTTGCCGGTGATGGCCTTCGATCCCCAGGATGCGCCCACCGGCCGCCAGAACTACTGGGGCTACAGCCCCCTGAGCTGGATGGCTCCCCACCAGGGCTATCTGGTGGGGAACGATCCCCTCGAAGCCCGCCAGCAGGTGCGCGCCCTGGTCACCGCCTGCCACCAGGCGGGCCTTGAAGTGCTGCTTGATGTGGTCTACAACCACACCAGCGAAGGCAACCAGAACGGTCCGACCCTCAGCTGGCGTGGCTTTGCCGACGCCCTCTATTACCAGCAGAACGAGTCGTGCGAGTACCAGGACGTCACCGGTTGTGGCAACACGATCGCGGCCAACCGACCGCTGGTGCGGCGCCTGATCATCGAGTCGATGCGCTGCTGGGCCCTGGAGCTGGGCATCGACGGCTTCCGCTTCGATCTGGGCATCGCCCTCTCCCGCGGCGAAAACATGCTGCCGCTCGATCAGCCACCCCTGTTCGAGGAGATCGAAGCCGATCCGGAGCTGAGCGACCTGAAGCTGGTGAGTGAACCCTGGGACTGCGGCGGTCTTTACCGGCTCAGCGATTTCCCGGCCAAGCGCATGGGCACCTGGAACGGCCGCTTCCGCGACGATCTGCGTCGCTTCTGGAAAGGGGACGACGACTGCAGCTGGCTGATGGCCGAGCGGCTGAGCGGCAGCCCCGATCTCTACGGCGGCCGCCCGGCGGCCGAGGGGCGGGCGATCACCTTCATCACAGCCCACGACGGCTTCACCCTGGCCGATCTGGTCAGCTACAACGGCAAACACAACCTGGCCAACGGCGAGGACAACCGCGACGGCGACAACCACAACAACAGCTGGAACCACGGGGTGGAAGGGCCCTGCAACGATCACGCCATCACCGCCCTGCGCAACCGCCAGCAGCGCAATCTCCTGGCCACCCTGCTGCTCGCCCCGGGGGTGCCGATGCTGCTGATGGGCGACGAGGTGCGCCGCAGCCAGGGGGGCAACAACAACACCTGGTGCCAGAACAATCCCCTCGGCTGGATGCACTGGCAGCCCGATACCGGCGATCTGGCCCTGCGTCAGTTCGTGCAACGGCTGCTGGTGTTGCGCCGCAAACTCGCCGGCCTGCTCAACCCCAAGCTGCCCCATGTGCAAGGCAAGCCGGGCCGACCCACAGCCTCCACAACCCTCTGGCGCGAGTGGCACGGCGTGGAAGTGGAACGCCCCGACTGGGGCAGCTGGTCGCACACCCTGGCCTGGAGCCTGCACAGCGCCGAGGGCGGCCCCTTGCTCTGGTGCGGCCTGAACGCCTACAGCAAGGCGATCCACTTCGACCTGCCCAAACCCAGCGAGGGCTGGTTGCGCGTGATCGACACCGCCCTGCCCAGCGGCCAGGACCTCCCCCTCCATCCAGAGCTCTGGACCCCCAGCGGGGCCCCGCTGGAAAGCCGCAGCCTGATGCTGATGGTGGCCCCGGAGCTCCTGCAGAAGCCAGCCAGGCTGAAAGAGGCCGGGAGCGCAGCCGGCTGAGGAAGCGTTTCAGAGGAGGGGGTTCAGAGCAGCCCCATAAGCTCGAAGCCCAAGCCCCCCGGCCATGGCCCCTAAGCCGGCAGCCAGCCCACCCCCCTATCTCGACCTCCAGGCCGTGGACGCCTACCTGGGTCCCCGCCTGGTTTTCACCAACCTCAGCCTGCGGCTGCACCAGGGCGAGCACACCGTGATCCTCGGCCCGAACGGGTCTGGCAAGAGTGCCCTGATCAAGCTGCTCAGCCGCGAGATCTACCCGGTGGTCAAGCCGGGATCCTGGCTGCGCCTCTTCGGCCATGAAACGGCGAATCTCTGGGAGCTGCGGGCCCGGATCGGGCTCGTCTCCCAGGATCTGCAGGCCGGCTATCGGGGCGGGGTGGCCGCCAGCGACGTGGTGCTCTCGGGGTTCTTCGGCTCGGTGGGCATCGGCCCGAGCCAGAAGCCCACGGTGGCCCAGAGGCAGCGGGTGAGGGAGCTGATGGCCCGCCTCGGGCTGGCGGATCTGGCCGAGCGCCCCTACCGCCAGCTCTCGGACGGCCAACGGCGCCGGCTGCTGCTGGCCCGGGCCCTGGTTCACGATCCAGAGGTGCTGGTGCTCGATGAGCCCACCAACGGCCTCGATATCCAGGCCCGCTTCCAGCTGCTGGCGAACCTGCGCGGCCTGGCCCGCTCCGGCACAACCCTGCTGCTGGTGACCCACCAATTCGAGGCGATCATCCCCGAGATCCGGCGCTGCGTGCTGTTGCAGCAAGGGGCCGTGCAGGGCGATGGCCCCATCAGCGAGCTGTTGCAGGACGGACCCCTCAGCGCCCTGTTCGCAACGCCCCTGCAGGTGTGCACGGCCGGCGGTTATCACCAGGTGCTGCCAGCCGACGGAGCGCCTTGAATTTATTCGCTAAAATGCAGCAGGCATGAGCTGAGCGGTCGAGGCACACCGGGATCATCGGCACCACCGCTCCCCTCGATCAAGCCTGTCTGTTGTCATATCGGAGATAAACTTGTTCCCTGTTCACTGCCGTTTCATACGCTTGCGATCGACGGCAAAGCTGATGCTGCCGCTGCTTGGATTTGCTGTGGCCCTCCCAGCCGCCCATGCCGGCCCCTTCAGCTATGACCCGGTGTCATTTGCCGGCTATGCCAACAACTGGCAGAAGCTGCAGGGCAATGATCTGTTCTTTCGCAACCTCTCGCTCTGCGCCAAGGAGGGCAACGGTGGCTACAGCTGCCTGGCAGGCGAGGTGCTGCGCAAAGAACCCGGCAAGCCAGGACGGTTTTTCTGCAAACTGCGCTCGGTGGGCTATCACCCCAACACCCGCAGCATTACCTTCGTGACCCGCTCCTGCGAGTATCGAAGCGGCCAGCGGCGGATCATTGATCAATCCGAAAAGCTGTTGCAGAAGGGTCTCGACACCCTTGAAAATTTCACAAATTGAGCCGTCTCGGCATCGGCCAGTAAGGCCAATTCCGGCACAGGCTTTCGCAGGAGAAGACGGATTGTGAAAGGTAAGCGGGCGGCGGGAATCGAACCCGCATCATCAGCTTGGAAGGCTGAGGTTTTACCACTAAACTACGCCCGCAGCAGCACAGATGTACTGATGCTGTGATCGTTGACGCCGCAGCCACGCCAGGTTTCGATCACTGCAGCATTATGGCCTGCGTCGGAGTGCCCCAGATTGAGCCCCATCCCAGTGCCGGTGCCCTCTGCTGGAACCCCGGCCATTGCCGATGCGGCCGATGCCTCCAGGGCCGAGCAACGCCGCCTGCTCTGGGCCTACGGGCTGGGTGATACCGGCACCGGCATGGCCGCCACCCAGCTGGGCTTCTATCTGTTCGTTTTTTACACCGGAGTTGCCGGTCTGCCGGTCTGCCGGCCTGGATGGCCGGGCTGGTGCTGATGGTGATCAAGGTCTGGGACGGCATCAACGATCCCTTCGTGGGCTGGCTCAGCGACCACACCAAGAGCCGCTGGGGTCCGCGGCTGCCCTGGATTGCCTGGAGTGCCGTGCCAATGGGAGTGGCGATGGCCGCCAACTGGTGGGTTCCTCCGGGTGGGATCTGGCAGAAGTTCGCCTACTTCGTGGTGATCGCCCTGCTCTCCCAGGGTCTGTTCACCTGCGTGAACCTGCCCTATTCCGCCCTCGCCAGCGAGCTCACCGTCGACACCAGCCTGCGCACCCGGCTGAACACGGCGCGCTTCACCGGCTCGATCCTCGCTGGACTGAGCGGCCTCGTGCTCGGCGCCCTGCTGGTCCGCGGAGGGCCATCCGGCTTCTTCACCATGGGCCTCGCCTCCGGCCTGCTGATCATCCTGGGAACCCTCGGCTGCGCCTGGGGTCTGTCGCCGTTCACGGGCCATTGCCAGCGGCCCACCGGCGATCCCGAGCCGATTGGCCGCCAGTTGCGACGCATTGGCGCCAATGGCCGATTCCTGCGGGTTCTGGGCCTCTACCTGCTGCTCTGGTGTGGCCTGCAGCTGATGCAACCCGTATCGCTGATCTTTTTCGAGGCGGTGATGCGCCTACCCAAGAGCTGGAGCGTCTGGATCCTGATTCCCTTCCAGCTCAGCGCCTTGGTCGGGCTGCAGGTCTGGAGCCGGGTTTCCTACAGGCGCGGGCGGGTGCATGCGCTGCGCTGGGGCGCCGGCCTCTGGATCGCCGGCTGCGGCCTTTCGATGGTGCTGATTCCGCTTGATGCCAGCGTCGGACCGCTCGGTTCACTCAGCAACATGGCCAGCCTCGGCCTGCTGGTGCTGACGATCGTGCTGGTGGGGCTGGGGGGCTCCACCGCCTTCCTGATCCCCTGGTCGCTGCTTCCCGACGCGATCGATGCCGACCCCGACAAACCGGCGGGGCTCTACACCGCCTGGATGGTGATCACCCAGAAACTGGGCATCGGCCTGGCCGTGTTCGCCCTAGGCAATGTGCTCAGCTTCAGCGGCTATGAGGCGAGCCTGCAATGGCTCCAGCCCGAGAGCGCCCTGCTGACGATCCGGTTGTGCATGGGCCTAATCCCCGCCACCCTGGTGGTGCTGGGGCTGCTGGTGATGCGCCGCTGGCCGGAGCGGGGGCTGCATCTGCAGCGGGCACCACGATGAGGACAAACCGATGAGAACTCCCCGGTGGCTCAGCCGGCTCGGCGCCAGCTGCCTGATCGGCGGCCAGACGCTCGCGGCGATCGCCCGTGGCCAGATCAACCTCAACGACCTCTCCGAGCAGATGCTGGAGGCCGGCCCCGGCAGTTTCCTGATCGTGGCGATCACCGCCCTGGCGGCCGGCACCGTGTTCAACATCCAGGTGGCGGCCGAGCTGACGAAGCAGGGGGCCGGGATGGCCGTGGGCGGAATCCTCTCGCTCGGTCTGGCCCGGGAGATTGCGCCCCTGCTCACCGCCACCTTGCTCACCGGCAAGGTGGCCACCGCCTATGCGGCCCAGCTCGGAACCATGAAGGTGACCGAGCAGATCGACGCCATCACGATGCTGCGCACCGATCCGGTGTCCTATCTGGTGGTGCCGCGGGTGCTGGCCCTGGTGATCATGGCGCCGGTGCAATGCATGCTCTTTTTTGCGGTCGGGGTGTGGTCGGGGCAGGTGAGCAGCACCTTCCTGTTCTCGATCCCGCCGAACGTGTTCTGGAACTCGGTGCGCACCTGGATGGAGCCCAGTGACCTGCCCTCGATGCTGGTCAAGGCGGTGGTGTTCGGCCTGCAGATCGCCGTGATTGCCTGCGGTTGGGGCCTCACCACCAAGGGCGGCCCGAAGGAGGTGGGCACCAGCACCACCGGCGCCGTGGTGATGATCCTGGTCACTGTCAGCCTGATGGACGTGCTGCTCACCAAGCTGCTGTTCGGCGACTGAGCGTCCGGAAGCCCAGCATGGAAGCGATGATTCCAGGCAATGACCACTCCCCCCAGCCCCAGCTCCGCCCCCAGCCCTACGCCCGCTGACACCCCAGGGGTGATTCTCACGCCCCGCCCCTGGGTTCCTCTGGGGTTGGTGCTGCTCGGCCTGGCCAGCCTGTTGTTGCTGCCGCGCTGGAGCGGGGCGCTCTGGCTGGCCGGTGGGCTCGGTCTGTTCGGCCTGCTGCTGCTGCTGCAGACCGCCCTGCTGCGACTGCAGTTCAGCCCCGATGCCCTGCTGGTCTGGCGGCGCCAGACCCTGTTGCGCCGCTTCCCCTACGACGAATGGCTGGGCTGGGCCGTGTGGTGGTCGCCGCTACCCGTGCTGTTTTATTTCCGTGAACAGCGCAGCATCCACCTGCTGCCGGTGTTGTTTGATGCCACCGCTTTGCGCCAGCAGCTCGACCTGCACGTCAGCGCTCCGAAATGACCGATCCGTCCACCTCACCAGATCCGGCAGCCAGCGCGCCAGCTGAAGCGCCTGCCGAATCCGTCGCCCCCTGGCAGGAACTGGCCCTGACCGAGCTGAGCGGGCAACGCCAGGCGCTGCTGGCGGAGATCGAAGGGCTTGAGGCCCGCCGCGATCTGCTGGCCAAGGACCTGCTGGGCACGGTCGCCGGGCAGTCCGATGCCATTGCCAGGCGCCTGAAGGGCTTTCAGGACTATCTGGTGGTCGCCCTGCAGGATCTGGCCAGCCAGGCGGAGCAGATTGATCTGGCGCTGCCGCCGCCGCAGCTGCAACCTTCTCCCCTCGATCAAACGGCGGCAACGGCGGCCCCGCCCGAAGCCGCTGCGGCGGTGGGGCCAGGGGTGGGTCTGTTCAGCCAGGACGAGGCGCTGATCAGCGAACAGCTCCGGCGCTTTCAAGGCCAGCCTGACTTCTACGCCGATCCCTGGAAGCTGCGCCGCAGCATCGAGCCCTCCGCCACGGCCCTGCTGGAAGACTGGTTCCTGCAGCAGGGCGGCCGCGGCGCCCAGGCCAGCAGCGGCAGCCGCAACTGCAACGCCCTGGTGGTGGCTGCCGCCGTTGCCATCCTCGGTGAGCTCTACGGGGAGCGTTTTCAGACCCTGGTGCTGGCCGGCCAACCCGAACGCCTTGGCGAGTGGCGCCGCGGCCTGCAGGACTGCCTGGGTCTGGGACGGGAAGACTTCGGCCCGAACAGCGGCATCGTGCTGTTCGAGCGGCCCGATGCCCTGATCGAGCGGGCCGACCGGCTCGAGGAACGGGGCGAGTTGCCGTTCATCGTGATCGATGCCTCCGAGCAGGTGGTCGATATCCCGATCCTGCAGTTCCCGCTCTGGCTCGCTTTCGCCGCCACCCCCAACGAATTGGCCCTCGAGGAGGACCAGCTCTGAGCCCCGCGCCAGCCCGCCTGCAACCCCGGACCCGCCCATGAACGCCCTTCTGCCCCTTGTGGTGATGCTGACGGGATACCTGCTCGGCTCGATCCCGTTCGGCTGGCTGGCTGGTCGCTGGTGGGCGGGAATCGATCTGCGCGAACTGGGTTCGGGCTCCACAGGCGCCACCAACGTGCTCCGCCAGATGGGCAAGGGCCCGGCCCTGGTCGTGTTCCTGCTCGATGTGCTCAAGGGCAGCGCCGCGGTACTGCTCGCCAAGGCCCTGCTCCAGCCACTCGTGATCACCGCCAGCAGCGACTGGTGGGTGGTCGCCGCCGGGCTGGCCGCCCTGGCCGGCCACATCTGGCCGATCTGGCTGGGGGGCAAGGGGGGCAAGGCCGTGGCCACCGGCCTGGGCCTGTTGCTCGGTCTGGTGCCGGCCGTGGGCCTGGCCTGCTTCGGCCTGTTTCTGGCCACCCTGGTGGTCAGCCGGATCGTCTCGCTCTCGAGCGTGGTGGCCGCCCTGAGCCTGCCGCTGTTGATGCAGGGCAGCTTCATGGGCTCCGGTACCGGCCTGAGGCCGGCCTATCTGGCCCTGGCCGTGCTCACCACCGTGTTGGTGGTGTGGCGACACCGCGCCAACCTCGGGCGCCTGATCGCCGGCACCGAACCGAAGCTGGGCAACAAATCCGGCGCCAACTGAGCAAGCGTCAGCGGAGCCAGCCTGGCCGATTCAGCCCGACAACTCAGCCTTCAGCCAGATCCCGGCTGCGTTCGGCGGCCGCCAGCACCGCCTCGATCAGGGCTGAACGCACACCGCCCTGCTCCAGGCGCCTGAGGGCCGCGACCGTGGTGCCAGCTGGGCTGGCCACCATGTCCTTGAGCTGGCCGGGGTGCAGCTCCTGCTGTTGCAGCAGCGCCACCGAGCCCGCCATCATCCCGCCGGCGAGCTGCAGGGACAGGGCGCGGGGCAGGCCGGCGGCCACGCCGCCATCCGCCAGCGCTTCGATCACCACCGCCGCCAGCGCCGGCCCGGAGGAGGCCAGGGCGAGGAAGCCATCGAGCTGGCTCTCCGGCAGCTCGAACACCAGCCCCACCGACTCGAACCAGCCGCGCACCAGGTCACGCTGCCCCGTCTGCACCGCCGCACCCCAGGCCAAACCCGTGATGCCGGCGCGCACCAGACAGGGCGTGTTGGGCACGGCCCGAACCACCTGGCAGTGGGGAAAGGCCTGCTCCAGCTGCCGCAGGGTCACCCCGGCGAGAACCGAAATCAGCAGCGGGGCCTGACCCGCCGCGAAGGACGGGGCAGCCGCAGCAACCTGGCGCAACTGCTGGGGCTTGACGGCCAGCAACACCACCGCTTCTGCCCAGGCAGCCGCCGGATCGGTACCGACGGCCACCCCCAGCTCCGCCCGCCGGCGCTCGGCACTGGCGTCGCTGGCCACCACGGCCTGGACCCGCCCCGCAGGCACGGCGCCCTGCTCAAGCAGCGGCACCAGCAGTGCCCTGGCCATGCGGCCCAGACCAATCACACCCAGACCAATCACGCCCAGACCCGTGTCATCAGGACCGATCACACCAGGATCAGCCCAGACCGGCACCGAGATCGGTTCGGCCCCAGGCAGGGCTGGGGGCGGCCACCGAATCGGCGCCCAGATCCTTGGAGGTCACGATCGTGGGCGATGACGGCTCTTCGCCGGAGGCCGTGGTGACGGTGACACAGCTGGGGGCAAACAGAAAAATGCTTTCGCCGACCCGTTCCTGGTGGCCATCGATGGCGTACGTGCCGCCAGCCACGAAGTCGACGGCACGCTGAGCCTGATCGGGCTCCATCATCGTGAGGTTGATGATCACGGTCTTGCGGTCACGCAGGGCCTGAATGGCCCGCGGCATCTCGTCAAAGCTGCGTGGCTCCATCAGGGTGACTTCCGCGGCCGTCGGCGAGAGACCGGGCATGCCGATCACCTTGCCACCGGCGAACGGATCGTCCATCGAGAAGTCCGAGCTGAGGCTCAGGGCGCTGCCGCTGCTGCTCTGGCCAGCGGCGCTGCCGCGGGGGGTGTTGGCGTTGGCTGTGGCCTCACCGGCGTCGTAGTCAAGGTCGTCGTCGTAGTCGCCATCGAGGTAGTCGTCACCCGAGACAACTGCACGCAGGCGTGAGAACAACGACACCTTGGCTTCCTTCGTGTTGATCTGTACCTCAATAGCGTCCCACGCCAGCGGTGGCAACTGGTCACACATTGAACAATCCCGTTCCGAAACAGCGACTGGCCTGGATCGGCGCTCTCAGATCGGGCGCGGACCGAACAGCGCCGAGCCGATCCGCAGCCAGTGGCTTCCGGCCGCCACCGCTTCTGGCCAGTCACCGCTCATTCCCATCGAGAGCTCCGGCAGTCCCAGGCGTGCCGCCAGGGCCGCGCAGTCGCGGAACAGCGCCAGGCGCTCAGCCGGCTCCAGCCCCATCGGCGCAATCGTCATCAACCCCACCAGCCGCAGCGGATCGAGGGCCTGGAGTTCAGGCCAGAGCCGCTCGAGTTCGGCCGCTTCAAAGCCGGTCTTGCCGGGGTCGGGCCGCAACTTCACCTGCAGAAACAGCCTGGGGCGGAGACCCTCCTCAGCCGCGATGCGCTGCAGGCGCTGGGCCAGGGCAGCGCTGTCGACGGAATGGATCGTGCCGAAATGACGCAGCACCGCCCTGGCCTTGTTGGCCTGAAGGCGGCCGATGAAATGCCACTCGAGCGGTTCGAGATCGGCCAGTTCGAGCTGCTTCGCCACGGCCTCCTGCAGGCGACTTTCGCCGAAACAGCGCTGGCCGTACCCCACCAGACGGCGGATCCGCTCGGCCGGCTGCCCCTTGCTCACCGCCAGCAGCCGGCTGCCCGGCGGTAAAGCAGCGGTCAGGCGCAGGAAGCGCTGCTCGAGGCCCTCGGCGGCATCCACGCCTAGATGAAGGTCTGGTCGAACAGCTGGCGCCAGCGGGGGAGGTGGGCGCTGCCATCGCGGCGGGCCCTCGCCAGGTTCTGCTCGGCGTAGTGGCGGGCATCCATCAAGGGAATCACCTCGAACTGGGCACTGCGCGCCTGCAAGGTGACCAGAAAAAACATCCTCTGGGCGTAGAGGGTGGCGAACAGGTCACGCCCTTCTCCGGCCGGGGATACCCGATAGAGCAGACCGAAGGTGGGATGATTCAGATACCGCTCCGTACTCGCGTCTGCGCTCACTGATGGTTCTAGCGGCTACCAATCACAGCGCACCGTACTGCCAGCGCAGTCCGAGCAAGGCGATCAGTGCGGTTGCCGCAATCCAATTGAGTGGGTGAGCCGCCCGGACCACCAGCCGCAGTTGCCGGGGTGGCAACCACTGCCCGCCCCTGGCCATCAGGGCTTCGGCGCCCTGCTCGGCCCGCAGCAACAGGTTGGCCAGTAACCGTTCTCCCACCGCCAGAACGATTCCAAGCGCCCCCTTCAAGCCGAGTTTGCGCACATTGACGGCCCGGGTGGCCAGCGCGCGCAACAGGTTCTGGAATTCTTCCTGCACCAGGGGCAAGAAGCGCAGGGCCAGCAGCAGGGTGAAACCAAGCCGATCCACCGGCAGGCCCAGCAGGCGCAAGGGGCTGATCGCCCAGGTCAGGGCCCAGACCAGCTCCTCGGGAGGGGTGCTCAGCAGCAGCAGGTTGGCGCTGTGGATCAAGGTGAACACCAAAGTGGCGCTGTTGAGGCCCAGTTCGGCGGAGCGGCGGTTGACCACCACCGGCCCGAGCGGCAGCGGGCCGAGTTGCACGGGCCCCCAGCGCAGCACTTCCCAGGGTTCGCCCAAGCGCTGGGCTGCGGGCTGGCCCGCGGCGCTGGGGGCCAGTGTGAGCTCCTGCGGCGATCGGCTGATCGGCGCCGCTGGCACCGCCCTGGTGGGCAGCAGGGCTGAGAGCAGCCCCACCAGCAGGCTGAGGGCCAGCAGGGCGGGAAGGTTCCGGCGCCACAGCCGCCAGGACAGGCCGCAGACCGCGGTGATCAGCAGCAGCAAGCCCACCAGGGCGATCCGCCAGACAGGTCCAGCCAGAATCGGCGTGACCAGGAAGGCCAGGGTCCAGCCGAGCTTGAGGCGGGGATCGAGGCGGCGCAACCAACTCGATGAGCCATCGACGAACTGGCCAATCGGAAGCTGCCGAAGCCAGTCCATCAGTGAAAAACTCTCACGTCAGCGCCTTCGACCCGAAGCCATCAAGACATCGTCGCGTCGGCGGAGTCGACCGTTGCATCAGCCTTGGAATCACCCCTGGAGCGGCCCCCGGAACGGGAATCGGCGGGGGCGGTGGCGCGGGCCTGCTGGCGGTTGAGCTCCTTCTCCGCATCCCGTTCCTGCTTGCCACGCCAGAACAACTTGATCGGCGACCCATCGAAGCCGAGGCCTTCGCGGATCTGGCGTTCCACATAACGCCGGTAGGTTTCCCCAAACAGCTTCGGATCATTCACGAACAGCGTGAAGCTGGGGGGCCGGGTGGCCACCTGGGTGCCGTAATAGAGGCGACCCTGGCGCCCGCCGCGGCTGGTGGGGGGCGAGCGCCAGCTCAGCGCCTCCTGCAGCACTTCGTTCACCACCGAGGTGGTGACCCGGCGCCGGTGCTGCTCCACCGCCAGCAGGGCCAGGGCAAAGATGCTCTCCACCCGCTGGCCGCTGAGGGCGGAGGTGAACAACATCGGTGCCCAGTCCAGGAAATAGAGCTTGGCGCGCAGCTCCTTCTCCATCGCCGGCATGGTGTGGCTGTCTTTTTCGATGGCGTCCCACTTGTTGACCACCAGCACGCAGGCGCGGCCGTCTTCCTCGATGCGACCGGCGACGCGCTGATCCTGCTCGGTGACGCCGTCGAGGGCGTCGATCACCAGCACACAGACATCGCTGCGCTCCACCGCCTTGAAGCTGCGGGTGATGCCGAAGTATTCGGGGCCGTAGCTGACACTGCGGCGACGGCGAATGCCTGCTGTATCAAGCAGTTTCCAGGTTTTGCCTTCCCGCTCGATCGTCGTGTCGATCGTGTCGCGGGTGGTGCCACGGATCGGGCTGACGATCGCCCTGGGCTCGCCGCAGATCGCATTGAGCAGGCTGGACTTGCCCACATTCGGGCGGCCGATGATCGCCAATTGGATCGGCTCCTCGCCGTCGAGCTCGCCCGGGGGGGGCAGGAAGCCAATCAGCTTGTCGAGCAGATCGCCGGTGCCGGCCCCGTGAATCGCCGAAACGGGGTGGGGTTCGCCCAGGCCGAGACCCCAGAAGTCAGCGGCCATGGCCAGACCCTGGTCGGGCGACTCACACTTGTTCACCGCCAGCAGCACGGGTACCTTCTGGCCGCGCAACCATTCGGCGATGGACTGATCGGCGGCGGTGAGCCCCTGCTGACCATCGACCACCACCACGGCGACGGCCGCTTCGGCCATGGCCAGGTTGGCCTGCTGGCGGATTTCCGGCAGAAATTCGCTGTCATCATCGAAGACCAGACCGCCGGTATCGACCACCCGGAAGGTGCGATCTCCCCAGAAGCCTTCCTGGTAGGTGCGATCCCGGGTGACCCCGGGCTGGTCATGAACGATGGCTTCGCGGCTGCGGCAGAGCCTGTTGACGAAGGTGGATTTGCCCACATTCGGGCGGCCGATAATGGCGACGACTGGAAGCGCCAAAAATACTTATCTCAACCAAACCGTGGCTACTCTTGACACTACAGAGCGCCGGGCAGCTCCGGAAGCGCTCCGTTCTCCGGAAGCGGCTCACCGCAGCCAGCCAGCCAGGCCAGCAACCAGTTCACCGCCGTGGCCCGGCGGGTGCGGCGGGGATGGAGCTCGCCGATCCGGTAGCCCGCGAATCCCAGCTGTTCCTTGAGCAATTGCTTGTAGGGCGCCGCGATCGAGCGGGTGAGCCTGACGCTGGCGGGACGCTCGGCGATCAACTCCGGGGCCAGCGGATAGGACTCGGCCCACTCCGGTGGTGTCTGGGGACCAGCACTCCAGGGCTGGCCGGCCGACTCGGGCCGGTAGCCCAGCCGTTGCCAGACCAGCTCGCAGACGAAGCGGTCGCTGAGCTCGTCGTCAAGGATCCGCCGCAGCAGATCGCCGCTGAGCGGGAAAGGATCGGGATGCATCGAGGCCTGCCGCTGCTGGGGCCATGCTGACTCCTCCACTGCACTGGCCGGGCCGGGGTGTGGCCCGCCAGCTCGATTGCCGCGTGTTTCAGTCACCGCTGGCCGGTGTGAGCGACAGGATCTTTCGCTCCCTGGTGCGCCGTTGGGCGCCGGAGGCCCTGCTGTTCACCGAGATGGTTCACGCCACCAGCCTGGAGCGCGGCCATGGCGGCGAGAAATTCGAGGATCTAGCTGGCGAAACCGGCCCGATCGCGGTGCAACTCTTTGATCACCGTCCGGCGGCGATGGCCGAAGCGGCGCGGCGGGCCGAGGCGGCCGGCGCCTTCCTGATCGACATCAACATGGGCTGCCCGGTGCGCAAGATCGCCCGCAAGGGCGGCGGCAGCGGCCTGCTGCGCGATCCGGAGCTGGCCCAGCGGATCGTGGCGGCGGTGAGCGGGGCGGTGCGGATTCCGGTCACGGTTAAAACGCGGCTGGGCTGGTGCGACAGCAGCGCCGATCCGCTGGGCTTTGCCCTGGCCCTGGAGAACGCCGGTGCCCAGGCCCTGACCCTGCACGGCCGCACCCGGGAGCAGGGCTTCAGCGGCGAGGCCGACTGGCAGGCGATCGCCACGGTGAAGCGGGCCCTGCGAATTCCGGTGATCGCCAACGGCGATGTGACCAGTCCGGAGCGGGCGCTCGCCTGTCTGGCGATCACCGGCGCCGATGGCGTGATGGTGGGCCGGGGCAGCCTGGGCGCCCCCTGGCTGGTGGGGCGGATCGATGCGGCCCTGCGCGGCCGGCCGGTGCCGCCGATACCCACCGCCAGGCAGCGGCTGCAACTGGCAGCCGAGCAGCTCACGGCCCTGGTGGAGTCGAGGGGTGACAAGGGCCTGCTGATCGCCCGCAAACATCTCGGCTGGACCTGCCAGGGCTTCGCTGGCGCAGCTCAGCTGCGTCGTCAGCTGATGGGGGCGCCGAACCTGGCCGAGGCGCTGGCCCTGCTCAAGGAGGCGGAGAGGGAGGCTTAGAGAACGATGCGGGTCTTGAAAGGGATGGGGCTGAGCTGAGCTGTCCCTGAACCGATCCCTGCCGGCTCAGGGGCAATCCCAGCAGGTCGCGGCTGCCGGTGATCGCCTGCACGGCCAGCAGCACGGCCACCAGCAGATTGGCGCTGACATGCAGGCGCCTGAAGCGCAGCGAGGCGATGATCTCCGGCCCCGCCGCCATCGAGAACAGCAACAGGCCGATCAGCAGCATGCCGCTCCAGTAGTGGGAACTCCAGAAGGCCCCGCTGAACGGGTTGTCGCCCTGACGCCAGACCTCGGGCTGGCTGCCCAGCGCCAGCAGGCCGGCCCAGGTGAGCAAGGCGAAGCTGGCCCGCAGTGCCGCCAGCCGCACCGTCCAGAGCGCCAGCAGACTCGCGAAGGTGCCGGCACAGACCAGCAGCAACAGCGCCAAGCGGGGGAGGCTGACGGCGCTGCTGAGGGATGTGCTGCTGAGGGAGGTGCTGCTGAGAAACGAATGAATCAGGGCGATCAGCACGGCCACCACCGCACCGGAGCCGACCCAGCGACCGTGGTCGGCATGTTCCACCCCGACGCTGGCGGGCAGGGGGTTGATCTCAAGCCGCCGCTCCCGGGCCAGGATGCCCAGCCGGATCGTGGCACCCACCACGGGATAGACGAACAGGATCATCAGCACCGGATGGAGCAGGGAGAACCACTCGATCGGGGTCATGGCGGCGGCTGGCGATCGGGAGAGCAAAGCATCCGGCGGGCCGTCAGGGGAGCACCTCAGGCCAGCCCAGGCGGATCAGCAGCAGGGAGAAGTAGGGCTGCTCGGCGGCCGGCACCTGCTCGGCCGCTGCCAACAGCTCATCAGGCCAGCCCAGCCGCTGGGCCAGCTGGGAGCCCGCCAGCAGCTGGCGGCGGGCCAGAAGCGGCCTCACCCAGGCCCAGCGCCGGCCGAGCTTGAGCAGCACCAGATTGGCGCGCTGCTCCAGTGGTGGCTCCTGCAGCTCATCGAGCAGGGCTTCGAGGGCCTCGGGGTGATCCGGTGTGGTTCGCACCAGCAGGCCCTGCTGCTGCAGGGCCAGGGGCCAATGCGCCGCCGCCGCCGCCGCCGCCAGCGCGGTGATGCCCGGGATCAGCCGCAGCGGACAGCTGGGGTGGCGCTCCGCCAGGGCCAGCAGGGCATAGGAGGCGCTGGCAAACAGCGACACATCCCCCTCGCAGAGCAGCACCACCCGCCGGCCGGCGGCCACCTCCGCCGACAACCGATCGGCCGCCGCTCGCCAGGCCAGACGGCGCGGCTCGTCTGCGGCCACCATCGGGAACAACAACGGCAACAGCTCCTGCTGCGGCATCAGCCAGGGCGCCGCAATCGCTGCGGCCATGCCGTTACCGCCCTGCCGCCCCACCGGATAGGCAACCACCTCAGCAGCCCGGATCGCCCGCACCGCCGCCACGGTGAGCAGGTCGGGATCACCGGGGCCCACCCCCACCAGCACCAGGCCCGGTTGTGGATCCAGTGGCGGATCCAGTGGTGGATCCAGTGGCGACCCATGAACCAACCAGCTGCGCTCGAAGGCTTCACTCAACGCCTTGATCTCTCCGTTTTTTAAGCTCACTGATTGTCCCTCCGACCCGGGTTCCACCGGCCCGCTGACCCTTGAGCCGTTTGCAGATCTACGCCGCCGGTCATGGCGCTGGAAGTGGCGCTGGACCCGCGCACCTGGAGAGCGACGACGGGAACGTGATCGCCGCTGAACTGGCGGCCCGCGGCATCGGCTTCGAGCGCTGGCAGGCCCGGTACGAGCTGGCGGCCGACGCCGATGCCGCCGCAATTCTGGCGGCCTACGCCACGGAGATCGCCGCGCTGCAGGCCCAGGGCGACTACCCCACGGTGGATGCGATCCGCCTGGGCCCCGACCACCCGGAGCGCGCGTCCCTGCGCCAGAAGTTCCTCGCCGAGCACACCCACAGCGAAGACGAAGTGCGCTTCTTCGTGGAGGGCCAGGGGTTGTTCTGCCTGCACCTGGCCGAGGAAGTGCTGCTGGTGCTCTGCGAGCGCAACGACCTGATCCGCGTGCCGGCCGGCAGCCGCCACTGGTTCGACATGGGCAGTGCCCCCTGCTTCACCGCCCTGCGCTTCTTCAACAACCCCGCAGGCTGGGTGGCCAACTTCACCGGCGACCCGATCGCCGAGCGCTTTCCGCTGCTTGTGGAGAACACTCCAGGGCCAGGATGATTCTTCACTGCTCCGAGTCTGAATAGATGGTGCTCGACTAGGCAAGCCCTTTGTCATCCGCGGGCGACCATTGCCATTGGTTGCTCAATCGCCGAACATCCAGAGCTTCTTTGAGTGGAAGGCACAGCTCGGCAAGGCCGATGTCAACGCAACAGTCTCGATCACCAATCGAGAGATCCCGCAGCAACTAAAACGACTGACAATTGCGAAAAGACGGAAATTAACACCATGATACGGAGCTGATCCAGCCCCCTCTCACGATAGGGACGCGGGGAAGTCAGACATGACCAAGAATCTGGCATCCAAGCGTGGAGATCCACCCGTCCAGCGGTTTCGCAGGACCACCACGCAATTAGACGCATCATTGCCCAGATAACGCTGGCGACTCTTGAACGATGGCTCCGAAAAGGTTTTGATGTTCACTCTTCAACTCTGACAACCACACCCAACTTGGCACATCTTTGAACTTGGCCAAGCGCTTCTTCAGATGCTGAAGATCCCCGTATTCCACCCAGGAATTCTTCACCAAGTCCAAAAAGATCTTGCTCAACAAGAGTTCCGAAAGATCAGCGCCACCGCTACCACCCTTGGCCATCTGCCCAAGAAGATCCATGGTGAGTGCTACCTCCGCGCAGCCAGTCTGCTCCATGTCATTGCCCATCAAGAGCCCACTAGAAGTGAGATCACCAAGCACCAGGAAAAAGTGCAACGTGATCATGTTGAGCAGACGAGAACGTTTCTTCCAGGCGGGAAGTCAAAGATTCAATGGTTGGTGGCATTCTCAGTCATGACAAGGCTGTGGCACGGGAAGTGCTGCGCATCCTTGATTCGGAAGCAACCGCGGCGGTGCCGCCAAGGAGATCGGATGGCCAGTGGTGCTGAAACCAGCCGATTGCGATCGTGGCGAAGGGGTGACGATCGATATCCGAGACCCTGAACAACTCAACAGTGCCTGGCAAGAGGCCCGGCGGTTCTCTGCTCACCTGCCAGGGAGAGTGAGCCCCCTTGAGACCCTTCAATGCACCCGTTTAGGGAGGTGTGGTGAAGGAAGTCGATGGAAGCATTCATCCAGATAACGTTTCCTTGGCCATTCAAGCTGCAAGTTTTTTCGATCTCAGTAACGCAGGAATTGATCTCATTTCCACGGACATTGCTGAATCCTGGCATCGCAACGGTGCAGCAATCAACGAAATCAACCATTCTCCTCTAGGGAACCCCTGACCAAACCCGCTAAAATCAATCCAGATCCAAGACTGAAACTGGAACGGATGGCCGCCCCCCTCCAGCTGGGCTTCACGGACTACGAGCAGATCTTTGCCAAAAAGAGAACGCATCGCCAGCGCTTCTTGGATGTGATGGAGGCCACGGTTCCCTGGGAAGTGATGCTGCGATCATCAAGGCTCCCAGCTCCATCAAGAACAAACAGTGGTTCCACTGCTGCGCAGAAGGCTTTGCCTATGGAATGCGCTGCCACAACCGCTAAGCGGAAGCCAAGGGCTACGGCATTGATGCCTCAACTGAACTGGTCCACTCTGTTGAGGGCACTGCTGCCAACGTGCATGAGCTGAACCCAGGAAAAGATCTGATCCAGCCTAGTACAAGGGTTTAGTGTGTCTCAAGGTAGAAAGTCATCCAGAAATCAGGCGAAACGCATGGTGGAAACTGCCTGAACATCAATGAAACTAGATTATTTGGATTAAGGCGTCTTGATCAGAGGTTCCTTAGGAGTCTGCATTGAAAGCACCTACGCAACGCGATACATTCCTGAGATGATTTCCCTGCGTTGTCAACCGGTTAGTTCTGCCGCACAGACAGCTTGCCTTTCAATCCCCACCGAGTGGAATCGAAAAGAATGGCTGCACTCAAGGGCTCCGCTGAGAATGGATGTTTCCTGTTCGGCTAACTGCTCCAAGCGCGCGACCGTTAACGCTCTCCCGAACCGCCGTTCGCTCAGGATCCAGTAGAGGCCGAAGTGCCTTGCTTCGCTGGCCAGTAAATCGCCATAGAGCTCACGCAGCTCCGGATCCCGGGCATGACTGGCGAGCAGGGCCATGCGCTCGTGGCTGCGGGCTTCGATCAGGCCAGCCACCAGGAAGCTGTCGAGCATCCTGTCTGGTTCCTGTCGGCGAATCTCCCGGGCGAGGGCGGCGCCATAGGGAGGAGCAGGCAAGGTCTTCAATGTGAGGCCGCGACGCTCAAGCAGGGCCAAGACCCGGTCGAAGTGCTGCAACTCCTCCTGGGCCAAGGGGCTGAGCACGGCCGCCAGCTCACTGTCGGAGGGGTAACGGAACATCAACTGCAGGGCGGCTCCGGCTGCCTTGCGCTCGCAGTGGGCATGATCGATCAGCAGCAGATCCGGATAGGCGAGCGCCTGATCGAGCCAGGCACCGCTGCTGGCAGAAACCAGCCACTTCACACGGGAGGTGTCAGCGTCAGCTGCCGCAATGGCGGAGTTGCTCATGGGCGGGACAGGCGCAGGTGATCCACCAGCCCGTCCAGGGCGAGGCGATAGCTCGTGGGACCAAAGCCGCAGATCACTCCAACGGCTCGATCGGCCAGGTAGGAGTGGTGGCGGAAGAGTTCGCGGGAGTGGGTGTTGCTCAAATGCAGCTCCACAAAGGGAAGGTCCACAGCCAGCAAGGCATCCCGCAAGGCGATCGATGTGTGCGTGTAGGCCGCAGCATTGATCAGGATTCCGTCGCTGTCTCCACGGGCCGCCTGGATCCGATCCACCAGGGCGCCCTCGTGGTTGCTCTGAAAGCTCAGGAGCTCCACCCCCAAGCGGGCGGCCTGCTCGCGAAGGGAGGCATTGATCTGCTCAAGGCTGCAGCTGCCGTACAGCCCAGGTTCACGGCTGCCCAGCAGGTTGAGGTTCGGGCCGTGGAGCACCAGGAGTCGCACCGGCAACGCCGCCATCGGAAGATCCTCGATCGTATCGGGCTCCGGCGGATTGGCTGGTCACCAGTGACTGGGGGCGTCAGGCTGGCTGGTAGGTTCTAAGGGTGTGGTGCGGGTCGGTGCCCGAGTGGTTAATGGGGGCGGACTGTAAATCCGCTGGCTTCGCCTACGTTGGTTCAAATCCAATCCGGCCCACCTTCCACATGCCCTTGTAGCTCAGCGGTAGAGCACTCCCTTGGTAAGGGAGAGGTCACGAGTTCAATTCTCGTCAAGGGCTTTCAATGTTGCAAGGCTAAGCAGCCATTGCCATACGGCCAAGGCAAAACATCAAAAGCAAAGCATCAAAGAGAATGCGGCAAGGGCGCGATCAAGATCAGCACGTGCTTGGGTAAGTTTTGGCGTCTGAGCACAGGCCAAGCTCGGGATCATCAACACAAATACTCTTGAGAATCTGTTCAGCGGCGCTGCTGGGCCAGCACGCCATGGCGGGGGGCAAACAGGAAACTGAGCAGGAACAGGCCGGTCTGGGTGAGCACGATGCAGCCGGCGGTGGAGGCATCCATCCAGTAGCTCCAGTAGATGCCCACGAGGCTGGAGAGCATCGCCGAGACCACGGCAATCCAGACCATGCGGTCGAAGCGATCGGTGAGCAGGTGGGCGGTGGCCCCCGGAGTGACGAGCATGGCCACCACCAAGATGATGCCGACGGTCTGGAGACCGGCGACAGCCGCCAGGGACAGCACCGAGAGCAGCAGGTAATAGAGCACGCCGGTGTTGATACCGATCGAGCGGGCGTGGGTGGGATCAAAACAAAAGAGGATCAGGTCGCGGCGGAAAACCATCAGCAGCACCAGCACCGCTGCGCTGATCAGCACCGTCTGCTGGATGTCGGAGTCACTGATCCCCAGCACGTTGCCGAAGAGAATATGGGTCAGATCAATGTTGCTGCGAATTTTCGAGACCAGCACCAAACCAAGGGCAAAGAAGCCGGTGAACACCAAGCCGATCACGGTGTCTTCCTTGATTCGCGTCATCTGTTTGACAAAGCCGATCACCGCCACCGACCCCACCCCGAACACGAAGGCTCCAAGCGCGAAGGGAAGATTCAGGGCATAGGCGATCACCACGCCGGGCATCACCGCGTGGGAGACGGCATCCCCCATCAGGGCCCAACCCTTGAGGGTCATGAAGCAGGAGAGCAGTCCACAGACGGCCGCCACCAACGAGCTCACCAACAGCGCCCGCACCATGAAGTCATGGCTCAGGGGTTCGAGCAGCCAGCCAACGATGTAGCCCCCCATCACGCTTCCCCCAACCACACTTCGTCCTCGACTGGCAGGGCCAGGTCGTGGGGAGGGATGGTGCTGAAGGTGCGGGCCAGGTTCTCCTCGGTGAACACTTCCGAGGTGTCGCCGTAAGCCATCACGGTCTTGTTGATCAGCACCACCTGATCACAGAAGCCGCGCACATGCGAGAAATCATGGGTGGAAATCAGCAGGGTGCGGCCTTCAGCGCGGAACTGCTCGAACAGTTGGATCATCAGTTTTTCGGTGCGGATGTCAACGCCGGCGAAGGGTTCATCGAGCAGCAGCACCGAAGCCCCCTGGGCCAGGGCCCGGGCCAGAAAGGCACGCTTGCGTTGCCCACCGGAGAGTTCCCCGATCTGGCGATCACGCAAGGACCAGAGATCAACGCGCTCCAGGCTCTTGCGCACGGCCCTGTGGTCACGTGGCCGGGGGATGCGCAGCAGGTTCATGCCGCCGTAACGGCCCATCATCACCACGTTGCCCACATTCACCGGAAAGTTCCAGTCCACGCTCTCCATCTGGGGCACGTAGGCCACGGCCTGGCTGCGGCGCGCCTGACGAAGCGGCAGACCATCGATCACGATGCTGCCGCAGGAGGGGCGCACGAACCCCATCAGCGCCTTGAACAGCGTCGACTTGCCAGCGCCGTTCATGCCCACCAGCCCACACAGGCTGCTGGCCTGCACCTGCAGGGAGACGTCGTGGAGCGCCACGATGCCGTGATAGTCGACGCTGAGATTGCGAACGCTGATTCGCTCGATCGGGCCAGGCTTGGCGTGAACTGCTTCCATCCGATCAGCTCCCGCCAAGGCCGTCCAGCAGCGTCTTCGCATTGTGACGCTGAAGGCCCAGCAGGGATGGGGCCGGGCCATCGGCGGCTGAGAGCGAATCCACGTAGAAAACCCCGCCGAAGCGGGCACCGCTCTCCTTGGCCACCTGGCGCTGGGATTCGTCGCTCACCGTGCTCTCACAGAACACAGCCGGCACCTCACGCTCACGCACCAAGGCAATCAGCCGGGCCATGCGTTGGGGCGTCACCTGGGATTCGGCATTGACCGGCCAGAGGTAGGCCTCCTCGAGGCCGTAATCCCGGGCCAGATAGGAGAAGGCTCCCTCGCAGGTGGCCAGCACCCGCTGCGCGGGAGGGATCGCCGACAGGCTGGCGCGGAGTTCGCCATCGAGGCTGCGCAACTGGGCGCGGTAGGCCTCGGCGTTGCGGCGGTAGGCCTCGGCGTTGGCGGGATCGAGCTTGGTGAAGGCCAGGCGGATGTTTTCCACGTAGATCTCAGCGAGCTTCGGGGACATCCAGGCATGGGGGTTGGGCTTGCCCTTGTACGCATCCCCAGCGATCGGCATCGGCTCGATGCCTTCGCTCAAGGTGACCCGGGCCGACTCGGGCAGACCGGCGGTGAAACGCCGCGCCCAGAGCTCAAGATTCAGGCCGTTTTCAAGCACCAGATCGGCGCCGCTGGCCCGCTCCAGATCGCTGGGGGTGGGCTCATAACCATGGATTTCAGTGCCCAGCTTCGTGATCGATTCCACCCGGAGGTGCTCGCCGGCCACCTGCCGGGCCATGTCGGCCAGCACGGTGAAGGTGGTGAGCACCAGGGGGCGTGGGTCAGCAGCCTGCTGGGCCTCGGGTCCTGTGAAGCGGGGCTGCCGGCAGGCGCTTGTCAGCACCAGCAGCGGCACCAGGCCTGCCTGCACCAGCAGGGAAGCAAGCCGTTTCGGGTGCATGGGCAGCAAGCCAACCCAACCGACGTTAGGAGATCCTGACGGGCCCGGAACTCCAGCCTGCTGCGCAGCCAACGACCAGCAGCGTCCTGCGGTCGGCCTCGGCCAGACGACACACTGAAGTTCAAGCCCGCATCACCCTGAGCAATGACCCTCTCCAGCACCGGTCAGCCCAGCACCGTTGCCGTTGCGGCCGAAGCGCAGCCAGCAGCCCTGGCGCTGTCGCTGGAGCCTTTGCGGGAACCCGTCCGCCAGGGCTCCACCGCTTCGCTGGCCTGGCGCCTGCGGCAGCTTCAGGGGATCGCCGAGCTGCTGAGCAGCAGTGAGCAGGCGGTGCTGGACGCCCTCGCCGCCGACCTGGGCAAGCCCCCGGTGGAGGCCTACTTCGAGCTGGTGGCGGTGCGCCAGGAGCTGAAGCTGGCCCAGCGGCGGCTGCGACGCTGGATGGCGCCCCGTAGCGTCTCACTACCGCTCTCGCAACGCCCCGGCCGGGCCCAGCTGATCGCCGAGCCCCTGGGTTGCGTGCTGATCATCGGGCCCTGGAACTATCCATTCTCACTCTCGATGCAGCCCGTGGTGAGTGCGCTGGCGGCGGGGAACACGGCCGTGCTCAAGCCCTCCGAACAGGCCCCGCGCACCTCTGCCCTGATCGCCGAGCTGGCCGGTCGCCATCTGGATCCGGCTGCCGTGGCGGTGGTGGAAGGCGACGGCGACACCGCCCGGCAGCTGCTGGAGATGCGCTTTGATCACATCTTCTTCACCGGCGGCGGCCGGGTCGGTCGCCTGGTGATGGCTGCCGCCGCCCGCCATCTCACCCCGGTCACGCTGGAACTGGGTGGCAAGAGTCCGGCGGTGGTGCTCGGCGATGCCGATCTGGCCGTGACCGCCCGGCGGATCGCCTGGGGGAAAGGCCTCAATGCTGGCCAGACCTGCATCGCTCCCGACCACCTGTTGGTGGAAGAGGCGGTGCGGCCCGCCCTGATCAACGCCCTGGAGGCCGAATTCCTGCGGGCCTATGGCCCGGATCCGCTGCGCTCGCCCGATCTGGCCAGGATCGTCAACCGGGGCCAGTTCGAGCGGCTCTCGGCCCTGCTGGAGGGGGCCAGGCAACGGGGTCAGATCCTTGCCGGCGGCCAGAGCGATCCCGAGAGCCTGCGCATCGCCCCCACCCTGCTGGCCGTCGATCAGGTCGACGACCCACTGATGGCCGAAGAACTGTTCGGGCCGTTGCTGCCCGTGCTGAGCGTCCCGTCGCTGGCAGCGGCGATCGCCCGGATCAATGACGCCCCCAAACCCCTGGCCCTGTATCTGTTCAGCCAAAGCCTCTCGGCCCAGGAGACCCTGCTGGCCGGCACGAGCTCCGGAGGGGTCTGCTTCAACGACGTGGTGATGCAGGTGGGGGTGCCGGAGCTGCCGTTCGGAGGCGTGGGCGCCAGCGGCATGGGCAGCTACCACGGCAAAGCCGGTTTCGACACGTTCTCGCACCATCGCAGCGTGCTGAGACGACCCTTCCGGTTCGATCTGCCTTTCCGCTATCCGCCCTACGGCGACCGCCTCGGCCTGATCAAGCGGCTGCTGGGATGAACCCTGCCAGGGGACTGGCGCAATGGTGCGTTCTCCTTATGGTTCGAGCATGCTTCTGACCCTGTCCATGCGACGTTCCCTCGCCGCCCTGGTCCTCGCCCTGCTGTTGCCCCTGCCCGCCATGGCGGCCGAAAGGCATGTGGTGAAACCGGGCGAAACCCTCTCCCAGATTGCCGAGCGTTACGGCGTGTCCACCTCCAGGTTGATGCAGCTCAACGGCATCAAGAGCGCCGATCTGATCCAAACGGGCACCAGCCTGCGCCTGCCGGCGGCCCGGGCCGCGGCCGGGTCCGCATCGGGCCGCGGCACCTACAGGGTCAAACCGGGTGAAACCCTCTCGGAGATCGCCGAACGCAGTGGCATCTCCGTGCGCCGCCTGATGGATCTCAACAACCTCAGCCGCGCCGACCATGTGGAAGCGGGCCGCCTCCTGGTGGTGCCCGGTGCAGTTGCCAGCAGGCCGGCGGCGGTGAACAAAGGGGCCAGCGAACACGTGGTGCGGCCCGGCGAAACCCTCTCGGGCATTGCCGAGCTCTATGGCGTGCCGGTCAGCAGGCTGGTGTCGCTCAACGCCATCACCAGCCCCGACAACGTGGAGGCCGGCAGCCGCCTGGCCCTGCGTTCACCAGCTGCGGCGGCAAAACCAGCTGCAGCCAAACCAGCTGCAGCAAAACCTGCCCCAGCCAAACCCGCCACGCCAGCACCGACCACACCAGCACCGACCACCCCAGCCACAGCAACCACCACCACCGCCGCCACTGGCGGACCGCCTGACTGGCGCACCTACGGCCCCATCCAGGTGGATTTCACCACCTGGCAGCCCCTGGGAGGCAGCCGGGTCGCATCCGCGCTCAACAACCAGGGCCAGCAGCTCTTCCTGGCGGTGAACTGCTCCGCCAAGAAGATCAACACCACCGGCGAGGGCGGCGTCTGGAAGAGCTGGGCCCCACCCCAGGCCGACTTTGAAGAACGGCTGATCGTTGATGCCTGCTAGGAACTGGCGACCCAGCGCAGCGGCCACGGCTTGTGCAGATAGCGACGACCGGCCGAGCGCAGCCACAGGCGCTGGCTGCCGTCATCGCTCTCACTGATCAGCTCCTCCTGGACCAGGCGACGAGCCAGCCAGCCCCAGCGATCCTCCTGGCCGGAAGCCCGATCGCCAGCGCCCTCTGATTCCGCCGTGGCCAGCGCATCGGCCAGGCGCCGCAGATCGAGGCCGCTGCGCTGCTCCAGGGCCAGAAGCACCTGGGCCACCTCGAGCGACCAATCGGTGGGACGGCTGCCGGCGTTGCAGTTGTCACAGCGACCGCAGGGGGAAACGAGCTCACCAACGGCCAGCAGCAGCGTCTGCTCGCGGCAGGTTGACCCTTCCGCCACCGCCTCCATGCGCCGGAGCTGCTGCTGGGCCAGCTCCAAACGGGGCCGCTCCTGCTCCTGCACGTCGTCGGTGAGCTGCCGCATCGAGGCCCGCATCGCCCAACCCAGGCAGGTGCGATCGGCCGGATCGAACAGCACCAGGCACTGGGCCGGCAACCCATCGCGTCCGGCCCGGCCCGACTCCTGCAGGTAGCCCTCGGCGCTGGCCGGCAGGTCAAGGTGCAAGACCAGGCCCACATCGGAGCGGTCGACCCCCATGCCAAAGGCGACCGTGGCCACCAGCACGGGCCGCCGGTGGTGCTGGAAATGCTCAAGAGCCAGCAGGCGGCTCTCCGGATCCATGCCGGCGTGGTACGCGATGGCCGCCACCCCAGCCGCCGAGAGCCGGGCGGCCCAGGCCTCCACCGAGCGCCGCGTGCGCGCGTAGATCAGCACCGCCCCCCTGGCGGCCGCCACCGTCTCGAGCACCGCCGGCAGCGGCTCAGGGGGGCGCCGGCGCATGGCATAGCAGAGGTTGTGGCGACGGGCCGAGCGCACCTGGATCAGGGGCCGGCGCAACTGCAGCAGGCGAATGATGTCGGCCCGCACCCGCGGGGCCGCCGTGGCGCTCAGGGCCACCAGCGGCACACCGGGGCAGAGGGCGCGCAACTCCCCCAGCCGGCGGTATTCGGGCCGGAAGTCATGGCCCCAGGCGCTGATGCAGTGGGCCTCGTCCACCGCCAGGGCCACGAGGCTGCCCTGCTCCAGCACCTCTTCCAGCAATCGGCGGGTGGCCCCGGCGCGCAGCCGCTCCGGAGCGAGGTAAAGGAGCCGCAGGCCATTGGCCTCGATCTGGCGGTGCAGGCGGTGGCGGGAGGCCGTGTCGAGGCCGCCATGCAGGCAGGCCGCCGGGATCCCGCGCCTCCGCAACTGGCTCACCTGGTCCTGCATCAGCGCCACCAGTGGTGAGATCACCAGCACCAGCCCCTGGCGCACCAGGGCCGGCAACTGGAAGCAGAGCGACTTGCCACCGCCGGTGGGCAGCACCGCCAGACAGTCACGGCCGGCCAGCAGGGCCTCCACGACCGGCCTCTGACCCGGCCGGAAGGCACTCCAACCGAACTGGCTCTCCAGGGTGATCTCGAGCGGATCCGGCGCCAATCCCACCCCAGATCTGGTGCTGAAGAACTGTAGCGACCCCAGATCTGCTCAGCTCGCCGGGAAGGCCAGCACCAGCCCGCGCTGTGGCGGCAGGTCCTGCGGCGGTGGCCCAGCCACCCACTGCGGCGGCCAGAGCACCGCTCCGGCCCCGGCGGGCAGGGCCAGCGGCAGCGCCAGCGGCCCCCGATTGATCACCACCCAGACCCGCTCCGGGCCCTCACCCCGGCTCAGCTGCAGCAGGTCGTCGTGGCCGCTGTCGGTGAAGGCCAGCTCCGCCGAGCGCAGGGCAGGCTGGCTGCGACGCAGGGCACTCAGCCCGGCCAGCAGGGGCCGCAATGGCGTCGGCGCGGCCCCCCAGGGGAAAGCCTCGCGGCAGCCGGGTTCCGGGCCACCAGCGAGGCCCATCTCGGTGCCGTAATAGAGGCAGGGCGCACCCGGCAGCAGGAACAGGAGCAACAGGGCCAGGGCCAGGGCCTGCTGATCGCCACCGAGCACATGCAGGGCCCGGGGGGTGTCGTGGCTGTCGAGCAGGTTGAGCTGGCAGCGGTTGATCGCCGGGCCATACCAGCCCAGCACCTCCTCAACTTTGGCGCGGAAGCCCGCCTGATCCAGGGGTTGATACGGGGGCTCAGGCAGGGCCGGCAGCCGCAGGTCGGTCGGCAGCCGCTCGGCGCCCACGAACCCGAGGATCGCCCAGGCCAGGGGATAGTTCATCGTGCCGTCGAACAGCCCGCCCTGCAGCCAGGGACGGGCGTCGCGCCAGAGCTCGCCCACGATCCAGGCGTCGGGGCGCTCGGCGCGCACCACCGCCCGGAACTCCCGCCAGAAGTCGTCGGGCACCTCATCGGGCACATCCAGCCGCCAGCCATCCACCCCGGCGGCGATCCAGTGCCGCGCCACCGCCAGCAGATAGGCCCGCACCGCCGGGTTGGCGTGGTTGAAGGTCGGCAGGGCCGGATCGTTCCACCAGCAGTGGTAGCCGCAAGCGCCAGCGCCGTAGGGGTTCAGCGGCCAGTGCTCCACGTGGAACCAATCCACATAGGGCGAGAGCGGCCCGTTCTCGAGCAGGTGGTGAAAGGCCCAGAAGCCGCGGCCGCAGTGGTTGAACACGCCATCGAGGATCAGGCGCATGCCGCGGCGATGCAGCTCCGCCACCAGATCAGCCAGGGCGCCGTTGCCACCCAACAGCGGGTCCACCTGGAAGTACTCGAAGGTGTGATAGCGGTGGTTGGCGGCTGAGGCGAAGACCGGATTCAGGTAGAGGCAGGTGGCGCCCAGCTCCTGGAGATCGTCGAGCGCCTCGATCACCCCGAACAGATCACCGCCCTGAAACCCCTGGGCGGCCGGGTCCTCCCCCCACGGCTGCAGGGCCAGTCCCCGCTGGGCCGCCACCGTGCCGCTGCGCCGGAAGCGGTCGGGGAAAATCTGCACGATCACGGCATCGGCCACCCAGTCGGGGCGGCTGTCCACGGCCGTGCTGCCGCCGGCGGGCTTGTCGTCGTTCGTGTCAACCCACATCGACCGGCCTGAACATGCGCCCAACAGCGCTAGCACGGACAAAACGGAGCCCCCCATGCCCAACAACGCCCTCCTTCTGACGCTCGACCAGGGCACCACCAGCTCGAGGGCCTCTCTCCACACCGCCGCAGGCCAAAGGCTGCTCAGCCGCAGTGCTCCCCTGAGCTGCCGGCACCCCGCCGACGGCTGGGTCGAACAGGACGGAGAAGAGATCTGGGCCAGCCAGCTGGCGGCCCTCCAAGCCCTGGAGCAGGCGATCAGCCCGGAGCAACGCCAGGCCGTGGCGGCCTGCGGCATCGCCAACCAGCGGGAGACCACCCTGCTCTGGCACCGCCGCAGCGGGGCGCTGCTGGGGCCGGCGATCGTCTGGCAGGACGGACGCAGCGCCGGCCTCTGCGCCGGGTGGAAACGCAACGGGCTGGAGCCCTTGGCGCGTGCCCGCACCGGCCTGCTGCTGGATCCCTATTTCAGTGCCAGCAAGATCGTCTGGCTGCTGCGCGAGCAGCCAGAGGCGGCCGCGGCCGCCGCGGACGGGGAGCTCTGCTTCGGCACCGTCAACAGCTGGCTGCTCTGGCGCCTCACAGGCGGCCGGGTGCATGCCACCGACCGCAGCAACGCCAGCCGCACCCTGCTGATGGACCTGGAGCGGGGCCAGTGGGATCCGGAACTCTGTGGCGCCTTCGGGGTGCCCGCCGACATCCTGCCGGATCTGCTCCCCTGCCACGCCGACTTCGGCGCCATCACCGCGGAGCTGCCCTTCGCCGGCGTGCCGATCCGGGCCATGCTCGGCGATCAACAGGCCGCCACCCTGGGCCAGAACTGCCTGCGGCCGGGTGAGGCCAAATGCACCTACGGCACCGGCGCCTTTCTGGTGATCAACACCGGCAGCCGCATCGTGCGCAGCGACGGGGGCCTGCTGAGCACCTACGGCTGGTGCGGCGCCGACGGCTCAGCCACCTACTGCCTGGAGGGCAGCGTGCTCAATGCAGGCACCGCCATCCAGTGGCTGCGTGACGGGCTCCGCCTGATCGAGAGCTCCGCCGAGATCGATGCTCTGGCGGCGACGGCTCCCGGCGGCAGAGGCCTGATGCTGGTGCCGGCCTTCACTGGCTGGGGAACGCCCCACTGGGACCCCCACGCCCGCGGCCTGCTGATCGGCATCACCCGCGACACCGGCGGCGGCGCCATCGCCCGGGCCACGCTGGAGAGCATCGCCCTGGCGGTGGCCACCCTGGTGGAGCTGGCCACCGAAGCCCTGGGAGCGCCGCTGCGGGAGCTGGCCACCGATGGCGGGGCGGCCGCCGCCGATGGGCTGCTGCAGGCCCAGGCCGACAGCTGCGGTCTGGAGGTGCGCCGCCGCGCCGATCTCGAGAGCACCAGCCGGGGCGTGGCCCTGCTCGCCGCCCTCGATGCTGGCGTGGTGCCAGGCCTCGACGCCTGGGCGACGATCCCCGGCGAACCAGCCGCCACCCGCTTTCAACCGAGCCTCAGCGACGATGAGCGCGAGCGTTGGCTGAAGCGCTGGCGGGAGGCCGTTCGTCGCAGTCTGGCCTGGCATGCGTAACCCTGAGGAGACGCCCTGAGCCGCCCAGCCCGCCCCTCCGCAGAAAATCCTTGCCGATCGCCGACGGAATGTCTTCTCCTGGCCCCAGTCACAACCCGGACCACGACCCGGACCACGACTCTGACCACGACCCGGACAAGGTCTTTGATCTGCTCGTGGTCGGCGCCGGCGCCACCGGAGCCACCATCGCCCTGGAGGCCGTGCGCCGCGGCCTCTCGGTGGCACTGGTGGAGGGCAGTGACATCGCCTCGGGCACCAGCAGCCGCAGCACCAAGTTGCTGCATGGCGGCGTGCGCTACCTGGAGCTGGCCGTCAAAACGTTTGATCTGCGCCAGCTGCAGCTGGTGCGGGAAGCCCTGGGCGAGCGCGGCCACTGGCTGGAGGCCGTGCCGTTCCTGGCCCAGCCCCTGGAGCTGCTGCTGCCCACCCGCAACCCCCTGGCCACCGCCTACTACGGCGCGGGCCTGGCGGTCTACGACCTGCTGGCCGGCCGGCGGCGCATCAGCGCCAGCCGCTGCCTCTCACGCCAGGAGGTGACCCGCCAGCTGCCCGAACTGGCGCCCGGCCACAGCGGCGTCGCCTACGCCGATGCCCGCTTCGACGACGCCCGCCTCAACCTGCTGATCGCCCGTAGCGCCGCTCTCGCGGGCGCCCAGGTGCACACCCGCAGCGCCGTGGTGGAGCTGCTGCGCGACGGCCAGGGCCAGCTGAACGGGGCCGTGATCGAAGCGGAGCCAGATGGCTCCAGGCGGCGGCTGCAGGCCCGGGTGGTGGTGAACGCCACCGGCATCGGTGCCGACGCCCTGCGCCGCATGGCCCAGGCCGATCTGCCGCCAAGGCTGCAGGTGAGCCGGGGCATGCACGTGGTGCTCGACGACGACCTCTGCCCCGGCGGCCTGGGCCTGCTGGTGCCCGCCACCGACGACGGGCGGGTGCTGTTCATGCTGCCCTTCTTCGGCCGCACGCTGGTGGGCACCACCGACACCGCCTGCGCACTGGCAGAAGCCGAGCGGCCCACCGCCGACGAAGAGGCCTACCTGCTGAACTACGTGCAGCGCTGGTTCCCCTCAGACACCCCACGGCAGGTGAGCAGCCGCTGGGCCGGTGGCCGCCCCCTGCTGGTGCCCGAAACAGCGTCGGAGGCGGCGGCCGGCACGGCGCGGGTGGTGCGTGAGCACGCGGTGGAGCGGCTCAGCTGCGGCCTGATCAGCGTGATGGGCGGCAAGTGGACCACCTGCCGCAGCATGGCCATCGACGCCCTGGCCGTGGTGGCCGAGCAGCTCGGTCGGCCCTTGGCCGAGCCCGTCGCCGGAGGAATCCTGGGTGCCGCCAGCGACCCCAGCCACAGCGCCGCCGAGCTGGCCGCCCTGGCCACAAAACTGAACAACGAGCTGGGAGGCCCATTGGCGGCCCACCTGATCGCCAGCCATGGCCTGGAGGCCCCCGCGGTGCTCGCCTGCGCCGCCGATGCCGGCGAGCGCACCCCCCTGAGTGAGGTGATCCCGATCAGCGCGGCGGAGGTGCGCCACATGGCACGTCACGAGTGGGCCCGGCAACCGGAGGATGTGCTGGCCCGCCGCTGCCGGCTGGCCTTCGTGGACGAGGCCGAGGCCGACCGCCTTGAGGGCACGGTGGGCGATCTGCTCGAGCAGGAGGCCGCGGCGGCCTACTCGCCCACCAGCCACCAGAAGAAGCCATAGGCGTGGAGATAGGCGAACCACTCCGGGCTCGCCGGGGCGAACTCGCAGCCCCAGAGCGTTTCGCGCATGCGATGGCCCTGCCACGGGCTGAGGTCGAGCCGGGTGGAGGCACCGGTGCCGGAGAGGTTGGCGGCCACGATCACCGTCATCGCCGGCAGGTTTTCCTCGCCATCACTGCGCTCCTGGCAGGAACGGGCGTAGCAGAGCACGCTGGGGTGGCCGCTCTCGATCATCACCATGTCGCCGTAACGCAGGGCCGGCAGCAGCCGGCGGCTGGTGAGCATGCGGTGGTGCCAGTTGAGCAGGGAGCCCGAGAGCTGCTGCTGCACCTCCACGTTGACCACGCGGTAATCAAAACCGGGTGAGGTGATCGGCGGCAGCACCAGCAGGGGGTCGGGGGCACTGGAGAAGCCACCGTTGGGGGCCCGGCTCCAGGCCATCGGTGTGCGGTTGGGGTCGCGGTCGCGCAGTCCCGGCCAGTCGCCCATGCCCAGCTCATCGCCGTAATAGAGGCAGGGCAGGCCGGGCAGGCTGTAGATCAAGGCGTGCAGCAGGGTGTTGGGCCTGGCGTCGCCGTTGAGCAGGGGGGCCAGCCTCCGGTTGATCCCCCAGTTCAGCCAGTGCTCACGGGCCCCCGGGAAGCCATTCAGGATGGTTTCCACCACCTCATCCGGCACCAGGTGACCATCCCCGAGCCAGAGCTCATCGTGGTTGCGCAGCGGCAGGGCCCAGCGGCAGCCCGGCACCATCTCCTGGGCATGGGTGAGGCAATCGCGCAGGGCGTCGCTGCGGCCATTGGCCACGGCCGCGAACAGATGGGCCGTGAGTCCGAAGTCGAAGGCGGCGTGCAGTTCATCGTTGGCCAGGTAAGGCGCCGACTCATCGACCGGCTGGATCGCCTCGGCCAGCAGCAGCACATCGCGGCCGCTGGACTCCACCCGGGCCCTCAGCCGCCGCAGGAAGGCGTGGGTTTCGGGTAAGCCCTCGCAGCGGCTGCCCTCCGCCTCAAACAGGAAGGGCACGGCATCGAGCCGGAAGCCGTCGGCCCCCATGTCCAGCCAGAAGTCGACCACCTTCAGCATCTCCTCCTGCACGGCCGGATTGGCGTAGTTGAGATCGGGCTGGTGGCGCAGAAAACGGTGCAGGTAGAACTGGCCCGCCACCTCGTTCCATTCCCAGTTCGAGGCTTCGAAGTGGCGGAACAGCACCGGCGCGTCGGCATAGCCCTGGTCGTCGTCGCGCCAGACGTAGAAGTCACGCTCGCTGGTGCCCTTGGGCGCCCAGAGGGCGCGCTGAAACCAGGGGTGCAGCACGCTGGTGTGGTTCAGCACCAGGTCGAGGATCACGCGCATGCCGTGGATATGGGCCTGCTCCAGCAGCAGCCGCACGTCACGGAGATCGCCGAGGTCGGGGTGGACGCTGGTGAAGTCGGTGATGTCGTAACCGCCGTCGCGCAGCGGTGAGGGGTAGATCGGCGTCAGCCAGATCGCATCGACCCCGAGCCACTCCAGGTAGGGAAGTTTCTGGGTGATACCGGCCAGGTCACCGATGCCATTGCCGTCCGCGTCGTGGAAGCTGCGCGGCATCAGCTGATAGATGACGCAGCCTTCCCACCAGGGAGGTTTGACGTTCGGCATGGCGGTGAATCGAGAGGGTGAATCGAGAGGATGAATCGAGGGTCAAGGGGTCAGACGCCTGCCGCCGCCGGCCGCAAAACGATGTTCGTGGCGAGGCTCCCAGGCGATTCGCACGGTATCGCCGATGGTTCGCCCGCCATCGCAGACCCAGCGCAGGGGTCCACGGGGTGTGTCGAGCTGCAGTTGCTGGCTGGCGCCCTGCCATTCCCGACTCACCACCCGAACCTGCACTCCACCCTCCTCCACAGCCTGGAGGTGTTCGGGCCGTACGGCCAGCAGGCTGCCATCGGGTTCCTGGAGCACGTTGATCTGGGGCCGACCGATGAACTGGGCCACGAACAAGGTGGCGGGTCGGTGGTAGAGCTCGCGGGAGGTGCCGCACTGCTGCAGGCGGCCGGCGTCGAGCACGGCGATCCGATCGGCGATGCCCATCGCTTCCTGCTGGTCATGGGTGACGTAGACCACCGGTGCCCCACCGCCGCAGAGGATCGCCCGCAGCTGGGGCCGCAGCTCCTCGCGCAGCTGGGCGTCGAGGTTGCTCATCGGTTCATCGAGCAGGAACAGCTGCGGGCGCCGCAGCAGGGCCCTGGCCAGGGCCACCCGCTGGCGCTGGCCGCCGGAGAGATCGGCGGGACGCCGCTGGCGCAGCTCACCGAGCTGCAGCAGCTCGAGCACGGCGTTGAGGTCGCGGGCGATGGTGGCCCCATCGACGCCGCGGATCTCCATGCCCAGCGAAAGGTTGCGGGCCACGCTCAGGTGGGGATAGAGCGCGTAGCTCTGAAACACCATCGCCACCTGACGGCGGGCCGGCGGCAGGGCGGTGATGTCGCGCTGGCCGAGCAGGATGCGGCCCCGGTCGGGGGAATCCAGGCCGGAGATCAGGCGCAGGGTGCTGCTCTTGCCGCAACCGCTGGGGCCGAGCAGGGCCAGGCACTCGCCTGGGCTCACTGTCAGATCGAGATCTTCGAGGATCGTGCGCGCCCCGATCCGGCGACAGATCCCCTCCAGTTGCAACGCAGTGGCAGGGCTGGTGGCAGGGCTGGAGATGGTGCTGGAGACGGTGGTGGAGATGGTCATCGGTGGGAGCGGCAGACGGCAGGTTCAACCCTTGATGGCGCCCTGGGTGAGGCCGGCCACGATCGGCCGCTGGAAGACCAGCAGTAGCAGCAGCAGCGGCACGCTGCCCAGCACCGTGGCAGCGGCGAAGGCGCCGTAGGGAACCGAGAACACCGAGGAGCCGGCGATGCGGGCCATGGCTGGCGCCAGGGTGAGCAGCTCCGAGCGGCTCAGCCAGGTGAGGGCGATCGGGAACTCATTCCAGCTGAACAGAAACACGAGCACGGCCGTACTCGCCACCGCCGGGCCGAGCAGGGGCACCAGGATCCAGCGCAGACGCTGCCAGAGGCCGAAACCCTCCAGCAGGGCGCTCTCTTCGAGCTCTCGGGGCAACTCGGCAAAAGCCGCCTCCAGCAGCAGCACCGCCAGGGGAAGCGAGAGCCCGGCATAGGGCAGGCAGAGCGCCAGCAGGTTGTTGGCCAGGCCGAACTGCCGTGCCAGCTGCAGCAGCGCCAGGAACAGCAACACCGAGGGGAAGGCGGCGGCCACCAGCAGGGCCCCATCCACCAGCTGCCGCTGCAGGCCGCCGCGCCGCTGCAGGGCGTAGGCGCACGGGATGGCCAGCAGCAGGGTCAGCAGCGTTGTTCCCACTCCCACCAGGGTGCTGTTGAGCAGGTAGCGCCAGAAGGGCGGATCACTGGTGAGAATCTGGCCGTAGTTGGCCAGGGTCCAGCCGCGGCCGATCGCAGCCAGCCCGCCGAGCAGGGCGTCGGGGGTGCGCAGCGAGGTGTAGAGCTGCCAGAGCATCGGCGCGAGGCTCCAGAACAGCAGCAGCGCCACCAGGGCCCAGCGGCGCGGGTTCTGCCGTCCCTGTGGGGCGATCGGCTGGGAAGACGGCGAAGCAGGCATCGGATGCAGGGTGCTGGCGGATGCAGGGTGCTGGACAGACAATCGGTTCAGGGCTGAAAACGGGCCGGACGGCGCAAGACCAGCAGCAGCACGCCCCCCAGCAGCAGCAACACCGCGAACATGCCGATCATCACGGTGGCGCTGTAGCCGAAATCGAGGAAGCGCATGGCGTTGAGATAGGCGTAGCCCGCCACACTCTCGGTGCTGCTGGCGGGCCCGCCGCCAGTGAGCACCACGATCAGATCAAACACGCCCAGGGCCTGGGCCAGGCGGAACAGCAGCACCAGCAGCAGGTAGGGCCTGAGCAGGGGCAGGGTGATGCGCAGCAGGGCCTGTCGGGCGTTGCCACCCTCCAGCGCCAGCGCCTCGTAGAGATCGGCCGGGATCATCTGCAGCCCGGCCAGCAGCAACAGGGCCACGAAGGGCGTCGTCTTCCAGACATCGGCCAAAACCACGGCCAGCCAGGCCAGGGAGGGGGAGGCGAGGAAGGGCACGGTGCTGCCGGTGAGGCCACCGATCACGCCGTTGATCGGGCCGCTGGGATCGTTGAAGATCCAGCGCCAACCCAGGGCCATCACCGTGGTGGGCAGGGCCCAGGGCAGCAGGGTGAGGCTGCGCACCAGCCCGCGGCCCCGCCAGCGCTGGTTAAGCAGCAGGGCCATGGCCAGGCCCAGCCCCAGCTCCATCGACACCGACACCAGGGCGAAGCGCAGGGTCTGGGCCGCGTCCTGCCAGAAGCGGGCATCGAGAACCAGGCGGCGCCAGTTGAGCATCCCCACCGGCACGGGCTGGAGATCGGTGAACAGGTTCTGGGCGTGGAAACTCAGCCACAGGTAAGAGGCCATCAGCCAGAGAAACACCAGCAGCAACACCAGCAGGGCCGGGCCGATCAGGGCCACGCCCACCAGCAGGCTGCGGCGGCGCTCACCCATCAGACCTCCTCCACGCCACTGGCGTCGAGCACCGCCCGGCTGCTGCGTCCGGCCCGGCCCATCGCCGCTTCAGGGGGCAGGCCGCCGGTGATCGCGTCGCTGAGTTGGCGCTGCAGGATGTCGCTGAGCTGGGCATAGACCGGCGTGATCGGCCGCAACGCCGCCACCTCCAGGGCCTGGCGCAGGGCAGGAAGCAGGGGCAGGGCCGCGCGCAGCTCGGGATCGTCGAACAGGGAGGCGAGCGTGGGCGTGTAGCCCCAATCACGGGCCAGCCGCCGCTGGCTGTCCTCACCGGTGAGGGCCTGCAGCACGGCCACGGCTTCGGCGGGATGGGCACTGCCGCGCAGCACCGACAGCCCCCAGCTGCCCTGGGTGGCGGCGGGCGACTGGCCGGGCTCAGCCACCATCGTTGTGATGGCCACCTTGCCGGCCACCGCACTGCCCGGTTTCTGAAGCTCCTTCCAGGCGTAAGGCCAGTTGCGCATGAAGGCGGCCTCCCCACTGGCGAAGGCCTGCAGGCTTTCGGGTTCGGCGAAATCGGCCACCGAGGTCGGCGTCACGCCCGTTTCGACCAGCTGGCGCAGCCAGGAGGCGGCCGCCGCGGCCTGGGGCGATTCCAGGCCGATGCCGCTGGCCGCCGGGCCGCCCCAGCGGCCACCGAAGCCACGCAGCACTTCGAGGAACACGCAGCTGAGGCCCTCGTACTGGCGGCCCTGCCAGACGTAACCCCAGCGCACCAGGCCCTGCTCCTGCAGCTCCCTGGAGCGATCCACCAACTCGGCGGGCGTGCGCGGTGGCGCCGCCATCAGATCGGTGCGCCAGTAGAGCAGGCCCATCGAGGCCAGCATCGGCAGGCGCCAGAGCTGGCCATCGAGGCGATTGCCCTCGCGGGCACCGGGCACCACCCCAGCGAGGGGATCGCCGTCGAGCCAGTCATCGAGGGGCAGAAGCCAGCCGGCGGCGGCGTATTTGGCCGTCCAGGTGACATCCATCATCAGCAGGTCGTAGGGGCTGTCCCCCAGCAGCAGGCTGCTGATCGCCAGATCCGACACCGCCTCGGTCTCGAACGGACCGCGGGCCACGGCGATGCGCAGCCGACGGTGGTCGCGGTTGAAGGCGGCCACCGTTTCAGCGGTGGCTTCAGCGAAGGGAGCGGGCATCAGCACCGTGATCGTCAGCGGCGGCCGGGCCCAGGCCAGCGGAAGCGCCAGCAGGGCCAGGATCCCGGCCATGGCGATCGCCAGGGCCAGCGCCCAGGGCCTGGCTCTGGCACGGGCCGCGATCACAGAACGCTCAGTTCTCCCAACTGCTGCTCGGCCCAGTGCTCCACGGTGAACTCCTCGACGGCCTGATTCATCGTCAACATGCGTTCACACTGTTCGTTCTCGGGCATCACCAGGGCTTCGGCAATGGCCCGGTCCATGCTGCCGTGGGAGTAGGGGTTGGCGAGCACCGCCCCCTGCAGTTCCACCGACGCTCCGGTGAATTCGGAGAGCACCAGCACCCCATCGCGACCACGCCGGGCCGCCACGTATTCCTTGGCCACCAGGTTGAGGCCGTCGCGCAGGGGGGTGATCCAGCAGACGTCGGCCTCGCCGAACCAGGCCACCAGCTCTTCATAGGGAATCCGCCGGGTCGAGAGGCGCACCGGCGTCCAGTCGATGCGGGCGAAGCGGCCGTTGATCCGGCCCACGATTTCTTCGACCGCCCGCTGGATGTCGTCGTAGATGCGCATGCCACCGGCGGCGGCCACGCAGCCGAGGAACAGCTCAACCTTGCCGTGCCAGGTCTTGTCGGCCTCCAGCAAACGCTCGTAGGCCAGCAGCATCTCCTCGTTGCCCTTGGTGTAATCCACCCGCGAGGCGGAGAGGATCAGCTTGCGGTCGGAATGCTGCTCGGAGATCTGCTTCGACATGGCGCAGACATCAGGACTGGCAGCGATGCGGCGGATCTGATCGGGGGAGGTGCCCACCGGCGAGGCGACGATGCGCACGCGGCGGCCTTCGTGCTGGAGGTAGGGAACAACGTAAGGCTCGGCCAGGGCGCTGCCGTTACGGCGGAACTTCTCGGCGACCGGCACCGGATCCACCCCCTTCACGGCGCGGAGGCTGACGGCCGAGCGGGCGAAGTTGTTGGCGTAACGGGGGATGTGGAAGCCGACCAGATCACAGCAGAGCAGGCTGTCAAGGATTTCATCCCGCCAGGGAAGAATGCTGAACACGTCTGTGGACGGGAAGGGTGTGTGGTGGAAGAAGGCGATCCGCACATCGGGCCGTTCCTTGCGGATGTAAGCGGGAGCGAGCCAGAGGTTGTAATCGTGAATCCAGATGGTGGCCCCCGGCGCTGCTTCCAGGCAGGCCGCCCGGGCGAAGGAAGCGTTCACCTCCTCAAAGATGCACCAATCGGAATTATCAACGCTGAAATGGCTGGGAAAGGAGTGCAGAATCGGCCAGAACGATTCTTTAGACGTAACGTGATAAAAACTGGAAATCTGTTTCGTGGTGAGCGGCAGACGCCGCAACATGAAATCATTCGGTGGATCCATCTGGATCAGTTCGTCGTCGAACGTTCCCTCCTCGTCCTGCCGCCTCCAGGCCACCCAGGTGCCTGAGCGCTGGCTGCGAAACAGGTTCCTGAGGGTGGGAATGATGCCGTTGGGGCTTTTCTGATCCACCCAGTGCCGGGTTCCATCGGCATCGATCTGCTCATCGAACGGCGAGCGGTGATAGACGAGCACAAAGGCGCTGGTGCCTGCCGCCGCTGGGGCCGTAGCCGGGGCTTTGGCCGTAGCCGGAAGGCCTGCGGAAGTTTCGCTGGTCATTTCCATCCTTCACTTGGCGCCATCCTCTCACCGCTGAACGGTTGGCGTTGAGGGTGGGCGCTCAGGGCAGGGCTGGTGCTTCGAGCTGGTCGGGGCATTCTTCCACTGACGTGCCCCCTTACGGGGTCCACCCTCTTTGAGAGCTAGGAGCCTGTCGCGCGTAGATCACGCCCCGATTTCTCCACAGACGCCCCTGAATCTGCCCAGATTCCAGTGACTGCAATGGTTCTGGCTGAGACAATGGGGCATGCAAAAGCCCAAGTCCTTCCGTCCCTGGCAGCCGGAGCAGATCACCCTGCTGCCGCCATCACCCAGTGACTGGCTCTCGGACGACCACCAGGTGTATTTCCTGCTGGATCTGGTGGATGAGCTTGATCTCTCACAGGTCCTGATTCCCGCTCAGGCCAAGGATCCTCGTGGGGAGAAAGGGTTTGATCCACGGATGATGACGATGCTGTTGCTCTATGCCTACTGCGTGGGCATCGTCTCTTCCCGCAAGATCGAGCGCGCCTGTTACGAGGATCTGGCCTTCCGGGTGCTGACGGGCAACCAGCAGCCGGACCACAGCCGCATCAGTGAGTTCCGCCGTCGCAACCTTGATGCTCTGAGCGATCTGTTCGTTCAGATCCTGCGGCTTTGCCAGAAGGCCGGAATGGTCAGCCTGGGCCATGTGGCGCTGGATGGCACCAAGGTGCAGGCCAATGCCTCCAAGCACAAGGCGATGAGCCACGAGCGGATGGTCAAGGCGGAAAAGCAGCTGGAGAAGGAGATCAACGCCTTGATGCGCAAGGCCGAGATCCTCGATGCCCAGGAAGATCGCCGTTACGGCAAGGGCATGCGCGGCAGTGAGCTGCCTGATGAACTCAGGCGGCGGCAGGACCGCCTGGCCAGGATTCGCCAGGCCCGTAAGGAGATGGAGGCGGAGACCGCAGCAGCAACTGCGCGTCAGCGACTGGAGGAGGCAGATCAGGCCAGAGCCGAGGCTGACGCTGCCAAGGAAGCCGAGGCATCTGCGGCTGAACAGGCAGCACTGAACAAGAGGGCTGAGGCGGCAACGGCGAAAGCCAGAGCCGCCCGAGAGAAGGCGATCGCCTCAGCCAAGGAAGCCGGCCTGGAACTGCCGGATCTGGTACCGCTCGCGGCTGTCGCTATGCCCAGGCGTGGCCTGGCCAGGAAAGCCGACGGCACACCAACCAAGGCAACCCAGCGCAATCACCGCTGCGCGGAAGGCTTCGCCTACACCGACCCAGACAGTCACCTCATGAAAACTGATGGCCACTTCATCCAGGGTTACAACTGCCAGCTGGCGGTGGACAGTGACCATCAGGTGATCGTGGCGGTGGGCGTGAGCAACCAGCCGCCCGACTTTGAGCATCTGGAGCCCATGC
>JABMPN010000068.1 GCA_013203655.1 Cyanobacteria bacterium bin.51
GGGCAGGGCAACGAGGGAGAGATGATCGACACCGTCGACATGAACCTCAACGAGGTCGTAAAGCTGATCCGGGGCAAGCGGAGCACGGTGGTGCGGCTCAAGGTGATCCCGGTCGGCGAAACCGCCCCTAAGATCTATGACATCACCCGCGACAAGATTGAGCTCAAGGATGCCGAGGCCCGTGGCGAGGTCGTCGAGTACGGCCAAAAGACCGACGGCTCTCCTTACCGCATTGGCGTGATCAATCTGCCGAGCTTCTACATGGACATGGCCGGGGCCCAGCAGGGGCAGGCCGAATATAAGAGCACCACCCGCGACTGCCGGAGACTGCTCGACGACTTCCGCAAGCAGAACATCGATGGCGTGGTGCTCGACTTGAGAAACAATGGTGGAGGCTCGTTGCCCGAGGCGATCAAGCTCACGGGGCTGTTCATTGACCGCGGTCCAGTCGTGCAGATCAAGGACGCCGACCAGCAGGTGCGGCCCTACGACGATGTCGATCCGGGGGTGTCCTGGGATGGCCCACTGGTGGTGCTGATCAACAAGTTCAGCGCGAGCGCCAGCGAGATTTTAGCCGGGGCAATTCAGGATTACCGCCGCGGTTTGATCGTGGGCGACGACGCGACCCACGGCAAGGGCACGGTGCAGAGCCTGCTCGACCTGGGGCGGCAACTCTTCCAGCGATTCGACAACGCGCCATCCTTGGGTGCGATCAAGATCACGATGCAGCAGTTCTACCGCCCGAGCGGCGCCAGTACCCAGCTCGAAGGAGTGAAGAGCGACGTCGTGCTCCCGAATATCACCAGCCATCTGCCGGTGGGTGAGTCGGATCTTGACCATGCGATTGCCTTCGATCGCGTGCCACCGGCCCGATTCCAGCCGGAGGGCCGGGTCAACGACCGTGTGGTGGAGATGCTCCGCAAGCATTCGGCCGAGCGGGTGAGCACCAACGAAAAGTTTGGGGAGAAGGCCGAGGCCATTGCCCGCTACAACAAGCGGAAGGACGAGAAGACGATCTCACTGGTGGAGACGGAATTCGCCCGGCAGTGGAACGAGGGTAAGGCGGCCGAGGAAGAAGAAGAGAAGCGGCTCGAAGAGTCGGAGTTTTCCAAGCGGCCGGTGGTCAAACGCGACTACTACTTCGACGAAGCGATGAATGTGACGATCGACTACCTCCGGGCTCTGTCCGGCGCTGGCGGCCTGGCCGAGGCAGCTCAGGCCAGCCCCTGACGTTCTGGGCGCAGCCCGCGCCGCGTTCCCTTGCATCACGACAACAGCCCGGGAAACTCGGCGAACAATCGGGCGGGGTTCACCCGCTTGTTGCCGCCCCGGCTTTGCAAGGCCGTCGGATCCCAGCTGGGGGGCGGACTCCCCGATAGTTCGGCCAGCCGTGCATACCACTCCCGCCGACGGATGGGATGGCCGTCGGAGACGACGTAGAGCGGCCCCGGCGCAGAAGCGTCGGCAACCGCCACGACGACTCGGGCTGCGTCATTGATCTGGATCAGGTTGAGCCAGGTGTCGGGCTCGGCGGCGATCGGCCGGCCGGCCTGCAGGTCATCGAGCCGCGGGTAACGCCCCGGGCCGTAAAGCCCGGCAAACCGCAGGGCCGTGCCGGGGCCGGCGGCGTGGGCGGCAAGCACCGCCTCGGCCGCCACGAGCGCCCGTCCTGCCTCCCGGGACGGATTGACCGGCGTGGTCTCGTCCACGAGTTCACCCGACTCGTCCCCCCAGACTCCGGTCGAACTGCAAAAGATCACCCGCGGGCGGATCGGTGCGGCGTCGACCTGACCCGCGGGTCGCCTGCCGGAGGCGAGCGCGTCGAGCATTTGCGTGAGTCCCCTGACCTGGACGTCGTGATAGGAGGCTCCCGCGGTTCGGTCGAAGCCCACGCTCCAGAACAGGGTGGCGGGCAAGCCGGTCGCGGTGAAGAACTCCGACCAGTCCGCCGTGGTGACATCGAGGAGCCGCGGCTCGATACCCGGCTCAGCCAGGAATTCAGCCCGTGCGGCCGACCTCGTCGTGCCGATCACCCGGTCGCCGCGAGCGGCCCAGAGACGGGCCACGCGGACACCGAGGTAGCCAGTACCCACGACGATCCGAAGTGGGGCAGGGATCATGCGTCGAGGGCTCCTGGGGCGGCCCCACCCCCGGCGGCCTGGGCCTCGATCCAGGCTTGGAGCACCAACTGAGCGGCCACGGCATCACTGCGGGCCTTCTTGCGGGCCCGGGACAGGCCGACACCGGCGAGCATCCCAGCGGCCTCGCGCGAGGTGTATCGCTCGTCCTGGTAGGCGACGGGCAGCCCTGTCGCCCGGCCCAGCCAGCGGCCGAACCGCTCGACTTCGTCGGCCATCTCGCTGGTGCTGCCGTCGGCATGAAGCGGCAGCCCCACCACAAATCCCGCCAGTTCCTCGGCGGCGGCAAGCTGCTGGAAGAACAGGGCGTCAGCTGCATGGTCGCCCGTGGTCTGGTGGACGGAGAGCGGGCTGGCAATGATTCGCTCGGCATCGCATACAGCCACGCCGATCCGCCGCCGTCCGTAGTCGATGCCTGCCACGCGACCTACTGGCACGGACTGGGAGATGGGCAGGCTCATCGGGCGACCGCCTCGGTCTGCGGCTCCGCGCGATCGGGAAACCGGCCCTGTTCAAGAAACTCCGCGGTGGCCCGTTGGACGACCGGGCTTCGCATCATCGCCGCATGGTGGACAGGCACGAGGAGGAAGTCACGGGCTCCGGGTAGCCTTGTCTCGTCGACGCACACGATTGCATCATCGTCACCAGCGAGTAGGGCACTGTACCCCGCGGCATCACCACGTCCTCCGGCCACGATACCGAACTCGCAGGGAGGCACAGCCAGGCTGGGGGCGACCTCCTTCCAATTGAACACGAGGTCGCGGGCGGCCCCTTCCACGTAGCCGGACAGACCCCAGACACCCGATGCCATTCGCGCGAGCTGCGAGCCCTGGTTGGGCGGGCCGAGCATCACCATCCGCTCCACCCGGGCCACATCGGCAGGTGTGGCCAGGCTCATCCACCGCCGGACAACGAGATTGCCCAGGCTGTGGCCCACGAACGAGAGCGGATGGCCAGGCGGAAGACCCGCCACCACCTCGGCCAGGGCTCGCCCGTGGGCCTCGATATCGGCTTTCACGCTCGCATAGCCGAACAGGATCACCGTGGCATCGAGTGATGTCCGCAGATGATCCGCCAAGGGCCGCATCGAGTCGCGCCCCTCTCCCAGGCCGTGGAGCAGGATCACCGTCGGGCCGTCCTGCCGGGGAATAGTGCCATCAGTCTCGAGAGCGGCGAAGGCCTGGCGGCATTCCGCTTCCGTGCCGGCTCGCACGGTGCCATCCGCGGGATCGAGGATTCGGCAGGCGGCCAGGGCAGGAGCCTTGTCACCCGTTCGCCGTTGGAGCCGCCAGTCGTGACGGATCACGGTGTCGGTCCACTCGAGCGCCTCCCGCGACCGCCGCATAGCGGCCAGCCAATTGTCGGCAGACGGTTCGGCCCGCAGGCTCACCACTGGCCAAATCATTGCCCAGGTCAGCAAGAATCTGACGAGGCGGGCGGAGGCGCGGCCGGCGGTCAAAGAAACTCCATCCATCCGCGGTTCTCGAGTTCGGCTACGACCTTTCGCACTGCCTCCTCGCGATCGCGGGAGGCTACGAGCGTGGCGTCGGGCGTGTGTACCACCAGCATATCCACCAGGCCCAGCGTGACGACGAGATGGTCACCGGTGGCATGCACGATCGTGCCGCTGGACTCGATGTCGAGATGCCGGCCCACGACAGTGTTGCCGGTAGCGTCGGCCCCCAGTTGCCGGGCTACAGCCGACCAGCCGCCGAGGTCGTCCCAGCCGAAGGGGGCCTCGATCACAGCCACGTCGTCGGCATGTTCCAGCACGGCGTAGTCGATCGAGATGCCCTTGATGGCGGCAAACTCTGCGGCAAAAACCTGGTCGCGGTCGGGTCCATCCCAGGCGGCGGCAATTCTCTCCAGTCGGGCCAGGCATTCGGGCTGTCGGGTACGAAGAGCGGCCAGGATCGTCGCGGCCCGCCAAACGAAAATCCCCGCATTCCAAAGGTAACTGCCAGCCGCCAGGTATTCGGCCGCCACGCTGGCCGGTGGCTTCTCGCGAAACCTCGCCACGGCGTGGGCCGGTGAGTCGTCGGGGCCGACCGGCAGCGGCTCGCCCTGCTGAATGTAGCCGAAGCTTTCGGCGGGATAGGTGGGACGAACACCGAAGGTCACTAGCCGGCCGGGGGTGGCTGCCACCAGCTGCTCGGCCTGCCGGATCGCGTCGCGGAACCTTTGAGCCGGACGGATCACGTGGTCGGAGGGCATCACGGCCATCGTGGCATCCGGATCGACGCGGGAGACGAGCAGGGCGGCCAGGCCGATGCAGGGAGCGGTGTCGCGTTTGCAGGGCTCGCCCACGAGCGCCGACTCGGGCAGGCCTGGCAGTTGGCAGCGGACCGCATCGAGCAGCTGGGCCGAGGTAACCACCATCGTGCGGTCGGGCGGCACGAGGCCCTCGAGCCGATCCACGGTGTCTTCCAGGAGCGTGCGGTCGCCTGCCAGCGGCAGCAGTTGCTTAGGGAGTGCCGCCCGGCTCGCCGGCCAGAACCGGGTGCCGGATCCTCCCGCCATCACGATCGCATGCAACATCGTCGTCCTAGCCTTTCACAGTCGTCTTGTTTGTCTCGCTTGTTGGACGCACGTCGCGCCAGCCTGCGGTCAGCCGCCCCGCACCCATGACCAGAACAGCAGGCAGAGCAGTGGGAATCCGATGAAGATCACCCCGTAGGTGAAGAGCGTCGTCCAGACATGGGTGGGCCAACGGGCCATGGGGGAATCCTGGCAAGGAATGGATCAGGGGGCGTGTCGAGCCTGGAAGTCGACAGGAATTTCCAGTGGCTCCTCAGCCGGCTCAGCGAGCCGGCACTCGAGCCGCAGGCCCCAGGGAAGCACCTCGGCGACCGTGAGGTCGGCCTCCACTCCGTCGTAGTCAGTCGTCAGATCGATGGCCGGAATCGCAGCAAACGAGGGGCAGAATCCGACATGGGCGTGGCCCGTCCGGCTTCCGGTCGCCACGGCGAGAATGACGCGGCCACGGATACAGTCCTCGCCCGTCGGTGTTTCGTTCCGTTCGAGTCTCTGGCGAAATCCAGCGGGTGGCGGAACTGCCGTCAGTTCGCCGGCTCGCGACTCCCGCTCGGGCACGACGGGCTCGGGCCTTGGCCCGGTCGGCTTACGGCGCTGGCGGGGTATGCCAGTGGTCAGCTGCGACCCAGGTCGCTCGCGGGGCTGGGCGTGGCCCGCTCGTGGCCTCGGCACCAGGACCGCCACCACTGCCACCAGAAAGGCGGCCAGTCCTGCCAGCTGTTCCGGCCAACCCGTCAAGCCAGTGACGGGCATCACTGCCGAGGCGGCCGCGAGCAGTCCGATCCGCGTGATCCCGCTTGCCCAGTTCCGGCCACCCAGGCGGTTGGACGCATCGACGGCAGCCACCAGGGCAATGCCCACTGCGGCCACGACCCAGCCGATGGCCGATGGCGGCGGCGCGGCAAAACCACCCGCGAGCCGCCGGACCAGGAGCGTGAGCCCACCAGCCGCGGCGGCGAGCGAAGTAGCGGTTGCTGCGGCGGACAGCAGGCCCGCCAGCGGATCCTGTCGGAGCCGGTGGGGCATGGACTGGAGTCCCTCGAACACCAACCGCCCTGGAATCGCCGTCATCTGCACAGGCCTCAGGCCACCGCCCCGGCAGCGTTTGCAGCCTCGGCGAGGGTCACAGCTTTGTCGGTCTTCTCCCACGTGAATTCATCGCGACCGAAATGGCCACCCGCCGCGGTGCGGCGGTAGATCGGCCGCCGGAGTTGGAGATATTCGATGATGCCCCGGGGTGTCAGGGGAAAAACCTCGCGGACGAGGTCACAGAGTCGCTCATCTTCGATCTTGCCTGTGCCTTCGGTGTCGACATACACGCTGACAGGCTCGCTGACACCGATTGCGTAGGCCAACTGCACCTCGCAGCGGTCGGCGAGTCCGGACGCAACGATGTTTTTGGCCACATGTCGGGCCATGTAGGCGGCCGAACGGTCCACCTTGGTGGGATCCTTGCCGGAGAAGGCACCACCGCCGTGACGGGCGGTGCCGCCGTAGGTGTCAACGATAATTTTGCGGCCAGTCAGACCCGCATCGCCCTGGGGTCCTCCTACCACGAACTTGCCGGTCGGGTTGACCAGAAAGCGGGTGGAGCCGCGATCGGGCTGGATCAGCAGATCGGCCGTGGCGGGGATGACGACATGCTCCCAGAGGTCGTCGGCGATGCGCCGCTGCAGGCCGGCCTCATCACTGATGCCATCGATCACGGCCGTGTGCTGGGTGGAGATCAGCAGGGTGTCGATCGCCACCGGTCGATCGTTCTCGTAAACCACGCTGACCTGGGTCTTGCCATCTGGGAGCAGATAGGACAGGAGGCCGTTGTGGCGCACCTCGGCCAGGCGCCGTGCCAGCCGGTGGGCCAGGCTGATCGGCAGGGGCATCAACTCGGGTGTTTCGTCGCACGCGAAGCCGAACATGATGCCTTGGTCGCCGGCGCCCACCTTGTCGAGCGGATCTCCAGCGTGATCGTCGGCCTCATTCACCCCCTGGGCAATGTCTGGGGATTGTTGATCGAGTGCCACCAGCACGGCGCAGCTGTGGGCATCGAACCCACCGGCTCTGGCTCCGCGGTAGCCGATCTGCTCGATCACCCCGCGCGCCAGGGTCGTGAAGTCGATCTTGGCGGTGGTGCTTACTTCCCCGGTGAGCAGGCAGAGGCCTGTGTTCACGACCGTTTCACAGGCCACCCGGCTGAGTGGATCGATGCTGAGCAGGGCGTCGAGAACGGCATCACTGATCTGATCACAGATTTTGTCGGGATGCCCTTCTGTGACCGACTCAGAGGTGAAGATGTAACGGCTCATTCGAGGATGATCCAAGAAGCTGGCCATGAGCTTATCGCCTGTGCCCAGCATCCTTTCTCTCACCAGGCTTGCCTGATTCACTGCACCGCCGCCCCGGAACTTGTTCGCTTCAGGCGGGATTGGCGGGATCTGCGGCATGCACCGTGAGCTCCGACCAGTGATCGATCAACAGGTGCTGGCCGGCCAGCCTCGGCTTGGTGGCCCAGCCGGCCGTGTAGCCCAGGGCATGGGGGAGTCCTGCCGCGACAGCCATGGCCAGATCACTGTCGGCATCGCCGATCAGCGCGCAAGTGGCAGGGTCAACGCCCAGTTGGGCGCAGAAGTGATGGACGGCCATGGGATTGGGTTTGGCCGGTTGATGATCAGCGCTCCAGATGCCCCGGATGTGGCGCTCCAGGCCATGGGCCGATAGGAACTGCTCGATGCCCCTGGTCTGATCGTTGCTGATCACGCCGAGAACAACACCGGCCCGATCAAGTTCAATCAGCAGCGGAGCCAGTCCTTCGGTGGTCTGGGCGGCAGCTGGTTCGCTGCCGGCGGCCGCGTCGGTGCTGTCGAAGAGGATTTCGCTGCGGTTCAGGGCCTCAGGCCAGCCAAGGCCCACCTGGGCGAAAGCCGTTGCCGTGGCAATCAGGTTGTGCATCCTGCTGGCCACCGCCGTGATCCCGGCCGGATCGATCCGGCCATCCCTGGCGCCATAGGCCCCCTCCAGCAGATCCCTAAGCCTGGCTCGGTGCCCTGAACTCACCTGGCTGAGGCAGGCCTGGATCCTGGCTTCAGCCAGGGCAATCAGCCTGGGTTCGCTGTGGCTCATGGTGCCGTCCTTGTCGAAGAGAACGGCCTGAACCCAACCGAGTGGAACGCCTTTTAGCCGGAGTTGGGCCACCGGCGCCACGGCAGACACTGGGAACGTCTCAGTCGAGGGTGACACCCATCGGTTCGTTTTCTTCAGCCTGCTCAAGCAGCATCTGCTTGTAGCGGGCCGCCATCTCCTCGGCCTTGTCGAACACCTTCTGGGGGTCGGTGAGCATGTCACCGGGTTCTGGCTCCAGGGCCTTGGTGGAGAGCGAGATCCGACCACGCTCGGCGTCGAGGTCGATGATCATCACCTTCATCTGATCGTTCACATTCAGCACCGTGTGCGGCGTTTCGATGTGCTCGTGGCTGATCTCGGAGATGTGCAGCAGACCGCTGACCCCACCGATGTCGATGAAGGCGCCGTACGGCTTGATGCCGCGCACGGTTCCGAGCACCACCTCGCCCACCTCAAGGCGATTCATCTTGCGCTCAACCAAGGCGCGGCGATGGCTGAGCACCAGGCGGTTGCGCTCCTCATCCACTTCGAGAAACTTGAGGGGAAGGAAATCGGCAACCAGATCTTCTTTTGGCTTGCGGGTGCTGATGTGGCTGCCGGGGATGAAGCCCCTGAGGCCTTCCACCCGAACCAGAGCGCCGCCGCGGTTGGTGGCGAACACTTCGCTGTAGATGGTGGCGTCTTCCTTCTGGAGCTGACGCACCCGCTCCCAGGCCCGCTGGTATTCAATGCGGCGGATTGAGAGCGAGAGCTGGCCGTCCTCGTTCTCCTCACTCATGATGAAGAACTCACGCACCTCGCCAGGCTGCAGCACATCGCTGAGCGCCTCGACCCTGTTGATCGAGACCTCCTGCAGGGGCATGAAGGCGGCCGTCTTGGCGCCGATGTCGATCATGGCGCCCTTGGGCTCCATGGCGAACACCGTGCCGTTCACCACATCACCCGGCTTGAAGTTGTAGTCGTACTTGCTGAGCAGGGAGGCGAACTCATCGAGCGTGAAGCCGGCGCTCTCAAAGTCACGGGAGACGGCCCGGCTGGCCGGGTCATCCGCGGTGGGAACCTCTTCCGGGATGTCGAGGTCCAGATCTGCCGCTGGTTCGTTGGCGAGATCCACGTTGGCCTCGGTGCTGCTGATCTCGGAAGGGGTCACGGTCATGAAGGGATGGCGGTCTGCCTTGGGCAGAACGAGGGAGTGGTGCCCTGCCCGCCGACAGAAAACACCTGACCATCCATCATACAAAAGCCCCCTGCGAAAACGATCTTCAGCCTGGGCTGATCAACGCGCCACGACCGCCAGGCCTGCGGAGCTGCCATCGTTCTGGGGCCGCGATGTTCGCAGACTGAGGCCTTTCAAGGTGGCTACGAAATCGTGGATGCCCTGGAACTGGCGATAGACGGAAGCGAAACGCACGTAGGCCACCTCGTTCATCTCGCTGAGCTGGTGCAGAACGAGTTCACCGATCTCGCTGCTGCTGACCTCGCGGCTGTTGCGCTGCTGAAGCAGCATTTCGATCTCATCGACCACCAACTGCAGCCTGGCGGGCTCGAGGCCTGTTTTTTCACAGGCCCGAATCAAGCCGTTCAGAAGCTTTGAGCGATTGAAAATTTCCCGGAGACCGTTGCGTTTGATCACCGTCACCGGCACAGTTTCGACCCGCTCGTAGGTCGTGAACCGAAATTCACACTGCAGACATTCGCGCCGCCGCCGCACACTGCGGCCACTGTCAGCGGAGCGTGATTCAAGCACCCGACTGTCGGTGTGTTGGCAGGAGGGACATTGCATCCCACGGACGCTCAAAAGTTTGACTCAAGTGTAAACAGTAACTCTCGAAATGAGAAGGGTGTTGTTGCAGTCGTTCTGGATCCCGTACCGGCACCAGCCTGCTCTGACCAGGAGGAAGCCACAAAAAAACCCCTTGCCGAAGCAGGGGGCTGGAGTTGAGGGAAGACCCGGTGGGTGCCCTCGGTGTTATTTGCCGATCTTGGGCGGATCGCGGAAAGCGATGGCGAAGAACAGCGTGGCCAAGGCCAAGGTCAGGATGAGGATGTAAGCAAAGCTTTCCATCTGGATTCTCCGGGAGTGAAGGGATCAGCTGATCGTGCTGCCGGCAGAAGGTGTGGCGCTCTGGGCCGTCCGGCGTGTTGTTTTGTCACCGAGCTTCTGGAAGAGACCGAATTCAATCTGCTCACCTAGATCGGGGTCGATGCCGGCAAACACATCGCGGTAAAGGGTGCGGGCCCCGTGCCAGATGTGACCGAAGAAGAAGAGCAACGCAAAGGTGGCGTGGCCGAACGTGAACCAGCCGCGAGGTGAACTACGGAAAGTGCCATCGGAGTTGTAGGTGGTGCGATCGAATTCGAAGGCCTCACCAAGTTGCGCTTTGCGGGCCAATCGCTTGACGGCGGCCGGATCGGTGAAGACCTGACCATTGAGGGCTCCGCCATAGACCGTGGCTGTAACGCCGGTCTGCTCGAAGGAATATTTGGCCTCGGAGCGTCGGAAGGGGATGTCGGCCCTGACGATGCCCTGGCTGTCTTCAAGCACCACCGGGAAGTTCTCGAAGAAGTTCGGCAAGCGCCTCACTTCAAGATCACGACCTTCCTTGTCGGTGAAGCTGATATGGCCGATCCAGCCTGTGGGCAGGCCATCACCATTGACCATCGGACCGACCCGGAACAGGCCTCCCTTGGCCGGGCTGTTGCCGACGTAGTCAAAGAAGGCGAGTTTCTCAGGAATGGCGGCATAGGCCTCTTCCTTGGACGCACCGTTCTCGAGGGCCGTGGCCACACGGCGGTTAATTTCTGTCTTGAAGTAGCCCTGATCCCACTGATAGCGAGTGGGGCCGAACAGCTCCACAGGAGTGGAAGCCGAGCCATACCACATTGTTCCAGCCACGATGAAGGCGGCAAAAAACACAGCGGCAATGGCACTGGCCAGGACCGTTTCGATATTGCCCATTCGAAGGGCTTTGTAGAGCCGCTCCGGTGGACGGGTTGTGATGTGGAAAATGCCGGCGATGATGCCAACGATCCCAGCCGCAATGTGGTGGGCCACAATTCCACCTGGATTGAAGGGGTTGAAACCTTCTGGCCCCCAGGACGGTTGAACGGCCTCGATGTGGCCATTGAGTCCGTAGGGATCGGTGACCCACATTCCCGGACCAAAGACCCCGGTCAGGTGGAAGGCGCCGAAACCGAAGCAGCCGAGACCAGCCAGCAACAGGTGAATGCCGAAGATCTTGGGGAGATCGAGGGCGGGTTCACCGGTGCGGGGGTCTTGCCAGATTTCCAGATCCCAGTAGGTCCAATGCCAGATGGCGGCAAGGAACAGCAGACCGCTGAAGACAATGTGTGCTGCAGCGACGCCTTCGAAACTCCAGAACCCTGGGTCAACCCCGGTTTCACCGGTGACACTCCAGCCGCTCCAGCTTCCGGTGACGCCAAGGCGGGCCATGAAGGGCATGACGAACATCCCCTGGCGCCACATCGGGTTGAGAACCTGATCAGAGGGGTCGAAAATCGCGAGCTCGTAAAGAGCCATGGAGCCGGCCCAGCCGGCGACCAGAGCGGTGTGCATGAGGTGCACGGCCAGTAAGCGGCCCGGGTCGTTGATCACGACCGTGTGCCCCCGATACCAGGGCAATCCCATGGGGGTAGATCCGGCGAAACAAACAGTTGCCGCAACGCAAGCGTTAACGGTGGACGATCAATTGGATCAATCCGTCGGATGATCGTAAGGGTTCTCGGTGGCATGGGGAGGGCGAACCCCATCAGCTGAAACGAGCCGTGACCGTAGATCCTGTCGATTGACGCCAACGCGGTTACAAATCGCAACCTCTTCTCTGAGAATGGGGGCCGTTGCCTGACCCTCCATGCCAGTGATCCGATTCGTCCGCGAGGGGCTCGATGTGGAGTGCTTCCCCGGAGAAAACCTGCGTGAGGTGGCCCTGCGCGAGGGCGTCGAGCTCTACGGACTCAAGGGGAAGCTCGGCAACTGCGGGGGGTGCGGCCAGTGCATCACCTGTTTTGTGGCGGTGGTCCCGGGCGACTCCGCCGCCCTCAGCTCCCGCACGGCCGTGGAAGACCGCAAGCTCCAGAACCGTCCTCTCGATTGGCGCCTGGCCTGTCAGGCGCTGGTGGAGCACTCGGTGGTGGTGCTGACCCGTCCGCAGCTGGGGCTTGCCGACGGTCAGGCCCAGCTGGAAGCGGCCCTGGCTGCCCCTCTGCCGGCCGGCCCCACGGCGTGGCCAGAGCAGCCGGAGACCCCTGAGCAGCAATCCGCAACGACCGATGAAGACAGCCCAGATGGGCCGATGGCTGGTGATACGGTCCGATGATTCCCGTCAACACCGATGGAAACCAACGATCTCGGTTTCGTGGCCAGTCTGCTGTTCGTGCTGGTGCCGGCAGTTTTTCTGATCATCCTTTACATCCAGACCAACAGCCGCCAACAGGGCTGAAGCTCAGCTGTTCCTTTCGGGCTCCCGCACCAGCAGCACGGGGGCCTGGGCATGGACCCGGATGTAATCACTCACCGAACTGCCGAGCAGCCGGTCGATGTCGACCAAGCTCTTGGCCACCAGAGGACGCCGGTCTTGGGAGGCGATCACCAGAAGGTCCGCGTTGACCTCTTGGGCTGTTTCGCAGACTCCGCGACCGATGTCACCGGTGCGGTGCAGCCCCTTGAGCTCCACGCCGAAGCTGCGGGCGCGTTGCACCGCTTTCTCGAGCACGTCATCGGCCGGGCTCTTGCCGCCCCGGCTGGGAACGATGTCCTTGCGGCTCATGTGGACCCCCGTGAGCACGCCACCGGGAATGTCACGCACCAGTTCGCAGGCGATTCGCAGAGCGTCGTCTCCCACCCCGGTGCCGTCAATCGCGACCAGGACCCGGTTGACGTGCCTCACGTAAAGGTCGTCGCGCACCAGCAGCATCGGCCGGGTGGCGAGCTGGAAAACGTATTGGCTGGAGCTGTTCGAGAGGATCGACTGCAGTCGACCCAGACCGCGCGAGCCCATCACGATCAGGTCGACATCAAGTTCGTCGGCCACCGTGAGTACCGTCTGCTTGGCATCGCCCTGGCGGATGATTGCGTTCACCTCTTCGGGGTTGAGGCCCAGGCGTTGGATGGCTTCAGCCACGAGCCCGGAGGCCCGCTGCCAATGCTCCTGAAAACCCGAGCCGGCTTGCTCGGTGACGACATGGAGCAGGTTGAGACGAGCCTGCCTGAAGGAAGGAAGGGCACGCAACATGCGCACCATCTCCTCGACATTGCCCTTGCCGGAGTCGGCGATCAAAAGATTGCGAAACACGAGGCCATCGCGGTTCTGAAGCAGCTTATGGCTCAGCCCCCTGCAGGGATCGCATGGACGGAAAGGTCGTAATGCAGCCGCAACTGAACCCCCCTGCCCGGGAGTGGTGCCTCCGGCGCCTGGTGTTGCCCCAACACACCGACCACGCCGGCGTCATGTGGCATGGCGCCTATCTGGGTTGGTTGGAGGAGGCCAGGGTCGAGGCCCTGGCCTCGGTCGGGCTCGCCTACAGCGCTCTCTCGGCCCGGGGACTGGAGCTGCCGGTGGTGGCCTTGGCGATGGACTACCGGCAACCCCTGAGGCATGGCGATGCCGTGGAGGTGCGCAGCGTGGTGGAACCGCGCCGGCGGCTGCGCCAGATCTGGCGCAGCCGCTTTCTCAATGGAAGGGGTGAGCTGGCGGCGGAGGCGCGGGTGGACCTGGTGGTGCTGGATCTTGGCCCTGACCGCAGCCAGCGCCGACTGCTGCGGCGGTATCCGCCTGATCTGGAGACTGCCCTGAAGGCCTTGGCGCTGGGCCCTCCCGAGGACACGGAATTCCGTTGCTTGTAGTATTTTTGTACTACGAAGTGAAGGGCGGAGGCTGTGGGCGATCTTGTGGCCGGAATGTTCCCCAGCTGCTCGGGGCCCTGGCCCCGCGAGCGGCGGCTCTGGTGGTTGCTTTGGAGTGGCTGCCCGGGGTTGGGCTGGGCCCGCCTTGGCCAGCTCGAATCCGCCTTCGGATCGCTGCCGGCAGCCTGGCGGGCCTCCGTCGAGCAGTTGCGCGAGCTGCCAGGGCTGGGGCGAGAACGGGTGGTGCAGATCGAGGCGCATCGCCGCCGCTGGGGGGCGGATCCATGGCGCAACGGCGACCTGCCGTTGCGCTCGCCGCGGCGGGTGCTTCTCCCCGGTGATCCGGCCTCTCCCCGGGCCCTGGCCCAGTTGGACCGTCCACCCCTGGCCCTCTACTGGGACGGTCATGGCTCGCTTTGGCCGTGGCTGCGCGAGCGCCTGGCCATTGCCGTGGTGGGAACGCGCCGGCCCTCCCTGCATGGTCTCTCCATGGCGCGGGAGCTGGGAGTGGCCCTGGCCAGGGCGGGCTGGCCCGTGGTGAGTGGCCTGGCCGAAGGCATCGATGCGGCCGTCCACCGTGGCTGCCTTGAGGCCGGCGGCCGGCCGGTGGCGGTGCTGGGCACACCCCTGGAGCGGGTTTATCCCCGCCATCACGGCAGTCTCCAGGCCGCCGTTTCCACCAGCGGGCTGCTGATCAGCGAGCTGCCTGCGGGGGCCACGGTTGCGCGTGGCCATTTCGCGGCGCGCAACCGTCTGCAGGTGGCGTTTTCCCAGGCCGTGATTGTTGTTGAGTGCCCCGAACAAAGCGGTGCGCTCCACTCCGCCAGGTTGGCCTGGGAGCAGGGGCTGCCCCTCTGGGTGGTGCCCGCCGATGCTGGCAAGGCCTCGGCCGCCGGTAGCAATCGGTTGCTGTTGCGGGGGGCGACGCCGTTGCTTGCCGCCGCTGATCTGATCACCCAGCTGGGCCAGGGCCCCCTGGACCGCCCAGGAAGGGCGGGGGCGCCGCTCGCGACTGGGCCACTCCAGGGGGGCCATCCCGCCGATCAGGCCTCAGCCTCTGACCGGGCCTTGCTCGCTGCCCTCGGTGGGGGTGCCTCGCTGGAGCAGCTGCACTTGGCCCTGGGCCTGCCTGTCAAGGATCTCGCCTCTCGGTTGCTGGGCCTGGAGCTGGCCGGCCAGATCAGGGCAGAACCCGGGCTCTGCTGGCGACCATGCGGGGAATCAGGTTTCTAAGCTGATCGGTAGCTCTTGCCCAGCATCTGGCGTGGCCCTTCAGGTGGCTGAAAACCTCACCGGTGCTGAGTTGCTGGCCTGGCGCCGCACCATGCTGGCCGAGGGGGGCGAGGCCGCCTCCTTCGATTGGCTGCTGGATCTGGCCGCCGGGTTGAGCGTGTCGGCGCGTCAGCATCTCTGGTTGGATCCAGAGCGTTCTGTGGTCATGCGCTGCAGCTGTGAGCACTTGGCCGGGCTCTGGCGCCGGCACTTGCGCGAGCACACCCCCTTGCAATATCTGGTCAGGCTCTGTCCATGGCGTGATCTCGAGCTGCAGGTGGCCCCTGGCGTTCTGATCCCGCGCCAGGAAACCGAGCAGCTCGTGGATCTGGCCCTGGAGCTGATGGCGCAGCAGGTGCCCGATTCCCCGGCCCACCTCCTGCGCTGGGCTGATCTGGGCACCGGCTCCGGATGTCTGGCGGTGGCCCTGGCCAGGGCGTTGCCCACCAGCGCGGGCGTGGCTGTGGATTGCAGTTCAGCAGCCCTCCTTCAGGCCAGGGCCAATCTTTTGGCGGCAGGGGTCGCTGATCGGGTTGACCTTCAGCTGGGCTCGTGGTGGAGCCCAACGGCCGCATGTTGCGGTGCCTTTGATCTGGTGGTGAGCAACCCGCCTTACATTCCCTCCTCGCTGCTGGACAGCCTGGACCCGGTGGTCCGTCTGCATGAACCGTGGTTGGCGCTCGATGGTGGTGAGGACGGCCTCGATGCCCTGCGCCTGATTGCCGCTGGTGCCGCCAGCGGGCTGGCTCCCGGGGGGTGGTTGTTGCTGGAACACCACTACGATCAAAGCGAGAGAGTTCAGGCGTTGTTAGCGGGCGCAGGTCTTGAGCAGGTGGCGTCGTTCGCCGATTTCCAGGGCCATGGCCGCTTCAGCTGCGGCCGCCGTCCGCAACCTGCTCGTTCAAGCCCCCAGGTTTCCCGCGCCGTCAGCCCGTGCCGTTGACCGACCCACCGCAGCGCCACGCCCCTGAGGCTGGCGCCAAAGGCCTTCTCGCTGCCGCTGAGCTTGCCGCGGCGCTGGCTGCCGGATCTGCTGGGATTTTTCCCACCGACACCCTGCCGGCCCTGGCGGCCGTGCCAGCCAGGGCCGGCCAGCTCTGGCGGTTGAAGGGGCGGCCATCAACGAAAGCGATGATCCTGATGGGCGCCGATCCTGGCAGCCTGCTTTCGGCCCTGGAGCTGCCTGTGCTGCCGCAGTGGCAAGCGATGGCGGCCCGTTGTTGGCCTGGTCCGGTCACCCTGGTGCTGCCGGCCCGCGGCGTTGTGGTGGAGGCCCTGCAGCCCCACGCCCCCGCCAATGGCGCGAGCCTGGGCCTTCGCATTCCCGCCAGTGATCCCGCCCTGGAGCTGCTGTCCTGCAGTGGTCCGCTGGCGACCACCAGCGCCAACCGCTCAGGGTCGCCCCCCTGCCGCACCGCTGGCGAGGCTGCAGCGGTTTTCTCGAGCGTTCCCCGCCTCGCCCCGCTCCCGTGGCCGGCGATGGCTGGCCTGGCCAGCACCGTGTTGCGATGGGAGGCTGATGATCACTGGCGGGTCCTGCGGGCCGGTGCTGTGATGCCGGTGGGTTGGCCTGGTTCGTTCAGCCTCGAGTGAGATCTGGAACTGCCGATGCTTCTGCTCAGCCTGGCGATCGTGGTGATGTTCAGCCTCTTCCATGCGCTGATGGAGCCGCTGATGCAGTGGGGCACCCCGTTGTTCGAGTTGCGTGGCCTGATCTGGCTGCCCGTGCTGGCAGCGGCCTGGCTGCTGGCCGGTGAGCGGCACTGAGCCCTTGCTCACAGCCAACCCCTGCTCATAGCAAACCCCTGTAACGAACGAATAGCTGCAGAATCGCCCAGGAGCCCAGGGTCACCTTGAGGGCCACCAGCACGTTGAGCCAGGGGATCCAGCCCCCACTGACGAGGCTGCCGAATGGCCCGGAAGGCAGCCCCAGGCCGATCAGGCTGAACGACGAGAGCACCACAAAGCCGATCACCGCCACCTTTTCCCAGATGTCGGCCCGGTAACGGCTGTACAGGGCCTCGGTCGCGGCGGCGGAACCACTGATCACCAACAGGCCGATCGCGGTGCCGCCGGCGACGCCTGCCGCAAAACCTCCGCCCGGCGAAAGGTGACCGCGCAGGGCCAGTTCCACGGCCACCAGGGCGCTCACCATGGCTCCGAGCTGGCAGAGCACGATCGACGGGGCATCCTTGACGCCACGGATCCTTGTGGCTGGCGTCTCTCCAGAAAGCGACGACTTCACCCCGATTGAGGCGAGGGTGAACACGATCACTTCACCGACGGTGTCGTAGAGGCGGATGTCAAAAATGATGCCGGAGACCGTATTAGGCACGCCCGCCGCCAGGGCGATCCCGGCCACCAGCCCCGGGGTGGGAGATTGGCGCACCAGGTCCAACAGTGGCGCCAGGCAGAGGGCGGCCGCGCTGATCAGGTAGAGGATCGTCATCCGTTGGCCACCCCTGCTCCTGTGGCGATCAGGCCACCTGCGCGTTGCCAGACCTGGGCTCCGGCAAGGCCCTGCAGCTGGTTGCTCAGCCAAGGCGAGGCGATGGACAGCTGGTCGGCGCTGAGCAACCAACCATGAACAGGCAGCCCAGCCGGTTCAGTCAATCCGGGCTTCTCTTTGGCCAGGGAAGCCGCTTGGGCATTCTTGGCAGGCGCAATCACCTCCAGGCGCAGAAAGGCCTGCTGCAGCCACCGTTCCAGCAGTTCGCGCCGCTCGGGCGCCAGCTCGACCCCCGCCTTGAGTTCGAGCCGAAAGACCATCGAGGAGCGCAGGGCGATGGCATAGAGGGTTGTGGAAAGCAGGGTGCCCACCAGGGCTTCGGTCAGGGCCACATCGGCGGCGCCCAGCAGCGCGTACACCAGGGTGGCGATCGCCCCGAGAATCCCCCGCAGCACCAGGGTCTGGTAAGGGCTGCGCTGGTTCACCAGCAGGATCGCCGTCAGAGGCAGCAGGGCTGTGATCGGTACCAGCAGGCCAAGACCCGTGATCATTCCGGCCTGTCTGCCGCAGGCCTGCTCAGCGAGCACACCGCCAGCACGTAGCCGAACAGCGTGTTCCAGACCACCAGGCTGAGTAGGGCGAGGCTGAGCAGGGGCCACTCCCGGGGCAGCTTGAGCAGCAAGCCCACCACGATCAGGGCCGACCCCAGGGTGTCGGCGATCGAGAGGCTGTGGAGCTTGGCGAGGTAGCTGGCTTGTCCGAGCAGCGGCCAGGTGCCCCACAGCCAGAAGACCAGCCCCAACAGCAGCAGCAGATCACTGATCAGCGTGACCAGCGTGGGCAGGGTGATCAAGCCTCCACCTCCCGCAGCAGATTGGCGAGCAGCATCACGCCGGCATTGCCGACGCTGAGCACGATCACGCCGACCACGCCGATCATCCAGTCGTCACGGAACACCGAGAACACCAGCAGCAGGATGGCCATCTTGGTGGAGATGCTGGCGAAAGCGGCCAGTCGATGCCAGAGGTCGGTGGTGCGGCAGGTCATCAACACCGGCAGCAGCAACGCCAGCACCATTGCTGACACCAGTACACCAATCACGGTTTTCCCCTCTCGAGCTGGTGGACCTGGTAAGAGCCATCGGGAAGCCTGCCCAGGGCGATCGTCAAAGGGGTGAGCGTGATCAGAAACACCTCCAGAAACACCACCAACGACGAGCGGGAGCCGGAGCCCGGCACGATCCCCAGCCGTTCACGGCCATGGTGTTGGCTGAGCATCTGAACAGCCTCCCCATAGGCTTCTGGCAGGGCCATGATCACCTTCCAGACCAGGCCCAGCACCAGCCCCGGTGCCACCGCGATGGCCCGGGAGCGGGGCAGGGCCACGGCCAGCAGCACCCCAACGAAAAGGTTGAACTGGCTTGTGTCGGAGCTGAGCAACAACCAGATGCCTAGCCGGAAGCCGATGGTCAGCAGCCAGAACACCCAGAGCTTTATCGCTCGCATCGTCGGGCCTCCTCAAGCATCAACAGGGACGTCCAAGCTCTCCAGAGTTTCATTCGGAGGGCTGTTTTCATCGGGCCAGTATCACAATTAAACCGGTTCCCACCACAGCCAGGCCGCCCAGAAGGTCGTCGAGCCGCTCGAGATTAGGCAGCTTGAGCAGCGTTCGCAGGGTCTGGAGGAGTTGGTGCAGCAGCCAGCCGGCGGCCAGGATGGCCAGGGCCTTCAGGCTGGCGGCACTGGGCGCCACTAACAGGAACCCCTCCCAGCTCGGTCCGGCCGGTCCGAGCCCCACCGCCAGAAGCAGGGCCAGGCTCAACAGCAGCACCCCGGCGGAGGCCCGCCAACCGGGTGCTTGGGATCCTTGATCACTTCGGCCCAGCAGGGGCCACCCCCAGAGCCTGGCGTAGACCGCCGCGGTGCCCACCGCCAGGCTGGTGACGAGCAGGCCACTGGGCCCAGGCAATTGTTTGAGCAGACTTTCCTTGGCGAGGAACCCCACCAGCAGGGGACAGCCGGCGATCGACAGGGACGCCAGTTGCAGGGGCAACCAGACCTGCAGCGGCAAAGGGTTCTGGGTCCAGATCTCGAGCCGCCGGCTGGGGAAATGGCGACTCAACAAAAAGAGACTGGCCTTGGCCAGGCCATGGCTGAGGGCGTAGAAGCCGGCCACGGCAGGCACCAGCACCGCCAGGCCCATCTGGGAGAGCGTGCTCCAGGCCAGCATCCGTTTGGCATCGGTTTCGATCAGGGCGAAGGCAACCCCGAAGCAGGCACTGGCCAGTCCGATGCCCATCACCAGGGGGGCGAGTGGCTCCACCAGGGTCGTGGCCCGCACGAGCGGGCAGGCGCCTGCTGTGACAACCACCCCGGAGAGCATGGCGGAGACTTCCGCTGGCGACTCGGCATGGGTGCGCGGCAGCCACAGACCGGAGACAAACAGACCGGCCTTGGTCAGCAGGCCCACCAGGATCAGGGCCATGGCCGTGCTGGAGGCACCGGCCAGATCGATCAGCCGGAAGGAGCCGCTGCTGCGGTACACCTGCGCGGTTCCGATCAGGAACAGCAGCATCGCGGTGTTGCCCACCAGCAGATAACGCAGGCCGATCCAGAGGCTCTTGGCGCTCTGGGGGCCGACGATCAGCAGGAAGGAGGCCAGACCCACCACTTCGAGGGCCACGTACAGGCTGATCAGGTCCTGGCAGACCAGGGCGGAGTTCACGCCGCCATGCAGCACCAGCAGCACCAGCACGAAGGTGCCAGCCCGGGGGCGGCTTCTCCGGTCCAGCAACACCGCCGCGGTGACCAGCCCATTGAGGATCAGGAACGGGGCGACGAACCGATCGAGGAGCAGAGCAACGCCGTAGGGGCCCACCAGCTGCAGGTTGAGAGGTTCGGCGGCCATGGCGCCGAACAGGCCGGCCAGCACGGTGGCGACGGGGACGATCAGGGCCAGGGTCGTCTCAATGCCCGGTAGCAGGGCCCCGGTGAAGGCCATCAGAAATGGCAACACCAACCAGACGATGGCGGGTGTGATCATTTGGAGCTGATCTCCTCCATGGCGCCGACCTGGAGGGTGGGCTCTCGTCTGGAGAGCTGGGAGATCGCCACCAGCATCAGGGCCTGGGTCGAGAAACCGATCACGATCGCCGTGAGGATCACGGCCTGGGGGATCGGATCGGCATAGGTCGCGTCGGCAGTGCGATCTGGAAGGGTTTCGAGAATCGGGGTGTACAAGCCGCGACGGGCAGCCAGCAAGACGAAAAAGCCGATGACCCCGGTTGACATCACGTCCATGGCCAGCAGCTTGAGAAACAGGTTGCGGCGCAGCAACAGCCCCACGAAGCCGGCCAGCACGGTCAGCAGCAGGAACGCTTCGAGCAGCAGCGGCAGGGAAAAGGCAGGCATGGCAAAGAGCAGTGGTGCTGGTGGGATGCCGCGCGCGATTCCTGGTCAAGGAAGCCGGCTAACGGATTTGAACCGATGGCCTTCGCTTTACAAAAGCGCTGCTCTACCA
>JABMPN010000069.1 GCA_013203655.1 Cyanobacteria bacterium bin.51
GTCGGCGCCTGGAGCTGCCGCCCGATCTGCAGCGCCGGCCCCAGAACCCCCTGATTCGCCAGCACCTCAGCCCCGATGGCCAGGTGACCGATGTCTTCGTGCCGATGGTGAGCGATGGCAAGTATCTGGGCGTGCTGGCGCTTGGCATCAATCCCAACGAGGCGGTGCTGGCCAGTGCGGCGCTCACGCGCGAAGTGACGGTGGCCGTGTTCATCTCGATCTGGGTGCTGGTGATCCTCGGAGCGGTGTTCAACGCGCTGACGATCACCCGACCGATCAAAGAGCTTCTGCAAGGGGTGCGGGCGATTGCCCTGGGCGACTTTGAGGCCCGTATCGCCTTGCCGGTGGGCGGTGAACTGGGCGAATTGCTCCAGGGCTTCAACGACATGGCCTCCCGCCTGGAGGTCTACGACGCCGCCAACATTGAAGAACTCACTGCCGCCCAGGTGAAACAGCAGACCCTGATCGCCACGATGGCCGACGGGGCTGCCCTGCTGGATGGCGAGGGCCGCATCGTGCTAGTGAATCCCACCGCCCGCCGCCTGTTCCGCTGGGAGGGCCGCAATCTCGAAGGCAGTGAGCTCTGCGAAGAACTGCCTGAGGTGCTGGCGATGGAATTACAGGAGCCCTTCCAGACCCTTCTCAGTGGCGAACGGGACAGCACCGATGTGCGTTGCAGCTTCGGTGAGCCGCCGCGCACCTTGCGAATCGTCCTGCAGACGGTGAAGGACCTCAGCGGCGAAAGTCTCAAGGGCATCGCCATGACAGTGCAGGATCTGACCCGGGAGGTGGAGCTCAATGCGGCCCAGAGCCGGTTCATCAGCAATGTGTCCCACGAACTGCGCACACCGCTGTTCAACATCAAGAGCTACGTGGAAACGCTCCACGACCTGCGCGATCAGCTCAGCGAGGAGGAGACCCAGGAGTTTCTGGCCATTGCCAACTCCGAAACTGATCGTCTCACCAGGCTGGTGAACGATGTGCTCGATCTCTCCCGGCTGGAATCAGATCGGGTCTGGAGTCTTGAGCCGATCGAGCTGCGCCCTGCCATTGAGCAGACCGTTCGCAATTACCGGCTCAACGCCATCGAGAAAGGCGTGGAGTTCGACGTGGACGTTGACAGCGATCTTCCCAGGGTGATGGGCGACTGGGATCAGATCCTGCAGGTGCTCGACAATCTCGTCGGCAATGCCCTCAAGTTCACTCCTGGCGGTGGCCGGATCGTGCTCACCGCTTACCCCTGGCCCGACACCTGTCAGTTCGATCCCGTCACGGCCCCGCTGGCGAACCATCCCTCCTGTGAGTTGTCCACGCCCTTGCCGCGGCTGAGGCTGGAAATCGCCGATAGCGGAGCCGGCATCTGCCGAGAAGATCAGCAGCGCATCTTCGAGCGCTTCTTTCGGGTGGAGAACGCGGTGCATACCGAGGTGGGCACGGGCCTGGGGCTGGCGATCGTGCGCGGAATTCTCGACAAGCACGGCAGTCCCATCCGCATGGTCAGCGAGCCGGAGGTGGGAACCACGTTCTGGTTCGACTTCGCCCTCGAACATGTGGATCGTGACGAACTGATCCTTGAAGGGGAGCGGCGCCAGTATGCCAACAAGGATCAGCTTGCCCGGGCCGATCTTCAGGTCTAGCGGTCCTGAGTCGGCCAGTTTGGCCTACCCGTCAGAGCGGCTGAGGCTCAGCCTTCGTCGCTGCCGACTCCCCGCACGATGCGCGAGAGCTCGTTGCGCTCATCGATGCCGATGCGATGGGGGGCGCCGCTGATGATCCGCTCGAAGTTGGAGAAGGAATCGCGGATCTCTGGGCCATCCTCGGTGATCACAAATTCGCGGATTCCCTTGTCATGGGCCGAGCCACGCATCTTTAACACATTAATGACACGGGCTATGTCTCCTCGGATTTCCACATACTGAAGCAGCAGGATCGTGTCAGTGATGGTTGTGATATGGGAATCAGTGGTCGAGTGACTACCAATGAACTCTTCCGATGTATTCGTGAAAAAGCCCGCGATCTCCTCTTGTTTTGCGTAGCCAGTAAGGCTGATCACAAACTGGCGGAAGGCATTAAGGCTCACACCCCTGGAGAGTGCAGAGAGGGAGTCGATAGCTATTCTTGATGGCTTGAAATCGCTGATTTCGGTCTTGATGATCTGAAGATGGTCTTCGAGTCCGGTGGATTCTGGGTAGGCACAGATGATCCGAAGCAGGCCATCCTTCTCCATCTGCTCAAAGTTGATTCCCCAGTTCGTGGCATTGCGCAAGAGTTGGGCGCGGGATTCCTCAAAGGCAAAAATGATCACCCGTTCCTTGTTGTGGTGAGCATTCTCTACAAACTTGCTGACTAGTAAGGTTTTGCCGGTGCCGGTTGCACCTGTTGCAAGAATGATCGAGTCTTTGAAGAAGCCACCTCCACACATCTCGTCAAGCTTGGCAACGCCAGAGCTGATGCGGATATTCGAAGAGCGTTGGGTTAGGCGCATCGCACCCAAGGGGATGATGCTGACGCCATGGGTACCGATCGTGAAAGGGAACTCCCCTTTCATATGGGTTGTACCCCGGAGTTTGAGGATTTCAACTGTGCGCCTGCGGCGTTCAAAGTCGAGCACATTCCGGAGAATAATAACGTTATCGGAAACAAATTCCTCGACCCCATAACGTGCGATCGGGCCATATTCCTCGACCCGCTCTGATGTCATCACCGTCGTGACACCGATCTCCTTGAGCCTGGCAATCACTCGGAAGATCTCTCTCCGTACCACTGCAAGAGCGTCATATTGTTGGAATATGGCGGTGATTGAATCGATGGCAACGCGGCGGGCTTTGTACTTTCTGATCGCGTAGTTTAGTCTTTCGATCAGGCCCGAGAGATCAAAGTTTCCAACCACGTCTTGCCCGTTCGGATCGGGGGAAGCGTCGAGAATGAAAAGCTTGCCTTGTTCAATCAGTTCCTGCAGATCCCAGCCGAAGCTGGAAGCATTGCGAATCACATCAATGGGTGACTCTTCAAAGGTGACAAAGATGCCAGGCTCGCCATATTTCCGGATGCCATTGTATAAAAAATGAAGCGAATAGATGGTTTTCCCTGTTCCTGATGTTCCACTGATCAATGTGGAGCGGCCAATCGGCAGACCGCCTTGAAGGATGTCGTCCAACCCCTCAACGCCAGTGGGAAGTTTCTTCACCAGTTGGGATGAGCTGGACTTGAGAGACATAGCTAGATGAATCGATGTTGGTGGATTAAAGAGAAATCAGCCTGGAAACGCTTTTGCCTTTTTTGGGGTTGAAAAATTAGGTCTCAGTGAAAGAGTTATCGATCAGATCCTGTTCAGAAAGCTCGTCAAAAAGCAGATCAAGGCCAATCAGTACCCGTTCCCGATCTGAAAGATCGCCGATGATCCGGCGAACTGGCGGCGGTAGTATCTTGGCCAGGGTGGGGGTGGCAAGAATCTTGTCTTCTTCTGCTAATTGAGGACTTTTCAACACATCAATTACCTTGAGTGCATAGACACCCTTGAACTCCGATTCGAGAATGTCGCGGAGTGTCTTGAGAGCGCGCATGGAATTGGGAGTGTTACCTGCAACGTAGAGCTTGAGGATGTAGGCCTTCAGTGGTGACATCAGCCGATCTCCCCAGCCACGCTCGCCATCCGCGCAGGTCGTAAACTATTGGTGTGCAAAGACTCTGATGGAAGCGAGCGCCGATACATCTCACAGAGATTGGCCAGCACGTCCATCAAGGCCAGTCGATAGTCTCGAAGAAAATCGTTCTTGTGTCCTTTGAGTTTCAAGAGAGTCCAGAATTCATCGATCAGATTCATGTGAATTTCCACGGTTTTGGTAACCGAAAGATCACTGAAATAAATGGTGTTTACGAAGCTGTCCAGGGCTTGGTTGGCAGCTGCCGGATCACGGAAATAGCTGATCAAAAGGTCCCTGTAGGTACGCTCAAGCGATTGGAGCAAGATTTGGCGTTCCTGCTTGGGCAGGTTACGCAGAAAACGGCTTGGGTCACGTTTGTAAAGCAAACCTGTGTAACCCAGTCGTTTTTTGAGGCGGTCGGAGAAATTCCATGGCGCTGCTGATTGATCTGCATCTGGATCGGCCTGATCGTTATTTTGATCGCGTCGTAGAAAGCGGGAGATTGCCGCGTCAATGCTGTAACTGAGCTGTTCCAGCTGATCCTGGGCCAGGTGGACTTCGGCGGCGTGGAAATCAAGCTGCCCGGTGGTCGGACCCACGATCACCGTCGGCAGGACCAACCCTTTGCTGCAGAGACGCTGGAGAGCGTCGCGATCCAGGAGACCCTGCTCAAGCAGCACTGCATCGAAGTCCTTCCAGCGGCTTTCCAGAGCAGCCCCTGGATCGGCCATTTCACCGAGATCAACCAGCTCGTAGTGCGCCTCACGAAGCCATTGGCCGCAGCTGGTTCGCAGGGCGGGATCCTTGATCAGCGAGGCGATCGTCAGGGCTGGCTGAGCCATCCACCTATGCTGGCGTCATTGCCTTCACAATAAATCTTGACGCCTGGGCAAGCGGCAGTGGAGAATGGTGAGCTCTTAATGATCTGGATGTGCGGCAGGCCTGAATAACGCCAATCCCTCGGCCGGTTTTCCTGCCTGGGAGATGGATCGTTTGCCTGCCCACGCCTCCCGCTTCCCATGAGTCTCACTCCAGCCGCCGACAGCCTCGCTCCGATGGGGATCGCCCAGGCGGCCTCCGGCCCTTACGCCATCGTCGAGGCCTCCGGCCAGCAGTTTTGGTTGCAGCCCAACCGCTACTACGACCTGGACCGCCTCCATGCCGAGGTCGATGAGACCGTCACCCTTGATCGGGTGCTCTTGATCCGTGACTCCAACGGCACCAGCCTTGGCCTTCCCCATGTCGAGGGGGCCTCGGTCACCCTCAAGGTGGTGTCACATCGCCGCGGACCCAAGATCATTGTCTATAAAATGCGGCCGAAGAAGAAAACCCGTCGCAAGAACGGCCACCGCCAGGAGCTCACCAGGGTGATGGTCGAGTCGATCACCGTTGGCGGCCAGGCGATCAGCTGATCTCTCCCGTGTCGGGACCGTGTTAAGCGGTCAGCTTTCCCCTTCTCTCACTACTCTTCGCTTTCGATTCCATGGCCCACAAGAAAGGCACAGGCTCCACTCGTAACGGCCGCGATTCCAATTCCAAGCGCCTGGGCGTCAAGCGCTATGGCGGCGAAACCGTCACGGCTGGATCTATCCTGATTCGCCAACGGGGCACCTCGGTGATCCCCGGCCTGAACGTGGGCCGAGGCTCCGATGACACCCTTTATTCCTTGGTGGATGGGGTGGTCAACTTCGAGAGCATCACCCGCAGTCTGCGCAACCGCAAGCGCATCAACGTGGCCGTCACCTCTGCCGACGCTGTCACGGCCTGAGCCCGTAGGCCCTGGTGGTGATCAGCAGAGGATGAAACACCTCCAGGAACCGACTCTGCAGCGTCTCGAAAAACGACTCCACCAAGGCCGGTTCATCAAAGTGAAAAGGGTATTCCCCCTCGTGGCCCTTGAAGAAATACCAGTTCATCAGCGCTATTGCGCGCGGGTTCATCCGGGCGGCGAATTCGTTGAGCTGGGCCGCCGGGTCGGGTAGGTGCTCCAGCACGTCCAGGCAGATCACTGTGTCGAACCGCTTCGGCAGGGCCGGATCGTCCAGATCCCGGCAGACCTTCAGCCGCTCGCTGAGCCCGAAGGCTTGAGCACGCTGGGCCACGAAGGCCCTGTTGTGGGGGTTGAGGTCAACGAACCAGATCCGCTCCACCTCAGGGAGGCTGGCGGCCGCCAAAGCATGGCTGCCGATCCCGCCGCCGAAGTCGAGCACCTGTCCGCTGGCTTTGCTGGCCTGCAGCCGCAGGGTATCGGCGATGTAGCCGGCACTGCCCAGATGCCAGGCGGCCAGCTCCAGCAGGTGCGCCGTGCCTACCGTTTCCTCATAGAACGCCGAAGCCCGCTGGGGATCGAAGTCGACAGCGCCTGGGTGCAAAGCCGCCAGATCCGAGCAGCTGGCGGGTAGGCGCTGCTCCAGGGTTTCCGGCGTGATCTGGAGATAGGCCGCCAGTTGATGCCTGAGCGCGAAGCCGTCGGCGAGGAACCGCTCGGGGTCCAGTGCCTGGCTGGGAGTGGTCTGGCCCCGAGTTGTAACGATCGGGCCGGCGTGGATCAGCTCAGGCAAACCTGGTCAGAGATCGGGAACAGGCAAGAGGTTAGGGCGGAGCGCTCCCCTCAGCCAGTTCCGCCCCCGCCCCTGGCACCTCCAGCCAGTGGCGCAGCCAGGCCACCAGCAGGTAGAAGGGCAGGGTGTCGAGCAGGGCGGCGAGCAGCTTGAACAGGTAGCCGCTGCTGATGAAGGCACCCAGCTGGGGCAGCACCGCCTCCTCCGGGCGCAGCGGCAGCACATGGGCGGCGTAGTGGCTGATCAGCACCACCGCGCTGGTATCCACCAACTGGCTGACCAGGGTGGAGCCGTTGTTGCGCAACCAGAGGGCCTGGCCACCGCTGAAGCGCTTCCAGAAATGGAACAGCCGCACGTCGATGAACTGGGCGGCGAGATAGGCCGCCATCGAGGCCCCCACCGCTCCGAAAGCCAGACGGCGCATCTCGAAGAACAGCGGCAATCGCCCATCGGCGCCGGCCACCGGAGCGCCGAGGCCACCGCCATAGCCATCGAGGCCGGGCAGCACGCCCCCCAGCCAGAGGATGAACACGATCCAACCGTTCAGCAACAGCCCCACCCAGACCAGCTGCGTGGCCTTCTTCTCCCCCCAGATCTCGCTGATCAGGTCGGTGCACAGAAAGGTGACCGGATAGGGCAGGGCCCCCACCGCCACCACGATCGGCAAGCCGGCGATCGTGCCGAGGTTCAAAAAACGTGTCAGCCCAAGGATGTTCAGCATTCCCATCGTGCCGAGGAAGAGGCCGGCCAGCACCATGTAGGCCAGGTCGCGGCGGTTCTGCAGGCTCAAGGGACCAGGGGCGTTGAACGTGGCTCCAGCCTGCAGGCGCCGGCGCCGGATGCAACAGTTCTCCCACCTTTTCGCCCCGTCACCCTGGCCCAACCCTGCGGTTTTCTGGTGCTCGACAAGCCGGCGGGCCTCACCTCCCACGCCTGCGTGGCCCGGGTGAGGCGCCGTTATGGGCTCAAGCGGGTGGGCCACGGCGGCACCCTCGATCCGGCCGTCACCGGGGTGCTGCCGATCGCCCTGGGCTCCGCCACCCGGCTGCTGCCCTACCTGCCGGGGGCCAAGGCCTATCGCGGCACCATCCAGCTCGGCCTGCGCACCAGCAGCGATGACCTCAGCGGTGAACTGCTGGAGCGCGCCGCTGTGCCGGACCTCAGCCCCCAGCTCCTTGACGCCTGCCTGGAGGCCTTCCGTGGCCCCATTCTGCAGCGGCCCCCCCAGGTGTCGGCCGTTCACGTGGATGGCGAGAGGGCTTACGTCCGCGCCCGGCGTGGCGAAACCTCCGCGCTTGAGCCGCGCCCGGTGACGATCCACCAGCTGGAGCTGCTGGGCTGGGATGGCGAGAACCAGCGCCTGGAGCTGGCCGTGTCCTGCTCAGCGGGCACCTACATCCGCTCCCTGGCCCGCGATCTTGGTGTCGCCCTGGGCTGCGGCGGTGCCCTGGCCAGCCTGCGGCGCACCGAGGCCCTGGGCTTCGGTTTGGCCGGCAGCGTCAGCCTGGAGCGGCTGGAGGAAGACCCGCTGCCTGCCCTGCAGCCGCCGCTGACCGCGTTGGCCCATCTGCCCCAGCACCGCGTCCTGGCTGAGGACTGGGCCGGCTGGCGCTGTGGCCGCAGCCAGCAGACCAGCCTGGAGTTGGCGCTCGATCAGGCCGTTGTGGTTCTCGGCCCGGATGGCAGTCTGGCTGGGATGGCCCGGCTTGCCGCCGAAGGCCGGCTCCAGCCCCGCCTGGTGCTGGATCCGGCCGGTTGAGCCCTCACCCCGCAGCGGAGCGCGATGGCAGGCCATAGCAAGTGGTCCCAGATCAAACTTCAGAAGGCGGTCGTCGATGCCAAACGTGGCGTCGTGTTCACCCGGCTCGGCCGCGAAATTATGGTGGCCGCCCGCAGCGGCGCCGATCCGGCCGGCAACTTCCAGTTGCGCACCGCCATTGAGAAGGCCAAGGCAGCCGGGGTACCCAACGCCAACATCGATCGGGCGATCGCCAAGGGCTCCGGCCAGGCGGCGGGGGAGGCCGATCGCTTTGAGGCGGTGCGTTACGAGGGCTATGGCCCCGGCGGGGTGGCGATCCTGGTGGAGGCGTTCACCGACAACCGCAACCGCACCGCGGCCGATCTGCGGCTGGCCTTCGGCAAGAACGGCGGCAATCTCGGCGAGACCGGCTGCGTCGGCTATCTCTTCGAGCAACAGGCTGTGGTGCGGATCGACCAGCCCGATTTGGCCGAAGAGGCCCTGCTGGAGAGCTTGCTGGAGCTTGAGGCGCTTGGCTATGAGCTCGATAGCGCTGGGGCGACTGTCTTTGCTGATGCCATGGCGCTGGAGGCGCTGCAGGGCGGCCTCAAGGGCCAGGGCTGGCCTGTGGCCTTCTGGGAGCACCGCTGGATCGCCGCCAGTCCGTGCCACCTGGAGCTGGCCACTCCTTTGCGGGCCTGCCTCGATCTCCTTGATGCCCTGGAGGATCTCGATGACGTGCGCAGCGTCACCTCCAACCTGGCCGTCGATGCGGTCCTGCTGGAGGAGGTCCTGGGCTGATCGTTCTGTTGGGTCCTGTTTGAACCCTGGGCCTCAGGCGCCAAGTGCCGCAGCATCCACCCAGAGTTCAACGCCGGGATGGCCCTGGAGCCAGCTGGCCGGCAAGGCTGGATCGGGCGGGTCCTGGAGCAGACGGCGCAGGATCCGGGCCTTGCCGCCACCGCTGACCACCAAGATGATGCGCTGGGCCTGAAGGATCTCGGCAAGGCCGAGGGTGATGGCCAGGCGGGGCACGGCCGCTGGATCGCCGCCGAAATCGGCGCTGTTCTGCTCACGGGTGCTGGCGCTGAGCTCCAGGCAACGACAGGTCGCCGAGGCGAGACAGGGGGGTTCATTGAAGCCCACATGGCCGTTGAGCCCGAGTCCGAGCAACTGGAGACTGAGGCCACCGGCGTCGGCAATGGCCTGTCGGTAGTGGCTCGCCTCCAGGCCAGGATCAGCCGCCCGTCCATCGGGCAGATGCAGCTGCGCCTGCCCCAGGCCGAGCCGATCGCCGAGTTGCTGCCGCATCGTGGCGGCGAAGGAGCGGGGATCGCCGGCAGCGAGCCCCACGTATTCGTCGAGGTTGAAGCTGCGCCACCTCCGCCGCAGGTCTGCCTGTTGTTGCGCTGGCCAGGCGCCCAGTTTGCGCACCAGGGCCGCGTAGATCGGCTCCATGGTGAGGCCGGTGGCCAGGCCGAGGATTCGGCCTGGATCGGCCTCCAGAGCCTGGGCCAGAGAGGTTGCCACCCGGTCGGCCAGGGTGGCGGCATCGCCGGCCACCCGCACGCGGCCTGACCAGCAGGGCAGGACCGCGAAGGGAAGTGCCGAGACGCTCAGGGACTGGCCAGGGTGGCGACGGGATCGGATGTCCATCCAGGCAAGCCTGCCGGATCGCCCGGCTGCCTGGCCAGGGGAGTGCCTGCTCCTCGGGGATAGGGCAATACCACGGCCCCTTGGTAGTAATGGCGAAGAATCTCCTCAAACCGTTGGCCGCGTTTGGCGAGGGCATAGGCGCCCCACTGGCTCATTCCCACCCCATGGCCGAAACCGCGGCCGATCGCCACCAGACTGATCGCCGGCGGTGGTGGCGGTGGCGATGCCAGCAGGGCTCCCAATGGATCCACCAGGGGGCGGGCCTCTGCAGGCACGGGGGCAAGGGCGGGAGACAACCCGGCCAGGGGAATCCCGCTGAAGCTGAACGGTGCCGCTTCAAAGCGGACCCAGGTGCTGCGCAACCCCAGCCGGCTGCGCAGCTGGGCGCCATTGACCACCAGCTGGCGGCCCGATGGCCCGATCACCCGGGCCTGTCTCACCCGTCCGCTGGCGGTCTTGGCGATCACGTCGATCCGGCCTACGCCACCGATTTCCGGAAATGCCTTGGCCAGAAGGTCGGGGGGAAGGGGCTTGCGCCACTGGCGAACCGGGCTGTTGTCATCGAAATCCTCAACGCTCACCAGGTAAGGGCGCTGCTGGGTCCAGAGGTCACCGCTGTTCTCGGTGGCGCCTCCACTGCTGCTGTGGAACACCGCGTCGATCAGGGCATTGCCATGCATCAGCACCAGGCCGCGGGTGCTGATGGTCGCCTGGCGTGTGGAGTTGGTTTCGCTCTCCAGTCCCTTGTAGACCTGGCTGCTCACGGTGGCCTTGAGATCGAAAGCGGCCAGGGGCTTGCGCTGGCGCAAGGCGTAGGTGCGCGCCGCCACGGCCTGGGCGCGCAGGGCCTCCAGCGGCCAGCTGGCGGGCATCTCACTGCCAACCACGCTGGGGAGGTAGGTCTCGAGGGCGACCACGTTCACGGCCCGCAGTTTCCCATCGACCGGGCGAACCTGAAGCCGGCCGCGGTAGCGCCGTTGTTGCAGCCCGAAGGTGGCGCTTTCGGGGCGCTTGGCGAGGGGTTCGATCCAGAGTTCGGCAACGGAAACCGATCGGACTGTCGGGTCGGGCCGGCCGGCGGCTTCGGCCTCGATCACCACACGGCCGCCAACTTGCCTGAGGGCCACGGCACCGCCGGCGGGAAGCCGGAGCAGTTCCTTCCCCGACGTGTCCCGCAGCCGCAGACCACCGTCCCCGGTTACGCGGAATCCGGCCGATTCCACGAGCAGCACCCGCACCGGCGGGCCAGCGGCTGAAGCTCCTCTGGCGGATTCAGCCGTGGCGCTGCGTGCAGGAAGCGGCAAGACGGTTGAGGCCAGCAGCAGCGGCAAGGACAGGGCACTGCCAAGCGCCAGTCGTTTGCTGCGCCTGGCAGGCCGAGGCGGAGTGGAGCAAAGCAGGGGCAGGAATGCAGCCAAAGACACAGTGCCAACGGTCGCTCAAGGCGAACCATTGTGACCAGTGCAGCTGAGCCGTGCCAGCCCCCCAGAGGACAGCGCCGCCACTGGACCGGCTGCAGCGTGACAGCATGCGGGAAAGGGACAAACGGTGTGCAGGTCACCTTTCTTGGCACCAGTTCGGGGGTTCCAACTCGGGCCCGCAACGTATCGGCGGTGGCCCTGCGCTTGCCCCAGAGGGCGGAGCTCTGGCTGTTCGATTGCGGTGAGGGAACCCAGCATCAGTTCATGCGCAGTGATCTGAGGGTCTCGCAGTTGCGCCGGATCTTCGTGACCCACATGCACGGCGACCATGTCTTCGGCTTGCCTGGCCTGCTGGCCAGCCTTGGCATGGCCGGCAACTGCCGGGGTGTGGATCTCTACGGACCCGATCCCTTGCCGGACTTTCTCGAATCAGCCCTGCGCACCTCCTCCACCCGGATCGGTTACACGTTGCGCACCCACCCCGTGCGCGAGGCGGCTCAGCAGGGGCGGGTACTGCTCGATGACGGCGATCTCCTGGTTCGCAGCGCCCCGCTCACCCATCGCATTCCCGCCTATGCCTATCGGGTCGACCAGAAGCCACGCCCCGGGCATTTCAACGTGGATAAGGCCCGGGAACTGGGTATTCCGCCGGGGCCGGTCTATGCCGACCTCAAGGCTGGCCGCACCGTCACCCTTGAGGACGGTCGAATCATTCGTGGCGACACTCTCACCGGTCCCGCTCGCGCTGGCTGCAGCGTCGTGTATTGCACCGACACCGTTTTTTGTGATGCCGCGGTGGAGCTGGCCCAAGGCGCCGACCTGCTCATCCATGAGTCCACCTTTGCCCACGCGGAAGCGGATATGGCCTTTCAGCGCCAGCACTCCACCAGCACGATGGCCGCCCAGACCGCGGCTCTGGCGGGAGTGAAGCAACTCGTGCTCACCCATCTCAGCCCGCGCTACGTGGCCGGCAATGCCTTCACCCCCGAGGACCTGCTTGAAGAAGCCCGCGCCATCTTTGCCAACACCTTGGTGGCCAGGGATTTTCTCAGTGTCGAAGTGAGCCCTGCCTAGCGGCCGGACGGCCCCGCCGGGCCGCGGGCCTGAAACACTTCTTGATTCCGGCCCAGACGACCCTTTGCCCGTGATACAAGGTCTCAGGCGCGGTGCCAACCGCCTGTTCGCCGGCTCCCTCCATGGTCTCCTTCTTCATTTCCAGCCTTCGGTCCCTGACCCGAACCCTGCTGGTGTTCTGCCTGGCCCTGCTCGCCAGCCTCGGCCTTCCCGTTTTGGCTGTTCAGGCCGCCCAATGGGACGCCGAAACGCTCACCGTGGCGGGTAGCCCGGATGGCATTCCGGTCACTTTCAGCGAGGCCGAGTTCAAGGCTGGCCGCAAGATCTTCAACCAAAGCTGCGGCACCTGTCATGCCGGTGGAGTCACCAAGACCAACCAGACCGTTGGCCTCGATCCCGAAACTTTGGCGCTGGCCACCCCTCCCCGTGACTCGGTGGATGCCCTGGTGGATTACATGAAGGATCCCACCTCCTATGACGGCGAATACAGTATTTCCGACGTGCACCCGAGCCTGCGCAGCAGCGATGTATTCGTCAAGATGCGCGATCTAAGCGAGGATGATCTGCGTCTGATCGCCGGTTATATCCTGGTGGCTCCCAAGATCAGCGGTATCCAGTGGGGTGGCGGCAAGATCTATTTCTGAATCCGCCCTAACTTCTTTTGCATCCAGCAGCCGGCTGCTGCGCTGACCCCTCCCCAGGCCAAGGGAGGGGGTTTTGCTTTGGGTGCCACACCATCGCCCTGGGGCCTGAACGCTCACGGCTCCTGATGCATCGGTTCAGGGGCCATGGGTTGAGGCCGGCTGTTGCCTGGATCGAGCGAACTGGGTTGTTTGCTGTACCACCACTCCTGCAGGTTGGCGCTCAGCCGTTGCGGGAAGAGGGTGATCACCGTGCGTGTCGGTTTGGCACCAGGTTGGAGTAATTCGACCGCGTAGGACGGACAGCGACGCGCGGCCAGATCGGCCACGAAGCGCTTGCCGATCCGGCGCCAGCTCGGCTCCTTGCTGCGCCAGGCCAGGCGGCAACTGGGCCAAGGCAGCTCTTCTCGATCAAACAGGCGGCAACAGGGCCCCAGAACCCGGAAGCTGTACTGACCGCCCAGGCTGGGATATTCGCTGCCGGGCTCCAGGAGGTCATCGACCGGAAAGGCCATGAAAAAGCCACCCGTTCGGGTGGCGGAGAAAAGGTCAGAGACCGAAGACAGGATCCATCGCTGGCGATCGTTGTTGAACGCAGGCGATGGTCGAATCAAGAAAACCGGTCAATAGTCAGCTGGTGGGCAAGGGGACTGGCGGCCGAAGCGGCCTGAGACCCCAGGGGCAGCTGGCCGCGGGAACCACATCGGGTTCCGGAGGCCGTGGCAGGGCTCAGTAGAGCTCTTCTTCAGCGTGGGTGGTGATCGTGACGTCGGAGGTGGGGTAAGCCACGCAAGTCAGCACGAATCCGGACTCGATCTGGTCGTCGTCGAGGAAGCTCTGGTCCGACTGATCGACGGTTCCGGTGGTGAGCTTGCCGGCGCAGGTGGAGCAAGCTCCGGCGCGACAGGAGTAGGGGAGATCGATTCCCTGCTCCTCGGCGGCATCAAGGATGTACTGATCGTCAGGAACCTCAATGGTCTTGTTGAGGCCCTCACTCTCGTTGATGAGGGTGACCTTATAGGAAGCCATGGAAGGGATTAGGGCTCACAGGCGCCTGGACAGTCCGGGCCTGTAGGACCGCCCCTTCCTACATCGGAAGGGGGCAGCTCCGCCGATCTGGAGGGCAGAGCATCGGAAGCCCAATCAAAGGGTGGGCACAGATAAGCGTGATTTATGCAACATCCGCTTTGTCGGCGCGGATCTCCAGCAGGCCCCAGCCCCCCTGTTGGCCGATCAGCCGCGTGCTCCAGCCGGCGCGCCCCAGGGCCAGCTGCAGCCCAGGCAGCTGGCTCAGCAGCAGCCCACTGAGCAGCCCGATACCAGCCCGGGAGAGCACGGCCTCGAACTGGGGAGCCAGGGCTTCGATCACCGGCGCCAGGATGTTGCAGAGCAGCAGGTCGGCTGGCTCCCCGTTCAGCAGCGGAGCGAGCCCCTCCGCGGACCCCAGCGCCACCTGCAAGGCCCCGCCGGGGCCCGTGCTGATGTCATTGAGGCGAGCATTGGCGGCGGTGGCACGCACGGCCAGGGGGTCGGTGTCGCTGGCGCTGGCGCTAGCGGCCCCGAGCCGCAGGGCCCCGAGGGCGAGGATGCCGCTGCCGCAGCCCAGGTCGGCCACCCGCAGGCCCTCCAGTTGGATCATCTCCATCGCTTCTAAACAGAGGCGTGTCGTTGGGTGGCTGCCGGTGCCGAAAGCGCTGCCGGGGTCGATGCGGATCACCTGCCGGCTGGCGAACTCCTGCGGCAAGGCCAGCCAGGCCGGCAGGATCAGCAGCCGTTGCCCGACCGGATCGGCTTGCCAGTGCTGTTTCCAGCTTGAACTCCAGTCTTCTTCGCCCTGCGGCTGCCAGTGGAGCGGGGGCAGGGCCAGGCCGAACGGCTCCCCCAGCGGGGCCAGGGCTGCCGCCAGCTGCTCACGCTCGATCAGGGGCCAGTCGACAGCCGGCAACCAGGCGAGCAAGCGGTGACGCTCCGGCTCGCGGGGGTGGTGCCGGATGGCGACCCTCTGGATGCCGAGCGCGGCGAGCTTCCAGAGCAGCGACTCTTCGAGCTCAGCTGGAGCGTCCATCTCCAGGCGCCACCATTGGGGGGGCAATGGCTGCATCGGCACGGCGCTCGGGACAGAAGGTGGGAGGGGCAGAACGTCAGAGCGTGACGGGATGGGCCTCCTGGATGCCGTTGATCGTGTGGATGTGGGCCAGCAGGCTGGGGGGGATCGGGTCGTCGATGCTGAGCACCATCACGGCGTCGCCGCGCACGATCCGGCGGCCCACCTGCATCGAGGCGATGTTGACGTTGTGCTCGCCCA
>JABMPN010000070.1 GCA_013203655.1 Cyanobacteria bacterium bin.51
CCTTCCTCCACGAGGAAGAGGGCGAACCCGGGATAGTCGATCGGGGCCTGGCCACAGATGCCGATCTTTCGGCCACAGCTTTTTGCTGTGCGGATTGCCAGCCGGATCATGTCCTTGACGATGGCGTGACGCTCGTCGAACAGATCAGCCACCAGAGCTGAATCGCGATCCAAGCCAAGGGTGAGTTGGGTGAGGTCGTTGGAGCCGATCGAGAAGCCATCGAAGCGCTCGGCGAAGGCTTCTGCTCCGATCACATTGCTGGGCAGCTCACACATCACATACACCTGCAACCCGTTCTCGCCCCGTGTCAGGCCATGGCTGGACATCTCGGCCAGCACGCGATCGCCTTCCTCCGGCGTTCGACAGAACGGCACCATGGGGATCACATTGGTGAGCCCCATGGCATCCCGAACCCGCTTCAGAGCCGAACATTCCAGGGCAAAGGCCTCACGGAAAGCCGGTGCGTAGTAACGGGAGGCGCCGCGCCAGCCGATCATCGGGTTCTCTTCCTGTGGCTCAAAGTCAGCACCTCCGAGCAACTCTGCGTATTCGTTGCTCTTGAAATCCGAGAACCGCAGGATCACCGGACGGGGATGGAACGCCGCCGCCAGTCTGGCCATGCCCTGGCTCAACAGGTCGACGTAATAGTCGGCTGGATGGAGATGGCCGCTGGTGAGCTTGGCGATCGCGGCGCGCTGCTCTGGATCGGTGACCCGCTCAGGGGCAAGCAACGCCATCGGGTGAACCTTGATCTGATTGGCGATGATGAATTCAAGTCGGGCCAGCCCAATGCCGTCACAGGGAATTGCCGCCAGCCTGAAAGCGTCCTCCGGGTTGCCCACGTTCATCAGGATCTGGGTGCGTGTGGAGGGAAGATCGCCGATGTCCTGTTCCTCCAGGCTGTAGGCCAGCGCTCCTCGGTAGACGCGACCCACATCCCCCTCGCAGCAGCTGGCCGTGACTGTTTCACCATCGGCGATGGCTGTGGTGGCGTCGCCGCAGCCGACGATCGCGGTGATGCCCATTTCACGGGCGATGATCGCCGCATGGCAGGTGCGGCCACCCTGGTTGGTGATCACCCCGGCAGCCTTTTTGAGAATCGGTTCCCAGTCGGGGTCTGTGCGGTTGGTGACGAGCAGGTCACCGTTCTCGAACTGGTCGATTCCCGTGGGATCCGCGATCACCCGGGCCCGGCCACTGCTCACCGAGGCACCGATCGCCCGTCCCTTGCTGATCAGTTCGGCGTCATGGGGTGCGAGATGCCAGCGACGCAGCACCGCAAACGACTGGTGTGATTCCACTGTTTCCGGCCGAGCCTGAAGGATGAAGAGGTCGCCACTGAGACCGTCCTTGGCCCACTCGATGTCCATCGGTGTCGGTACCCCGCGCTGCTTGCCGTAGTGCTCCTCAATTCGGCAGGCCCAGCGGGCCAGGGTCAGCACCTCGTCGTCGCTGATGGCATAGGTCCGGCGATCGTCCTCTGGAACCACCACGTTGCAGGTGGAGGTTCCGGGATCGGCAGACTCCACTCCCACCATGCGGATCTCCTTGCTGCCCAGTCGGCGGCTGATGATCGGGGCATGGCCCTGGTGCAGCGTGGGCTTGAAGATCAGGTATTCATCTGGATTCACGGCTCCCTGCACCACGTTTTCACCGAAGCCATAGGAGGCGGTGAGCAGCACCGTGTCCCGGAAGCCGGTTTCGGTGTCGAGCGTGAAGATCACTCCGGCGGCAGCCAGATCCGATCGCACCATCCGCTGCACGCCGATCGAGAGCGCCACCTCGAGATGGTTGAAGCCGTTGATCTGGCGGTAGGAAATCGCCCGGTCCGTGAACAGGGATGCATAACAGCGGCGGCAGGCGTCCAGCAGCGCCGTCTCTCCCTGGATGTTCAGAAAGGTCTCCTGCTGCCCGGCAAAGCTGGCCTCGGGGAGATCCTCGGCGGTGGCGCTGGAGCGCACCGCCACACTGAAGGCTTCGCCTGGCCCCAGGCCTTCCTTTCGGCGCAGTTCGGCGTGGGCCGAAACGATCGCCTGCTCCAGCGACTCCGGCAGGGACGCGGACAAGATGAGATCTCGGGCTGCTGTGCCGGCGGCCTGCAGGGCGTCCAGGTCGGTGGAATCGAGCTCCCCCAGGAGTCGCCGCAGCGGCTCAACGAGCTCATTGTGGTCCAGGAAAAGGCGATAGGCCTCTGAGGTTGTGGCGAACCCCCCGGGCACGCGCACCCCCTGGGCCGTGAGCTGGCGGATCATTTCGCCCAGCGACGCGTTCTTGCCTCCGACCGACTGGATGTCTTCGAGTCCGATGGCCTCCAGTGGAACCATGAGCTGCCGGTGGCAAGTCAGTTCGGCCATACGCCTCGGAGACCAAAGGCAATTCCAACCCTAGGGAAGCGCTTCCCTGCCAACAGCCATGCCGCAGAAGATTCACCGAAGACGAAGGTATGCAGCGAGATCAGCCCGAACCTCCGCCGCTTCCTAGGCTGGATTGAAGGTTGCGACAAGGCCATGCCCGGTGTCCCATCCGCATGCTCCGCCGACTCCGGTGCCGAAGTCGGCGGCGAGATCGCTGCCGAGAAGGAGCAGAGCTTTGAAGCATTGGAGTCGATTCTGCGGCAGCATCAGCGCAGCCCGGCCAGTCTGATCGAGGTCCTCAATCTCGCCCAGGAGACCTACCGCTATCTCAGTGATGACCTGCTGCGCCACGTCGCCCGCAACCTGGAGCTGCCGTTCAGCCAGGTGTTCGGCACCGCGTCTTTTTATCATCTCTTTTGTTTCAAGGCGCCGGCCAGGCACAGCTGCACGGTCTGTACCGGCACGGCCTGCAGTGTCATCGGAGCCGATCGGCTGGTGGAAGCTCTTGAGCAGGAGCTGGGGATCCGGCTGGGTAGAAGCAAGGCCGATGGGTCAATCGGCCTGGGCTCCGTTCGTTGTCTGGGCACCTGCGGCGCCGCACCGCTGGTGGTGATCGATGGGCTGGTGGCCAAGCAGCAGACCGTCGCCTCCGTGCTGGAAGCCGTCCGGAGCTTGCGGTTGTGACGCCACCAGCCCCCCTGTGCCTGCGTTGTTGCACCTCGGCAGGCTGCCTGGCGAGCGGTGCGGCCGAACTGAGGGAGGCCCTGCAGCGCACGGTGTCGCGTCTTGAGCTGGCTGATCGTGTGGAGATCAGAGGTGTCGGTTGCCTGGGGCCTTGCAGTCAGGGGGCTTTGCTGGCGGTCGACCCGGACGGTGTGATCTTCGCTGGTGTCAGGGCGGAGGATGCCGCTGGGCTGATTGCGGCTCTGGTCCATCGCTCGGTCTTAGAGGCGACGGACGGACAGTGGCGGCCCCTGGCCTGGACCCCAGCGACCGGTGAGCGGCTCGACACCAGACGGCCATTCTTTGCCCACCAACGCCGCGTGGTGCTGGAGAACTGCGGCCTGATCGACCCGGAGCGGATCGAGGCGGCAATTGAGCGGGGGGCCTACGACCAGTTGCGACGTGCCGTTCAGGATCTCAGCCCGGTTCAGGTAGTGGAGACGATCCGCTGCAGTGGCCTGCGTGGGCGCGGCGGGGCCGGCTACCCCACGGGCCTGAAGTGGGCCACTGTCGCCAAGATGCCGGGTGACCACAAAGTGGTGGTCTGCAATGCCGATGAGGGGGATCCGGGCGCCTTCATGGACCGGAGCGTTCTGGAGGGGGATCCCCATCGGGTGTTGGAGGGGATGGCGATCGCTGCTTTCGCGGTGGGGGCAAGCCGCGGCTTCCTCTATATCCGCGCCGAGTACACCCTGGCGATCAGCAACCTGCGCCGGGCGATCGAGCAGGCCAACCGCCACCGCCTGCTGGGCCAGAGCCTGTTCGATTCGGGCTTCGACTTCTCGGTGGAGTTGAGGGTCGGGGCTGGGGCCTATGTGTGTGGAGAGGAAACGGCCCTGATCCACTCGATCGAAGGCAAGCGCGGCACCCCCAGACCGCGGCCGCCTTACCCGGCCGAGCAGGGGGTGGGAGGCTTGCCCACGCTGATCAACAACGTCGAAACCTTCGCCAACGTGGTGCCGATCCTGCGGGAGGGTGCCGACTGGTATGCAGCGATCGGCACGACCAGCAGCAAGGGCACCAAGGTGTTCTCACTGACCGGCCATGTGCGCTGGGGCGGCCTGCTGGAAGTGCCGATGGGCACAAGCTTGTCCATGATCGTGGAGGAGATGGGGGGCGGCGCTCCCGAAGGGTTCACCATCAAGGCGGTCCAGACGGGTGGCCCCTCGGGCGGCTGCGTGCCGGCTTCCGAGCTCGACACAGCGGTGGATTACGCCTCGTTGCAGGCACTGGGCACGATCATGGGCTCCGGCGGCATGGTGGTGATGGACCACACCACCGACATGGTTGGCATCGCCGCTTTCTTCATGGAGTTCTGCCGGGATGAATCCTGCGGCAAGTGCGTGCCCTGCCGCGCCGGCACCGTCCAGCTGCATGGGTTGCTGCAGAAGCACCTGGCCGGCGACGCCACAGCCGAGGACCTGGCCCAGCTCGAGGCCCTCTGCCACATGGTCAAAGACACCAGCCTCTGCGGCCTCGGCCAGAGCGCTCCCAAACCGGTACTCAGCACGCTGCGCTTCTTCCGTGACGAGTACGTGGCCCGGTTGAAGCCCGTTGCCGCCCCCTCAACCGGGGTGGCCCCATGAGCGTCTCCACCCTGATGATCGACGGCCACGAGGTGGCGATGGCCGCGGGCGCCACCCTGCTGGCGGCGGCCCGGGAGGTGGGGATCACGATCCCCACGCTGTGTCATCTCGAGGGGCTCAGCCCGGTGGCGGCTTGTCGCCTCTGCCTGGTGGAGATCGAGGGCAGCGGCAAGCTCGAGCCCGCCTGCATCACCCCGGTGCTGGAGGGGATGGTGGTGCGTACCGACACCTCCCGGCTGCAGGACTACCGCCGCACGGTGATCGAACTGCTGTTCACCGAGGGGAACCATGTCTGCGCGGTGTGCGTGGCCAATGGCCACTGCGAGCTGCAGGACCGCGCCGTGGACGTCGGCATGGACCATTCCCGGCTGCCCTACCGCTATCCGGACCGCCCCGTCGATCTGTCCCATCACCTGTTCGGTCTGGACCACAACCGCTGCATCCTCTGCACTCGCTGCGTGCGTGTCTGCGACGAGGTGGAGGGGGCTCACGTCTGGGACGTGGGCTGGCGGGGGGAGCACTGCCGGATCATTTCCGGGCTCAACCAGCCCTGGGGCGAAGTGGATTCCTGCACCAACTGCGGCAAATGCGTGCAGGTCTGCCCCACCGGCGCTCTGTTCCACAAGGGGGACACCGCGGAGGAGAAGCACGACGATTCGAGCCAGCTGGTCGCCCTGGTGCGGGCCCGCCAGGCGCGGCAGGTTGCGCCATGAACTGCAACCTGGCCAGCAGCACCGCCGGCAAGCTGCGCCTGGCCACCGTCTGGTTGGCCGGCTGCTCCGGCTGCCACATGTCATTCCTCGATCTCGACGAGTGGCTGATCGACCTGGCCGATCGCGTCGATATGGTGTTCAGCCCAGTGGCCTCCGACATCAAGGACTACCCCCAAGATGTGGATCTCTGCCTGGTGGAGGGTGGCGTCGCCAACAGTGACAACCTGGAGCTGATCCTTCAGGTTCGCGAGCGGACCCGCACGCTGGTGAGCTTCGGCGACTGCGCGATCACCGCCAACGTGCCCGGCCTGCGCAACAGGTTGGAGGGGGCTGAACCGGTGCTGCGGCGCGGCTACCTCGAGCTGGCCGACGGCAATGGCGTGGTGCCTCACGCCCCGGGGATCGTGCCGGAGCTGCTGCCTCGGGTGCTGCCGCTTCACGAGGTTGTGCCGGTGGATTTGTACCTGCCAGGCTGCCCGCCCTCGGCTGCGCGCATTCGCGCCTTCCTCGAGCCGCTGTTGCGGGGCGAACTGCCGGCGATGGAAGGGGCGGCGATGATCCGCTTCGGCTGAGCCATGGACCCGAACCCCACCTCGCCGGCCGGTGCAAGGCGCACGATCCTGATCGACCCGGTGACCCGGATCGAGGGCCACGCCAAGATCACCATCCACCTGGGCGAAGACGGCTCCGTGGAGGGCGCCCGCTTCCACGTGACCGAATACCGCGGCTTCGAGAAGTTCTGCGAGGGGAGGCCGTTTACCGAGATGGCGGCGATCACCGCCCGCATCTGCGGCATCTGTCCGGTGAGCCATCTGCTCGCCTCGGCCAAGACCGGTGATCGGATCCTGGCGGTGACGATCCCGCCGGTGGCCGAGAAGCTTCGGCGGCTGCTGAACCTGGCCCAGATCACCCAGTCGCATGCGCTGTCGTTCTTTCATCTGAGCAGCCCCGATTTCCTGCTGGGCTGGGACAGCGATCCGGCCAGGCGCAACATCTTCGGTCTGATTGCCGCTGACCCGGAGCTGGCCCGCGGCGGCATCCGGCTGCGCCAGTTCGGCCAGGACCTGATCGAGCGGCTGGGGGGCCGCAGGATCCATGCCGCCTGGGCCGTGCCGGGCGGCGTGCGCAACCCCCTGGATCCGGCTGACCGCGACGCCATCCGCGCCCGCCTGCCGGAAGCCTTCGCTACCACCAAGGCGGCGCTGGCGCGCTTCAAGGGGTTGCTGGATGGTCCCTTGGCGGTGGAGGCGGCCACGTTTGGCTGTTTCCCGTCGCTGTTCATGGGGTTGGTGGGGGCCGATGGCCGCTGGGAGCACTACGACGGCAAGCTGCGCCTGATCGACGCAGACGGCGCCGTGCTGGCCGAGGCACTGCCGCAGCAACGGATCAACGAGGTTCTCACCGAGGCTGTGGAACCCTGGACCTACCTGAAATTCCCCTACTACAAACCGCTGGGTCCGGAAGACGGCAGCTACCGGGTGGGGCCGCTGGCGCGGCTGAACGTGTGCGAGCGCATCGGCACCGAAAGGGCCGACGCAGAGCTGCTTGAGCTGCGCCAGCGTGGCGGCCGCGTGGTGACCAGCTCCTTCCACTACCATTTGGCCCGTCTGATCGAAATCCTGGCGGCGCTCGAAGCGATCGAGGTCCTGCTCGACGACCCCGAGATCTGCTGCAGGCACGTGCGGGCCCATGCCGGGGTGAACGCTTTCGAGGCAGTGGGCGTGAGCGAGGCACCGCGCGGCACGTTGTTCCACCACTACCGGGTGGATGCCAACGGCCTGATCGAGGCGGTGAACCTGATCATCGCCACCGGCCAGAACAACCGGGCGATGAACCGCACCGTCACCCAGATCGCCCGACAGCACATCCAGGCGGGGCCTGTCGCCGCCAGCGGCAACGAGGCTGCCGAGATCAGCGAGGGCCTGCTCAACCGGGTGGAGGCGGGCATCCGCTGTTTTGATCCGTGTCTGTCGTGCTCCACCCATGCGGCGGGCCAGATGCCTCTGCACGTGCAGATGCTGGATGCCGGCGGCGCCGTGTTGAGCGAGCGCTGGCGGTCGTGAGCTCCCCGTGAGCACGCCAGGGATGTCGCGACGCGATCTGTTGATCGGCTGGGGCAACGGTTTGCGCCAGGACGATGGCGTCGGACGCGCCATCGCCGCGCAGGTGCAGGCCTGGGGACTGGCCAGACTCAGCGTGATTGCACGGACCCAGCTCACGCCAGAGCTGGCCCCTCAGTTGGCCGCCGCCCGGCGGGTGCTGTTCGTGGATGCGGCAGCAGAGGCGGCGGCGGGCCCAGGCGGCTGGCGGCTGGAGCGGCTCCTGCCCCCGGCTTCTGTGCCAGCCGTGGTGCCTGGAACGACTGAGCTGTTCAGCCACCAAGCCAGCGCGGTCGGTTTGCTGCAGTTGGCCGCAACCCTCTATGGCCGCCGGCCGCCGGCCTGGCAGTTGCTGGTGACAGCCCACGGCTTTGGCTTCGGCACCGGACTCACGCCCGCCACGGCCGCACAGCTGCCAGAGGTGCTGGCGGCCGTGCGCCGTTGGTCCGGCGATGCATGAACTGGCGCTGATGGAGGAGGTGCGCCGCATCGCCATGGCGGCGGCGGCGGCCGAAGGGGCCCAGAGGATTCACAGCGTGAAGCTCACGGTTGGAAGGCTCTCAGGCGTGGACCCTGGCGCCCTCGCCTTCGCGTTTGAGGTGGTGATGGCGGACGGAATCAGCCAAGGGGCCACGCTGGATCTGGAGGTGGTGCCCACCGTCTGCCAATGCGGTGGCTGCGGGCAGCGCTTCGAGCCAGTGGATGTGATCCATGCCTGTCCGCGGTGTGGGGAGCTGTCTTCGGAGTTGCTGGCGGGAAGGGAGCTGGAGGTGACGGGGTTGGAGGTGTCCTGAGGTCTGAAGAGGATGGTGGTCGCCATGGAGGTGCCAGGCGGGACGTTCTTCTACGTGCGTTCTCTCACCAGGTCATTCAACGATCAGTAGCCGAAGAAGGCACCGCTGAAAGCTGAGGCAACCGAAACCAATGTGAGACAGATAAGCAAGAACCCATCCTCCTCTCCCAGACTGGAATCAAAGTCCGCGGTCCTGCCATGTGCTCCCACTGCTCCTGCGGCCAGCCCGCCGCCAGCGTTGAGCCCACCCCACAGCACCGCACCCTCCAGCTCCGCCACAACCTCCTGGCCTCGAACGACGCGGCCGCCGAACACAACCGCCAGCGCTTCGCTGCCGCCGGGCTGCTGGTGGTGAACGTGCTTTCGGCGCCTGGGTCCGGCAAAACAGCGATTCTTGAGCAGCTCGCCCGCCAGTGGCTTCCCGCCCCGGTGGGGGTGATCGTGGGTGATCTTGCCACCGACAACGACGCCCGACGCTTGCGGGCCGCTGGCGCCCGGGCCGTGCAGATCCAGACCGGCGACCTCTGCCATCTGGAGGCGGCGATGGTGGGGCGGGCCTTCGATCAACTTGACAACCACGGGATGGAACTGCTGCTGATCGAGAACGTGGGCAATCTGGTCTGCCCCACCGCCTTCGATCTGGGCGAGCGGCTGCGGCTGGCGGTGCTCTCGGTTCCTGAGGGGGAAGACAAACCGCTCAAGTACCCGGCCCTGTTCAAGTCCGCGGACGCTGTGATGATCAACAAGTTGGATCTCGCTGAAGTGGTGGATTTCGATCGCACCGCGGCCCTCGCCAACCTGGCGGGCGTGGCACCGCAGGCGCAAATCTTCGAGCTCTCGGCCCGCACCGGTGCCGGCATGGGCGCCCTGCTGCACTGGCTGAGCCAGCAGCGGCAGCCGATGGCCGCCGCATGAACCCCGCCGAGCAGCGGCGCCTTCGGCTCGAGATCGATGGACTGGTGCAGGGGGTGGGCTTCCGTCCCTTCGTGCACCGGCTGGCCAGCTCTCTGGCGCTGATGGGTTGGGTGGAGAACACCCCGTCTGGCGTTTGCCTGGAGGTGGAGGGGGAACCGGCGGCACTCGACTCCTTTCTGGAGCGTCTGCAGCGGGAGCGGCCGCCCCATTGCCGCCTTGATCGGTTGGAGCAGCGGTGGTTGTCCCCCCAGGCCAATGGCAAGGCCCGTGGTTTCCGCATCTGCCCACCCGCCGACCACCCGGCGGGCTCCGCGGCCAGCCCTACCGCTTTGGTGCTGCCCGATCTGGCCCCCTGCGCCGCTTGTCTGGCAGAACTGGCCGACCCGTCCAGCCGCCGCTGCGGCTACGCCTTCACCAGCTGCGCTCACTGTGGGCCCCGCTTCAGCCTCCTGCGGAGCCTGCCCTTCGAGCGGCGCAACACCACCCTGGTCGCCTATCCCCTTTGCCCCGCCTGCGCCGCCGAATACGCCGACCTGTCCAATCGTCGCTTCCATGCCCAAACCAGCGGCTGCCCCGTCTGCGGACCCGGCATGAGCTGGTGGGCGCCTGGTGAGCCTCGGCTGAGCGATCCGCCGCTGAGCACCGGCCCGCTCAGCCCCTGCCTCGGGGCTGCCGTGGCTGCCCTACGGACCGGGCGGATCGTGGCGTTGTTGGGCGTCGGGGGTTTCCAGGTGCTTTGCCTGGCCGGCGCGGAGGCACCCGTGGCCGAGCTGCGGCGACGCAAGGGTCGTCCCGAGAAGCCCTTTGCCCTGATCGTGCCGGACGTGGTCTGGGTGAGGCGCCACTGCCTGCTGAGCCCCGAGGAGGAGGCGCTGCTCACGTCCCCGGCGGCGCCGATCGTGCTGCTGCGCCGCCGCCCGCCCGGCGCCGCCGAGCCGATCGCCGCCAGCGTGGCACCGGCGAACCCTTGGCTAGGTGTGATGCTGCCGGCCAGCCCGTTGCAGGCCCTGTTGCTGCAGGAGCTCGACGTGGCCCTGGTCGCCACCAGTGGCAATCGCTCCGGCGAACCGCTCTGCGCCGATGCCGAACGGGTGGAGGCGGAGCTGGGCGCCATCGCCGATGGCTTCCTCGTCCACCACCGTCCGATCGCAAACCCCGTCGACGACGGGGTGGTGCAGCTGGCAGCGGGCCGGTCGATGCTGCTGCGCCACGCCCGCGGCCAGGCCCCCACCACACTCGATCTCTGCGCGGTGCTGCCTCACCCCAACGCGCTTGCCGGCGTGGTCGCCATGGGCGGCCAGCTCAAGGGCTGCCTGGCGATCGGCCTCCCCGGCGGGCGCGCCTGGCTGGGCCCCCACCTGGGTGACCTCGACAGCCTCGCCGCCGAGGCGCGCCTTCATGAGGTCCTCAGCAGCGCCCTGCAGCGCCTCGGCCTCACGCCCCGCCGCTTCGTGGTGGACGGCCACCACGCCTACACCTCGCGCCGTATTGGCGAGGAGCTGGCGGCGGCGGCTGGGATGCCGCTGCTGGCGGTGCAGCACCACCACGCCCACCTGCTGGCGGCGGCGGCCGAACACGGCCTCAACCCCCCGCTTCTTGGAGTGGCCTGGGATGGTGCCGGCCACGGCGGCGACGGCACCCTCTGGGGTGGCGAGTGCCTGCGGCTGGAGCGCGCTGCCCCGGGTCAGCCGGCCCGCTTCCAGCGCCTGGCCCAGCTGCGCCCGTTCCCACTACCCGGCGGCACACAGGCCCTGCGAGAACCACGCCGCGCCGCGTTGGGCCTGCTGGTGGCTGCCTTCGGCGTGGGTGCCTGCAAGGCTCACCCCGCCTTCAGCGCCGAGGAACATCGGGTGCTGCTTGCTCTGCTGCGCCACGGCGGCCCGCGCGCGCCGCTCTGCTCCAGCATCGGCCGCCTTTTCGACGCGGTGGCCTCCTTGCTGGGTTTGATCCAGATCTGCAGCTTCGAAGGCCAGGCCGCCCTGCGCCTGGAGGCGGCCGCCTGGGAGGGGCTGCACGGCGCCCCTGGCCCTCCGCCATTCGAGGTGGCCGGCCCCTACCCCCTGCCGATTCTTCCGATCAGCGCCCCCAACACCTTCGGCCAAGCCGACCAACCCGTCCAGATCGACTGGCAACCCCTGCTCACCGCCCTGCTCGCCGACCGCGACCGCGGCACGCCCGTACCCACCATCGCCCTGGCCTTCCACCAGGCTCTGGCAGGCCTGCTGGTGGAGCTCGCCCACACCTTCGCTGAACGCCGCCTGCTGCTGGCGGGGGGCTGCTTCCAGAACCGGCTGCTGCTGCAGCTCGCCGCCACCGCCCTGCGGCAGGCCGGCATCGAACCGCTCTGGCCCCAGCGGATCCCTTGCAACGATGGCGGCCTGGCCATTGGCCAGCTGCTGGCGGCCGCCCAGCTTCCGTAAGGCCTCGCAACACTGGCGGCGGCGCCAAAACAGCGACCTATAACGAAGGAAGGGCGGTTCCACCTTGGAACGCTGCGCCTATGCCGGAGCTCCGCGATGTGTTTGGCCTTGCCAGGTGAACTGATCGCCATCGAAGACGGCCACCCCCCTGGCCTCGATGTCGATCCCTCCGACCCGGCCGATGCCGGGCTCTGGCGCCTGGGGCTGGTGGATTTCGGTGGCGTCCAGCGCCAGGTGAGCCTGGCCTGCGTACCCGAGGCCCGCCTTGGCGATCAGCTGCTGGTGCACGTGGGCTTTGCCCTCAGCGTGATGGAGCCATGAGCACCGCCACCATCGACGGCAACGAAGCGGTGGCCCGCGTCGCCTACCGGCTCAATGAAGTGATGGCGATCTACCCGATCACCCCCGCCACGCCGATGGGCGAATGGGCCGACGCCTGGTCGGCCGCCGGCCGCCCCAACCTCTGGGGCAGCGTGCCGGAGGTGATCGAACTGCAGAGCGAGGGCGGCGCCGCCGGGGTGCTGCACGGTGCCCTGCAGGCGGGGGCACTGGCTTCCACCTTCACGGCGTCGCAAGGGTTGCTGCTGATGCTGCCCAACCTCTACAAAATCGCCGGTGAACTCACCGCCACGGTGCTGCACGTGGCCTCAAGGGCCTTGGCGGGACAGGCGCTCTCGATCTTCGGTGACCACGGTGATGTGATGGCCTGCCGCGGCAGCGGTTGCGCCCTGCTCTGCTCCGGCTCAGTGCAGGAGGCGGGCGACTTCGCCGCCATCGCCACCGCCGCCAGCCTGCGCGCCCGGCTCCCGTTCCTGCACTTCTTCGACGGCTTCCGCACCTCCCACGAGATCCAGCGGGTGGAGCTGATCGATGACGCCGTGCTGCAAGCCCTGATGCCGCCGGAGCTGGTCGCCGCCCACCGCCGCCGCGGGCTCTCCCCCGACCACCCGGTCATCCGCGGCACCAGCCAGAACCCGGATGTGGCCTTCCAGGCCCGCGAGGCTGCCAACCCCTTCCACACAGCCGCCCCCAACCTCGTCCAGCAGGTGATGGACGACTTCGCCACCCTCACAGGCCGCGCCTATCACCTGTTCGATTACGTCGGCTCCGCCGATGCCGAGCGGGTGCTGGTGTTGATGGGCTCCGGCGCTGAAACCGCCCAGGAAACGGTGGAAGCCCTCAACGCCGCCGGCGAACGGGTGGGGCTGCTCAAGGTGCGCCTGTTTCGCCCGCTGGAGGCCACCGCCCTGATCGCCTCCCTGCCGCCATCGGTCCGGGCGATCGCTGTGCTCGATCGCTGCAAGGAACCCGGCAGCGGCGCCGAACCACTGCTGCTTGATGTGGGCCAGGCCCTGTTGCAGGCCTGGGCCCAAAAGCCCGGCCCCCTGCCGCGCTTGATCGGTGGCCGCTATGGCCTGGCCTCCAAGGAGTTCACCCCGGCGATGGTCAAGGCGGTCTTCGACGCCCTGGCCCGGCCCGATCCGCCCGCCCGCTTCACGGTCGGAATCACCGACGACGTCACCCACCTATCCCTGCCGGTGGACGCCAGCTTCAGCACCGAAGCGGCCGACTTCCGCGCCGTGGTGTACGGCCTCGGCTCCGATGGCAGCGTCAGCGCCAACAAGAACGCGATCAAGATCATCGGTGAGCACACCGATCTCCACGTCCAGGGCTACTTCGTCTACGACTCGAAGAAATCGGGTTCGGTCACCGTCTCGCACCTGCGGGTGAGCCGCGCCCCGATCCACTCCTGCCACCTGGTGCGACAGGCCCACCTGGTGGCCTGCCACCAGTGGGATTTTCTCAGCCGTTTCGATCTGCTCGAAGCTGCCCTACCTGGTGGCACCCTGCTGCTCAACAGCCCCTTTCCCCCAGAAGAAGTGGCGATGCGGCTGCCGGCGTCGGTGCGGCAGGCGATCCGCGCCAAGCAGCTGACGGTGCAGACCATCGACGCCACGGCAATCGCCCGTGAGCTGGGGCTGGGCGGGCGCATCAACACGGTGATGCAGACCTGCTTCTTCGCCCTGGCCGATGTGCTGCCTCACAAGGAGGCGATCGAGGCGATCCGCGCGGCCATCCGCCATAGCTACGGCGGCAAGGGCGGGCGGATCGTGGAGGCCAACCTGCAGGCGGTCGACGCCAGCCTGGCCCGGCTGAGCCCGGTACCGATTCCGGCGGAACCCGAACCGGATCTCGAGGCAGATCCGGGTTCAAAGTCCGAAAGGGCCGTTGCCGCCACTCCGCTGGCGGCGGCCCCCGATGAGGTACGCCGGCTGATCGCCCCCCAGCTGGCCCGCCAAGGTGACTGTCTGCCCGTGAGTCTTCTGCCCGCCGACGGCAGCTTCGCCACCGGCACCGCCCGTTTCGAGAAGCGCAACATCGCCGAGTCAGTACCCGTGTGGGACTCCGAGGTGTGCGTGCAGTGCGGCAAGTGTGTGATGGCCTGCCCCCATGCTGTAATCTGCGCCAAGGTGCTGGAGCCCGCCGCCCTGGCTGACGCCCCGGCTGGCTTCGCCCACGCCGCCGCCCGCGACCACCACTGGCAGGGGCAGCGCTTCACCCTGCAGGTAGCTGCCGAAGACTGCACCGGCTGCGGCCTCTGCGTGGAGATCTGCCCAGCCCGCCACCGAGGCGAACCGCGCCGCAAGGCGATCAACATGGAACCGCAGCGGCCCCTGCGCGAGCAGGCCCGCGGCCATTGGGACTTTTTCCTTTCCCTGCCCAACCCCGAGCGCGGTTCTCTCAATCCCGTCCACGTGAATCAACAGCAGCTGCAGGAGCCGCTGTTTGAATTCTCCGGCGCTTGCGCCGGCTGCGGTGAAACGCCCTACATCAAGCTCGCCACCCAGCTGTTCGGCGACCGCATGGTGGTGGCCAACGCCACGGGTTGCTCCTCGATCTACGGCGGCAGCCTGCCCACCACCCCCTGGAGCGCCAACGGCGACGGCCGCGGTCCCGCGTGGTCCAATTCCCTGTTCGAAGACAACGCCGAGTTCGGCCTCGGCTTCCGTGTCGCCTTCGACCAGCGTCGGGCCATCGCTGCACGGCTGTTGCGCGACACACCAGGCCTCCCCGCCGGCCTGCGCCAGGGCCTGTTGGAGGCCGACCAGCACGATGAGCCCGGAATTTTCGAACAACGGGAGAGGGTGGTGAAGCTGCGGCAGTGGCTGGACGCCAACGCCGGCCCCGATGGCGGCGAGGCGTTCGGCGAACTGAACGATCTGGCCGACGACCTGGTGCGGCGCAGCGTCTGGATGATCGGTGGTGACGGCTGGGCTTATGACATCGGCTACGGCGGCCTCGATCACGTGCTGGCTGGCGGCCTCGACGTCAACATCCTGGTGCTCGACACCGAGGTGTACTCGAACACCGGCGGACAGATGTCGAAGGCGACGCCGCTCGGTGCCGTTGCCAAGTTCGCCAGCGGCGGCAAGGCCACCGCCAAAAAGGATCTGGGCTTGATGGCCATGTCCTACCCCCATGTCTACGTGGCCAGCGTGGCGATGGGCGCCTCCCAGGAGCAGACCCTGCGGGCCTTCCTGGAGGCGGAGTCGTACCCGGGGCCTTCGCTGATTTTGGCCTATTCCCACTGCATCGCCCACGGCATCGACATGGCCAAGGGGATGGACCACCAGAAGCAGGCGGTGGCCTCCGGCCGCTGGCTGCTCTATCGCCACGACCCCCGCCGCGCCGCGCGCGGTGAGAACCCGCTCCAGCTCGACAGCCCCGAACCGAAGCTGGCCATGGCCGAGGCGATGGCGGGCGAGAACCGCTTCCGCCTGCTCGGCTACAGCGACCCTGACCAGGCCCGCGCCCTCGCCAGCCAGGCCCAGGCCGAAGCGCTGCAGCGCTGGCACCAGTACGCCGCCCGCGCCGCCGCCCCGGCGGATGCCAGCCAGGGAGCCCCCCCATGAGTGGCGCCGACCTCTCCACCACCTATCTGGGCCTGCCGCTCGTCTCACCGCTGGTGGTGGGCGCCGCAGCCCCGCTCAGCGCCGACCCCGACCTGATCCCGCGGCTGGCCGATGAGGGCGCTGCGGCCGTGGTGCTGCATTCGCTCTTCCTCGAGCAGATCGAGCGCGACTGGCAGGCGTGGCACCACCACCAAGCCCATGGCAGCGAGAGCTTCGCCGAATCGCTCAGCTATGTGCCCCCCGGTGCCCCGACGCACCTCGGCATCGCGGGCTACTTGCAGGAGATTGAAAGGGCCCGCCGCCGGGTGGACATCCCGATCATCGCCAGCCTCAACGGCAATGCAGGCGGCCACTGGGCCGGCACGGCGCAGGCGATCGAGCAGGCCGGTGCGCAGGCGATCGAGCTCAATCTCTACGCCGTGCCCACCGATGCCGAGCGCAGCGGGGGCGAACTGGAGGAGGAGCAGTTGGCGATCGTGTCCTCCGTCTGCGCCGCCACAGCTATGCCGGTGGCCGTGAAGCTCAGCCCCAGCTACACGAACCTGGCCCATTTCGCCCGGGGTCTTCACCAGGCGGGCGCCCGTGGTCTGGTGCTGTTCAACCGCTTCTTCCAGCCCGACATCGACATCGAAGCCCTTGAGAACGTTTCAAACGTGCTGCTCAGCTCTGCCGCCGATCTGCGTCCGCCGCTGCGCTGGATCGCCCTGCTGGAGGGCCGGGTGCCGCTGGATTTCGCCGCCAGCGGCGGCGTCGCCCATGGCACCGACGTGGTGCGGCTGTTGATGGTGGGCGCCAGCGTCACCATGGTGGTGTCGACCCTGCTGCGACACGGCCCCGGCCGGCTGCGGCAGCTGGAAACCGAGCTCACCAGCTGGCTCGAACAGCACGACTACTCCTCCGTGCAGGAGATGCGGGGTTGCATGAGCCAGCGCCGCTGCCCCGACCCGGCTGCTTTCGAGCGGGCCCAGTACGTGCGGGCGATCGGCCCCAGTCCAGCCAGCAGCGCTCTGGACATCCGCCTGTGAGCGCCCTGCTGGAGCCCTACCGCAGGCCGGAGCAGGTACGGCGCCTGGCCGCCGAACTCCATCAGGTCATCACCCGCCCCTGGACCCTGATGGAGGTCTGCGGCGGCCAGACCCACGCGATTCTGCGCCATGGTCTCGACCGCTTGCTGCCCAGGGGTCTGGAGCTGATCCACGGCCCCGGCTGCCCGATCTGCGTCACCCCGGCGGCGGCGATCGATCGCGCCCTGGAGCTCGCCGCCCGCCCCGAGGTGATCCTCTGCTCCTACGGCGACATGCTGCGGGTGCCGGGATCGGCGGGACGCAGCCTGCTGGAGCAGCGCGCCGAAGGCGCCAATGTCCGGGTCGTCGCTTCACCCCTCGATGTGCTTGCCATCGCCCGAGATCATCCAGGCCGCCGTGTGGTGTTCTTCGCCGTGGGCTTCGAGACCACAGCGCCGGCCACCGCTTTGCTGGCTCATCAGGCCTGGCGGGCGGGGCTTACCAACTTGGCGCTGCTTGTGGTTCATGTGCGGATCCCCCCGGCGATGGAGGCGCTGCTGGCAGCTCCGGAAGGCCGTGTGCAGGGCTTCCTGGCCGCTGGCCACGTCTGCGCGGTGATGGGAAGCGAGGAGTTGGAGCCGATCTGCCACCGTTTCCGTGTGCCTGTGGTGGTCACGGGCTTCGAGCCGGTGGACCTGCTGGAGGGTGTGCTGCGCTGCGTGCGGCAGCTGGAGCGAGGCGAGAGCAGGGTGGAGAACGCCTATACCCGCGCCAGCCAACCGCGGGGAAACGCTGCGGCCCGGGCCCTGATCGCGCGGGTGTTTGAGCCGGTGGATCAGGAGTGGCGTGGCCTCGGTGTGTTTCCTGCCAGCGGTCTGCGCCTGCGGCCGCCCTACGACGCCCTTGATGCCGGTTCCATCCAAGTGTCTTTTCCTGGAATCCCGGCAGCCTCTCCTGGCAGCCCCTCCGGCCATGGGCGCTCGCCCCGGCACAACACCGTCGCCTCTGTCTGCATCAGCGGCCGGGTTCTGCAGGGCCTGGACCGCCCCACAGACTGCCCCTCCTTCGGCACTGCCTGCACGCCGGAGCGGCCGCTGGGGGCACCGATGGTCTCAGCGGAAGGGGCCTGCGCCGCCTACTGGCACTATTGCCAACGGGACGGCAGCGCCGCAACCGGGGAGTCCTGAGCGATGGAGATCACGCCCGGAGTCGGCTGCCCCATGCCCTCAGATCCCGCCGACCGGGTGCAGCTGGGCCATGGCGGCGGCGGCGGCCTCAGCCAGCGGCTGATTGAGGAGCTGCTGGTGCCGGCCTTCGGCCCCGCCGATGGGGTCCTACACGATGCCGCCACTCTCGCAGCTGGGCCTGGGGAGCTGGCCTTCACCACCGACTCTTATGTGGTGCGGCCCTTGGTTTTCCCTGGCGGCGATATTGGACGGCTGGCGGTGATCGGCACCGTCAACGACCTGGCGATGGTGGGCGCATGCCCCCTGGCCCTCAGCTTGGCGCTGATCCTGGAGGAAGGCCTGGCAATGGCCATGTTGCGGCAGATAGTGGCTGCCATCCGCACAGTGGCTGCGGAATGCGGCGTTCCGGTGGTGACCGGCGACACCAAGGTGGTGGAGCGGGGCAAGGGGGATGGCATTTTCATCACCACCAGCGCCGTGGGCCGCCTGGGGCCGGGTCCCGCCATCGGCCCGCCTGCGGTTCAGCTCGGTGACGCGATCCTGGTGAGTGGTGATCTGGGACGCCACGGGGTGGCGATCCTGGCGGCACGCCAGGAGCTGGGCTTCAGCACGGATCTGCAAAGTGATTTGGCCTCGCTTCTACCGGCGGTGCAGGCGCTGCTGACGGAGGGGCTGGCAGTGCATGCCCTGCGGGACCTCACCCGCGGTGGGCTCGCCAGCGCGCTCACTGAAATCGCCCGCGGAGGCGGGCTGGAGCTACGGATCAAAGAGGCGGCCGTGCCGATTGCGCCGGCGGTGGCCAATGCCTGCGCCCTGTTGGGCCTTGACCCGCTGGCCATGGCCAACGAAGGTCGCCTCGTCCTGTTCCTGCCCACCGCCCAGGCGGAGCAAGCCCGTGCCGTGCTTCAGACCTTCCAGCCCGAAGCCGCGATCATCGGCACGGTGGCCGCTGCCGGTAGCGCTCTTGGTGGCATCGTGCTGCTTGAGAACGCCTACGGGGTGCTTCGGCGGTTAACGCTGGGCCAGGGCGAGCAGCTGCCGCGCATCTGCTGACCACTGCGACTGAGTGGTTGATCAGGGCGCGATGCAGCCTGCACTCACACCAGCGCCAGGCCCGCCGCATCGAAGACCCCTTCAAACAGCACCGAGCTGAGATAGCGCTCGCCAGAATCGGGCAGCACCACAACAATTGTTTTGCCTTCGTAAGCCGCTTCGGCGGCCAGCCGCAGGGCCGCCACCGTGGCAGCTCCACAGGAGATCCCCGCCAGGATGCCTTCCTCACGCATCAGCCGCCGGGCCATCTCCACGGCCTCTTCGTTGCTGACGGCCTCCACCCGATCGACCAGGCTGAGGTCGAGGTTATCGGGCACGAAACCGGCGCCGATCCCCTGAATTTTGTGGGGCCCAGGCACCAACGGCAGCCCCTGCATGGCTTGGCTGATCACCGGGCTGTTTTCCGGTTCGACCGCCACGGACACCAGGGGCTGGCCCAGGGTGGTCTTGATGTAGCGACTGACGCCGGTAATGGTGCCGCCGGTGCCCACGCCCGCCACCAGCACATCCACGGCGCCTTCGGTGTCGTCCCAGATCTCCGGGCCGGTGGTGTCGTGGTGGATCTGGGGGTTGGCGGGGTTGGAGAACTGCTGCAGCAACACATAGCGCTCGGGATCGGAGGCGGCGATTTCACGGGCGCGGCCCACGGCCCCCGTCATGCCGAGCCGGCCTTCGGTGAGCTCCAGTTGGGCGCCATAGGCGGCCAGCAGCTTGCGCCGCTCCAGGCTCATCGTCTCGGGCATGGTGAGGGTGAGGGGCAGACCCCGCGAAGCCGCCACGAAGGCCAGGGCAATGCCGGTGTTGCCGCTGGTGGGCTCAATCAACTCTTTACCAGGGCCGAGCAGGCCATCTTTCTCCGCCTGCCAGATCATCGCCGCGCCGATCCGGCATTTCACGGAGAAAGCCGGGTTGCGCCCTTCAATTTTGGCCAGCACCGTGGCCTTGCTTTCACCCACCACCCGATTGAGCTTGACCAGCGGGGTGCGACCGATGCTGAGGCTGCTGTCGGCGAAGATCGTGGTCATCGGTGGATCCCTGGCATCAACCAAGCAAAGGTATTTTGAGAACTCGACCCTAGGCAAGGGGCTGAAGAGCTCTGTGGCTGTAGCTGTGTCTGTGTGGCAGAGATCAGGCCCTGAGCCGCTTCTCGGAGCGCCAGTACCCGGCGGACTGGACCACCAGGAGCAAAACAACCGCCGGGACCACCACCAGCAGGGTGAACCATTGCAGCGGTTCGCTCAGGGCGGGCTTCACATAGGGCATAACCTGCTCCAGCAGGAAAAGGCCGTACAGGCCGAGCAAGATGCCCCCTTCGCGACGGGTGATCACTCCTCCAGTCCAGAAGATCGGCAGGCAGGCCAGGGTGGTGGCCACCATGATCGGCAGATCCCGCTGAATCATGGTGGGATCGACCGTGAGGCCCTGGCTTCCCGAGAGAAAGGCGCAACCGCCAAGAATCAGCATCTGATTCATCAGGTTGCTGCCCACCACGTTGCCGATCGCCAGATCGCCCTTGCCCCGCAGGGCGGCCACGATCGAAGTCACCAGTTCCGGCATCGAGGTGCCCGCCGAAACGATCGTCAGCCCGATCACGGTTTCGCTGACCCCCAGGCCAAGGGCGATCGCTGTGGCCCCCTTCACCAGAATCTGCGATCCCCAGACCAGCACGGCCAGGCCGGCCACCAACTTGATCAGGGCAGGCTTCAGGCTGATGTTCGACTCGTCCAGATCCAGGTCGTCATCGGAGAGTTTGGCTTCCCTCGATGTGCGGATTTCCCAGATGGTGTTGATCACAAGGGCCACCAGGAGGGCCACACCCGCCTGCCAGGTGACCCGACCGGCCGAGGCCATGCCCCACACCGCCATCGACACCGCCAGCAGGATCGGCACATCACGGCGGACAAGCCGGCTCTGCACCCGCAACGGCAGGATCACGGCGCTGCAACCCAGCACCACCATCATGTTGAAGATATTGCTGCCGACCACATTGCTGACGGCCAGATCGTCGGAACCCTGAAACGTGGATAGCAGGCTCACGAACAGTTCCGGTGTGCTGGTGCCCAGAGCAACGACGGTGAGCCCGATCACCAGCTGGGGAATTCCCAGCAGCAGGGCCAGCGCCACCGAACCCTGAACGAACAGCTCGCCGCCTCCGAACAGCAGCAGGATTCCAACGACGATCTCCACGACGCTGAGCACGGCAGGACGACCAGAGGCAGGTAGGAGTCTGACGGGTCATGGGGCTGGTGCCCTGCCTCCTTCGTTTCCGCTGGCGGCTCTGCAGCGTGTTGCCACAGATCCAGAGCAAAGCAAGGGATGGCATCGATGCAGTTTCTAAGGTTGCTCCGCGCCGCACTCCAGCCACCCGTTGATGATCACCAATCGCATCAACTTCCATCACCTCAAAGGTGATCTGTTCGGCGGTGTCACCGCTGCGGTGATTGCCCTGCCGATGGCGTTGGCCTTTGTGTCGCGTCCGGGGCAGGGGCCGCTTCCGGGCTCTGGGGGGCGGTGCTGGTGGGATTCTTTGCGGCCCTGTTCGGAGGCACTCCCACCCTGATCTCCGAACCCACCGGTCCGATGACCGTGGTGATGACGACGGTGATCGCTGGCCTTACCGCAGCGAATCCGGAGAACGGCATGGCCATGGCCTTCACCGTGGTGATGCTGGCAGGCGCGTTTCAGATTCTCTTCGGACTGCTGAAGCTGGGCCGTTACATCACGATGATGCCCTACACCGTGATCTCGGGCTTCATGTCCGGGATCGGCATCATCCTGATCATTCTTCAGATCGGTCCGTTCCTGGGCCAGGCCATTCCCCCCGGCGGTGTGATGGGGACCCTGCGGGCGATCCCTGAGCTGCTTGGCCAGACGCAGCCGATCGAAACGTTTCTGGCGGTCCTCACGGTGGCGATAATCTGGTTCACGCCCTCCCGGTTCAAGCAGCTGGTGCCCCCCCAGTTGCTGGCTCTGGTGGCGGGAACGGTGATCTCTTTGGTGATCTTCGGTGGTGAGGACATCCGCCGCATCGGCTGGATTCCCTCCGGTCTGCCACCCCTGCAGCTCCCCACTTTCCTGCCCGGTGAGATTCAGCGCATGCTCTTTTATGGCGCGGTGCTGGGGATGCTGGGCTCCATCGATGCCCTGCTCACCTCGATGGTGGCCGACAGCCTCACCCGCACCGAGCACAACTCCAACAAGGAATTGCTCGGGCAGGGCCTGGGCAATGTGATCTCCGGCCTGTTCGGGGGGATCGCTGGGGCCGGCGCCACGATGGGCACGGTGGTGAACATTCAGGCCGGCGGTCGCACGGCCCTCTCCGGCCTGACCCGGGCCGCGGTGCTGATGGCGGTGATCCTCGGAGCCTCGGGGCTGGCCTCCTCGATTCCAATGGCCGTGCTGGCCGGCATTGCCCTCAAGGTGGGGATTGACATCATCGACTGGGGCTTCCTCAGGCGGGCCCACCTCCTCTCGGTGAAAGGGGCCCTGATCATGTACGGGGTGATCCTGCTCACGGTCCTGGTGGATCTGATGGTGGCGGTGGGTGTGGGTGTGTTCGTGGCCAACTTCCTGACGATCGAGCGGATGAACACCCTGGAATCGCAGGGGGTGAAGGCGATCAGCACCGGCGATGGCGATACCGATCTATCGGTGGCAGAAAAGCGGTTGCTGGATCAGGCCAAGGGCAAGGTGCTGCTGTTCCAGCTCAATGGAGCCATGATTTTCGGGGTGGCCAAGGCGATCTCCAGGGAGCACAACGCCATCACCAGCTGCGACTCCGTCATCTTTGACCTCACTTCTGTGACCCACCTGGGTGTCACGGCGGCCCTGGCCCTCGAAAACGCGGTGGAGGAAGCTGTCGAGAAGGGCCGCGCCGTCTATGTGGTGGGTGCAACGGGCACCACTTATCAGAGGCTTGAAAAACTGCGCATGTTTGAACTGCTGTCTGCTGAGCGGGTGACCCTCTCCCGCCTCGATGCCCTCAATCAGGCCGTTGCCAAGGCCGGCGTGGCGTAATCGCTGCCGCACCGCGCTAGAGCATGGGTCGTCCGCGATCCTCTGTCGCCATGGCCGAACTGGTGCAGCCCGAACCAGACGCGGCTGATCTGGCTGCACTCGTCGCCGGCGGCCATGCCTGGGAAGCGGAGTCTGTGCTCGCCGCCCTCGGCAGCGACGGGCTCCTGGGCCTGGGCGAGGCGCAGTCTGCACTGCGCCTGCGGCGGTTCGGCCCGAATGAGTTGAGCGGACGACGGGAGTCACCGCTCTGGTGGCGCTTTTTAGGCCAGTTCAATGACCCGCTCCTTTATGCCCTGCTGATCACCGGCGCCATCAAGGCCCTGATCCATTCGCTCACCGAAGCGCTGGTGATCTGGAGTGTGACCCTGATCAACGCGCTGATCGGTTTCGTTCAGGAAAACAAGGCCGAGACCGCCATCGCTGCCCTGGCCCGCTCGGTACGCACCGAGACCGAGGTGATCCGTGATGGTCGCCAGCGCCTGATTCCCTCCCAGGACCTGGTGGTGGGTGATCTCGTCCGCCTGGAGGCAGGCGCCAGGATCCCGGCTGATCTCAGGTTGTTGGCTGCCCGCAACCTGCAGGTCGACGAGTCGGCTCTCACCGGCGAATCCATCCCGGTGGAGAAGGGCGTTGCCCCTGTGGCTCAGGCGGTAGCTCTGGCCGAGCGCAGCGACATGGCCTACGCGGGCAGTTTCGTCACGGCGGGCGTTGGCTGCGGGGTTGTCGTTGCCAGTGGCAACGACACCGAAGTGGGTCAGATCTCCGGCCTGCTACGCAAGCCCTCCGTGCTGACGACCCCGCTCACCCGCACGATCCGGCGGTTCAGCCGCACCCTGCTGCAGCTGATCCTGCTGCTGGCGGGGCTCACCTTCGCCGTTGGTCTGATGCGGGGCCGGGGGGCGGCGGAGATGTTCGACGGGGCCGTTGCCCTGGCGGTGGGGGCCATTCCCGAGGAGCTGCCGGCGATCGTGACGATCACCCTGGCGATCGGAGTGGGCCGCATGGCCAGGCGGAACGCGATCATCCGCAAGCTCCCCGCCGTGGAGGCCCTGGGCAGTACCACCG
>JABMPN010000071.1 GCA_013203655.1 Cyanobacteria bacterium bin.51
GATCTTGTGGGCGCCGGTGTGGTTGAGGTCTTCGCGTTTCAGCCAGAGGCGCGGGCCGCCCTCCGGGCGGGCGTAGTGGGCGGTGAGCCGCTCGGCCTCATACAGCGGGGTGGGCCTGCCCACGTAGGTACGCAGCAGGTGATCCAGGCGGGCGGTGAAGGCGGGATCGGCCCAGGCCGCCGCTGCCGCTGCTTCCAGCTCCGCCAGGGCCGGCATCAGCGTTTCCGGCACGTACTGGCCGCCGAAGCGACCAAAACGACCGGCCGCTGTGGGCCGCACCGATGCGGCCAGGGCGGCGGGATCCGGATGGACGGAGGGGAGCGTGCTGGTCACCGGAAGAGGGGCGTGATGGGGCCAGCCTAGGAAGCTGGCTTCATCGCTTCAGTGGCGAAACCGGCGGCTGGGCCGTTGCTGGCGAGACGGGTGGCGGAGGCATCGGCGGCCATCCGTGCGGCTCATCGATCCGGGGTCGCTGACGACGCGGCGGACAGGCAGGCAATCCCGTCACCGACCAGGTGAGCGACTGATCGGGATCCGCCAGCCCAGGCGTTGGCGACGAATGGCACTGGGGCGGTGCCGGCGTCGGCCTGAGGTTGAGGCGAAGCATTTCGAGCTGGAGCGGTGGCAGATCCATCGGTCCGTTGCGCTGTGATGGGTGCGTAGCGGCAACAGACGTCATGGGCAAGGGAGGCTGGCAGGAATTCAGCAGACCCGAGAGCAGCGAACGGGCGAGCAGCCCAGGCGCCGGTGCGCCGGCGCGATCCCAGCAGCGGGTGCGGGTGCAGCGCACCAAGGCCGGCAAGCGCGGCAAAACCGTGACTGTGATCACCGGGCTGGAACTCAGCGACAGCGAAGCCAGCGGTCTGCTCAAGCGGCTCAAGACCTCCGCCGGCAGCGGCGGGACCCTCAAGCAGGGCCAGATCGAGCTGCAGGGGGATCAGCTGGCCATAGCCCTGGAGACGCTCAGCCAGGACGGCTTCCGGCCGAAGCAGGCCGGCGGCTGATGCGGGCATCGGTGAAGGAATCGGCTCAGGGCCCGCGAACGTCCAGGCCGGCGTCGCGGCCACGGATTTCGCCAGGCTCAGGCAGCCCCAGGCGGCGGGCGAGCTCATCGAGAAAGGTTTTCAGGCAGCTGGCCACTGGCACCGCCAGCAGCAGACCGAGCAGGCCGCCCAGGCCGAGCAAGCTGCCGATCCGGGCGCCGATCGGCAGGCTGACCAGCAGCCAGGCCGGCTGCAAGCCAACGATCTGGCCCATCAGCCGGGGCTGGATGATCTGGTCGACCACCTGACCCACCGTGATCGCCGCCGCCAGCACCTCCAGGCCGGTGCGGGGATCATCGAGGGCCAGCAGGCCACTCACCAGGACGATCGTGAGGGCACTGGCATAGGGAATCAAGGTGGTGAAGCCGATCGCCACGGCGAAGAGCACGCCGTAGGGGATGGCCAGCAGGGCGAAGACCACGATCTGGGCACCGCTGAGGATCAGGGCCAGCACCACCTGGCCAGCAAAGTAGCCGCGGAAGGTGCGGTACAACGTGCCCAGCACCATCGCTCGCCAGCTGGCCGGCAGCCAGCGACCGAGCCCGCGGCTGATCGACTCACCGCCAATCAGCAGGAACACGGCCAGCACGATCACAACCAGCGTGTTGATCGTCAAGGTGAGCGTGGCGCCCAGCAGGCTGAGCAACCGCTGGCTGAGCTGGCTGGCGAGCTGGGTGGAGCGCGTGAGCAGCTCACTGCTGAGATCGCCGAAGTCGGCGGGCAGACCATGGGCCGTGGCCCAGCTCTGGGCCTCATTGAGCAGCAATTCTCCTTGAACCAGCCAGCGGGGCAGGACCTTGAGCAGATCGCCCAGCTGCTCCACCAGGCGCGGCACCAGCCACAGCGACACCAGCACCAGCAAGCCCAGCCCCAGGCCGAGCACCAGGGCGAGCGCCAGAAGGCGGGGCACCCCGCGCCCTGTGAGCCAGCGGCTGGGGATGTCGAGCAGGAAGGCGATCAGGGCGGCCGTCAGGATCAGGGCCGGGAACGGGGACAGCGGCAGCAGCAGCTGACGCAGCACGAACACGTTGAGCACCAGCAACGGCAGGGTCAGCCCCAGGCGCAGGGACATCGGCACCGTGACAGTCGCGGAACTTGTCATAACGGGGGGGCCTCCATGGCCCGGAGGTAGGCCGCCATCCCGAAGGATTCAAGACTGGCATCCTTGGCCCTCACCTGATCGTGCAGTTCGGCCCGGTAGGCCACCAGGCGTTCGGCCAGGACGGGATCCGCCGTGGCCAGGATCTGGGCCGCCAACAGGCCGGCGTTGCAGCCGTTGCCAATCGCCACGGTGGCCACGGGAATGCCGGCCGGCATCTGCACGATCGAGAGCAGGGAGTCGAACCCCGAGAGGGCGCGGCTCTGCACCGGCACCCCGATCACCGGCAGGGGGGTGAGCGCCGCCACCATCCCCGGGAGATGGGCCGCTCCGCCGGCGCCGGCAATGATCACCTTCAGGCCCCGGCCGTGGGCCCCACCGGCGAATTCCACCATCGCCAGCGGGGTGCGGTGGGCCGAGAGCACCCGGACCTCCACCGCAATTCCGAAGCGCTCCAGGATCTCGGCCGCCGGCGCCAGGGTGGGCAGATCGGAATCGCTGCCCATCACCACCGCGACCTGGCAGGCGCCAGGCCCCCTTGCTGGCAGGGGTGGGATTGGCGAACCAGGCCAGGGCTCAACGTCCAAGGGAGGAGGGCAGCGAAGATGGCATTCTCTCGCTCCTGGCGCCTCGGCGCCGAAGGTCATGCGCTGGCTCAGCAACGTCCGCCTTCCCGAAGCCGGCCCCAGCGCGGGCAACGACGAGCAGCGCTGGCGGATCGGTGTCGATGACCAGGGCCAGATCGCCTGCGTGCGGCCGCTGGAGCCCGGCAGCAGCGGCGCCGGTGAAGACTGGCAGGGGAACTGGCTCAGCCCCGCCGGCGTCGACCTGCAGATCAACGGCGGACTGGGCCTGGCCTTCCCGGAGCTCCAGCCCCACGACCTGCCGCGTCTGCTGGAGCTGCTGGAGTTGCTCTGGCGTGATGGGGTCGAGGCGATCTGCCCGACCCTGGTGACCTGCGCGGTGGAGCCCCTGCGCCAGGCCCTGGCCGTGCTGGGCGAGGCCCGCGCCCAGCACCGGCCGGGCCGCTGCCTACTGCTCGGCGCCCACCTTGAGGGGCCGTTCCTGGCCGCTGCCCGCCGCGGCGCCCACCCCGAGCAGCACCTTTGCCCGCCGAGTCCGGCGGCGCTCGAGCAGCGGATCGGCGGCTTTGAAGACAGCATCGATCTGGTCACCCTGGCCCCGGAACTCCCCGGCGCCGGCGCCGTGATCGAGGCCCTGCGTGCCCAGGGCATCGTGGTGAGCCTGGGCCACAGCGCCGCCTCTGAAGCCGAGGCGGACGCCGCCTTCGCGGCAGGCGTTTCGATGCTCACCCACAGCTTCAACGCGATGCCCGGCCTGCACCACCGGGCGGCGGGTCCGGTCGGCGCGGCACTCCGGCGCGGCGACGTCAGCCTCGGTCTGATCGCCGATGGGGTGCATGTGGCCCCCACCATGGCGGTGCTGTTGCAGCGGCTTGCGCCCCGGCAGGTGGTGCTGGTGAGTGATGCGCTCGGTCCCTACGGGCTCAAGGAAGGCCGTCACCGCTGGGATGAGCGGACGTTGCTGGTGAAAGGCGGCAGCTGCCGGCTGGAAGACGGCACCCTGGCCGGCGGCACCCTGCCGCTGCTGGAGGGGGTGGTGCGGCTGGCCCGCTGGAGCGGCGCCCCTGGGCGGGCGATCGCCGCGGCCACCGTGCTGCCGCGGCGGGTGCTGGGCGATGACCGGCCCGTGGAGGTGATGCTGGTGGGCCTTCCCCTGGACGAGGCCCTGCGCTGGAGCCGCCCGGCGCCGGGCGATCTGCGCTGGCGGCGGGACGAGGCCTGCCGGGGCGGGGAGTCTCCTTAAGATTCGGCCGGTTGCACCCTGTGTCGATGTCCGCTGAACCGTTGCTGGAGAAAGCTGAGGTCCGCGACTACTTCAACAGCACGGGCTTTGAGCGCTGGAATCGCATCTACAGCGACAGCGACGAGGTCAACAAGGTGCAGCGGAACATCCGCATCGGCCACCAGAAAACCGTTGATCAGGTGCTGCTGTGGCTGCAGGAGGAGGGGAATCTGGCTGGGCGCAGCTTCCTCGATGCCGGCTGTGGCGTCGGCAGCCTCAGCCTTCCTCTGGCCCAGCTCGGTGCCGGCGGCATCGCCGCCAGCGACCTCTCCGAGGCGATGGTGAACGAGGCGGGCCGCCGGGCAGCGGCGGCCCGCCTCGGCCCAGACCGCATTCAATTCAGCGCCTCCGATCTCGAAAGCCTCAGCGGCCGCTACGACACGGTGATCTGCCTGGATGTGTTCATCCACTACCCACAGGAACCGGCGGAACAGATGGTGCGACACCTGGCCTCGATGGCCGAGCGCCGGCTGCTGGTGAGCTTCGCCCCCTTCACCCCTTTGCTGGCCGCGCTGAAATCGATCGGTCAGCTGTTCCCCGGCCCCAGCAAGACCACCCGCGCCTACACCCTGCGTGAAGACGGCATCGTGGCGGCAGCGACAACGGCAGGCTTCCAGCCCTTGCGCCGCAGCCTCAACACGGCTCCGTTTTACTTCTCGCGCCTGATCGAATTTGGCCGGAGCTGAGCAGGGCCTCC
>JABMPN010000072.1 GCA_013203655.1 Cyanobacteria bacterium bin.51
GGCAACGGTGATAGCTTTCCAGCAAAGTGGATTTAGCTCAGCGGGTAGGGCGCTGCGATCGCACCGGAGAGGTCAGGGGTTCGAGTCCCCTATTCTCCATTGGCAACTGGATTCGCATCAGGACTGGTCGACTTCCTTGCAGCCGCAGGGTCGAGTGCCGCCGCAGGGTCGAGCCAAGAACGCTTGAATCAGGATCGCTTGAACCAGGAAAGCCCAGGCCCTGGCATGGTTTCGACGATGAACCGAAATTCGCCGCAGGATTGATGGATTGGACGGCAGCAGCAGAAGCCAAACTCAAAGAGGTTCCTTTTTTTGTGCGGCCGGCGGTGCGACGCAAGATCGAAGCGATGGCCGCAGAGTCGCAGCGAACCAGCATCGATCTCGATTTCTATGACCAGGCTAAAGCCAAATTCGGGTAGGACCCGCGGCTTCCTGATCGTCAGCAGAATGGCTGCTGAAACGGCGATCGGGTAAAAGGGAGGGAACTATCAGACGCCTGCTCCATGTCGCAATCAAAGCGAGAACAGGTGGTGAGTCACCTTCGCTACATCCGCCAGGAGTTGCGTGAGATGCATCAAGGCGTCATGGAGGACGGCTTGCTGCCTGAAGCTGGCGAAGTCCGCGGCGTGATGGCCCAGATGGAAGCCCTGCTGGAACTCCTTGAGGGCAAAGGCTCCCGCAAGAGCAAGGAAAGCGACAGCTGAACCAGGTCTCTTTCTGAGTCGCGGCTGTCGAAGATTGGATGCGGACAGGTTTTGATTGAAATCACCTATGGATGGCGCCAAGGCCATGGCGTCACTCCAGAAATGGTGTAAACAAGGTTCGGCAGGTTGCTGGGTCGGGTGATGGGGATCGCCAACCAGAAGGCCTGCCCCCCCATGTCGTGAGCAGCTACCAGCAAACGCGCCTGCATCGCCAGGTGGGGCTGTTCAGCCAGCGGCTGCAGATCTGGGCCGCCAACCCGTGGCGCCGCTTCTCGTTGCAACTGATTCTGCTGTTGGGTGGTTTCTTCTTCGGTAGCGCGATTGGCATGCTTACCGGTGCCGTCAACTACCTCGATCCGCTGGCAGCTCTGGCCTGTGTCGTGCCAATCGAAGTGAGCGTGCGCTCCCGGCGGCGGCTGCAACAGCAATCCGGCGACAAACTCAACCTCCAACTCATCGATGCCGCCAGGGTCGGCTGGCTCTACGGACTGCTGCTGGAAGGTTTCAAACTGCTCTGAGCCAGCCTGGAGAGTTCAGGGGAACAAAACCCTTGCCCTGGATTCAGGGGAGGGGGACTTCCGCTGCCGTCATCAGGTAGAGCAGGGCCATGCGGATCGGGATGCCGTTGCGCACCTGCTCGTCCACCAGAGAAAAAGCTGGATCGTCGAGTAACTCCCCGCTCATTTCCACTCCACGGTTCACCGGCCCGGGGTGGAGCACCGGCACGCCCTGTCCGCAGAGAGCCAGGCGCCGGTGGCTGAGTCCGTAGCGGCGGTGATAACTCTCCAGGCTGGTCAGCAGGTTTTCACGCATCCGCTCCTTCTGCAGCCGCAGGGCCATCACCGCATCAGCCCCTGGCAGGGCTTCCTCCAGGCTGCGCACGACGCTGATCGCTCCTCGCTTGAGCACCGGATCGTGGCGCTGGCCGGGTGGGGGCGCCGCCACGAAGTCGGCAAAGCAATCGGGCAGGAGGGTGGGCGGGCCACACAACACCACATCGGCACCACAGGCGGTCAGTGCCCAGAGGTTGGAGCGCGCCACCCGCGAGTGGAGAACATCACCGATGATCACGATCCGCTTGCCGGCCAGGGCCTGCGGCGTGGGGGCCTCAGGCGCGAACTGTCGCACCAGGGTGAATAGATCGAGCAATCCCTGGCTCGGGTGGCTGTGCAAGCCATCGCCACCATTGAGCACCGCCACCCGCTCACCGCTGCGATCCAGTTGGCGCGCCAGGTTTTCGGGAACACCGGCGCAGCGGTGGCGCACCACCAGCACATCAGCCCCCATCGCCACGTAGGTGCGGGCCGTATCGAGCAGGCTCTCGCCCTTGGACAGGGAACTCGAGGCGGGCGAGAAGCTCTGGACATCCGCCGAAAGCCGCCGGGCAGCCAGCTCGAAACTGCTGCGGGTCCGGGTACTTGGTTCAAAAAAAAGGCTGGTGACAAGCTTGCCCTGCAGGGCCGGCAAGCGGCGGGGACCACTGGTCGGCAAGGATCGAAAGCGTTGGGCCAGCTCCAGGACCGTGGTGAAATCGGCCTGGGAAAAGGCGGCGAGATCAAGAACGTGCCGATGGCTCCAGCGGTTGATCACCACATTCACGCAGGGGGCCAAGCCATGATCCATGGCCAACGTAGAAGCGACTGGGCGGGCAGTTGACGATCTCCCGGTCAAAAGCGGCGACGACCTAGCCTGGCCCTAACGACTTCTGAGCAATCATTCCCATGTCCAGCGCTCTTTCCAGCTTCAACCTCGGCACTGTGTTGCTGCTGGGAAGCGGCTTGTTCTGCCTGACCACGCTTTATTTCGGCACCCGGGGCGGCTACTACGACACCGACGCCTACGACGGCAACGGCACTGCTCACTGAGCACCGGCACTGACCTCCCAGCAACGCCAACCGTTCGATGGCTGCTCCTAGTGGCGCAACTGCTCGGATTCCGGGCAGTCGTCGGCGGTGGCCAGTTCATCGGCCTGGGTGCTGCGGCTGAGAAAGGCCAGCCGGGTGCTGACCGCGCCAATCGATCGCAGGCGGACGCTTTCCTCCCAGCTGTGCAATTCATCGTCTTCCTCGGCGTCATACCGGAAGGTGACCAGGTCGCCCTCGATCTCCACCACGAGCGCTTGCTCGATCCAGCGCTGCTGATCGCGCAAAAACAACCAGATCGGGCGTTTCTCCTTGCGGAACTGATCCAGCTTGCGTAAAAGCATTCCGACCTTCTCGGCTGCAGGCCCGCCCGGACTGACCCCGGATGCCGCTAATTCTAGGGATGATGCAGCGAACCGTTCCCGATGCCGCCATGACCACAGCCCAGGCTTGCCCAGGTCCGGCGGCCGACGTTGAAGCGATCCGGCTGCAACTGCGCAGCTGGCCGGAGGTGGAGAGCTATCTGACGACCTGCAAGGCCGTGATCGTGCCTTTGGGCTCCACCGAGCAGCACGGGCCCACCGGAGCGATCGGCACCGACGCCCTGACCGCCGATGCGGTGGCCCTCGAGGTGGGCCGTCGCACGGGGGTGCTGGTGACGCCGCCCCAGCCATTCGGCATGGCGGAGCATCACCTCGGCTTCGCCGGCACGATCAGCCTGCAGCCCACCACCCTGCTGGCCGTGCTCCACGACGTGGTGCTCTCCCTGGCCCGCCACGGGTTCGAGCGGATCTTCGTGATCAACGGCCATGGCGGCAACATCGCCACCTGCCGGGCAGCCTTCGCCGAGGCCTATGGCACGGCGGCGGCCCGGGGGCTGGCGGCGGCGCCGGGGCTGCGCTGCAAGCTGGCCAACTGGTTCCTGGCCGGGCCGGTGATGCGCCAGGCCAGAGAGCTCTACGGCGATCGGGAAGGCCACCACGCCACCCCCAGCGAAATCGCCCTCACCCTCCATCTCGAGCCGAGCCTGGTGGCCAAGCAGCGGCCCCTGCCCGAGGCCGCACCGGCCGGACCGATCCATGGACCGGAGGATTTCCGGCGGCGCCATCCCGATGGGCGCATGGGCTCCGATCCCTACCTGGCCAGCGCGGCCCACGGCGCCGTGTTCCTGGAGCAGGCCGCCGGCGCCCTGGCCAAGGATCTCGAAGCCTTCCTGAGCGAAGACATCACCTCGGGGTGAGGGTCGACCTCAGGTTGATCCTGCCGCCCTGCCTGCTGCCCTGCCGCTAGGTTCAGCCCCATTCACGGAGATCACGGCGATGGGCAGGATCACGGCGGATGACGTGCGCAAGGTGGCTGTGTTGGCCAGGCTTGACCTCGCCGAGGACACGATCACCACCTACACCAGCCAGCTGGAGCGAATCCTTGACTACGTGGGACATCTCGAGCAGGTGGACACCACCGGGGTCCCCCCTACCACCCGGGCCGTGGAAGTGGTGAACGTGACCCGCGGCGATCAGGTAGACCCCACCCCGGTGCGAGAGGAGCTCCTGGAGCTGGCCCCCCAGAGGCAAGGAGACTTCTTCCGTGTTCCCCAAATCATGGCCGAAGCGATCAAGACGAACGCGGCGCCGGCGTAACGGCCGTGCGATGCAGGAGGCTGAGCACGTGGCGCCGGGTTCGGGCCGTGGGCATCAGTGCCGCAATCGGACGCAGCCGACTACGGCCGCGCTTATGGCTGCGAATTCCCAGAAAGATGTCATAGAGGAAATTAATTCCATCATGGCGAGTTTCAAACAATCCAAGACGCTGGGGGGATCCTTTGGCTTCCAGTAAAGGCTTGGTGGACAGATAGGCCCGCTGATACTGAAACCAGGGAATCGAAGGCCAGAGATGGTGCACGAGATGGTAATTCTGGCCCATGATCAACCAGTTCATCAAGCGGCTTGGGTAGACCCGGGCGTTGTGCCAACGGCTTCGTGACAGGAATGGTCGGTGGGGGAGGTAATCAAAGAACAGGCCCAGGGTGACTCCCACCATCAGGGCTGGAGCAAACCAGCAATTGAAGATGAAAGGGAGAAAATCGTGTTTGACGGCAGTCAGCACGATCGCCACGAACAAGCCTCTGGCCAGGCCCCACTCCAGGAGCTCCCAGCGTCGCCAGAGGCGATGGCGAAAGAAAAAAACCTCGTGATAAAAGAATCGGGGTGCGATCAGCCAAAGCGGCCCGAAGGTGGAAACGATGTGATCGGGATCGCGCTTCGGATCGTTGACATGGGCATGGTGCTGCAGATGCACCCGAGTGAAGACAGGAAAGCTGAAGCCCAGCAGGATGGCGGCGCCGTGCCCCATCAGCGCATTCCAGAAGCGGCTGGGGTGGGCGGCGTTGTGGCAGGCGTCATGGATGACGGTGCCCTCGAGATGCAGGGCCAGAAAGCCAAGGGCAAGCAGAACGGCCAGGGGCCACTGGCCCACGAACCAGCCCCAGATTGTCAGCCCGGCGAGCCCGTAGCCAGCCAAAAAAAGGCCCACGGTTGGATTCCAAGCCGCCGGTGGGCCGAGGAATTCGCGCGGTACCGAGCGGGGCAGCGCGGCCTGGCTGGTTGTGGGGGCGCACTGAACAGGCGTCAAGGCCGGAGCTTGTGTCATCGCCTGGATGCTGCGCCTCCCCGATCAAGGTCGACTCAGCTTACGAGCTAGGAGGCTGTTGCGCATAGATCAGCGCACACC
>JABMPN010000073.1 GCA_013203655.1 Cyanobacteria bacterium bin.51
GATGGCACCGGCAGACCCGCCCCATGAAAACTTCGTCTTCCCTGAAGAGGTCCTCCCCCGTGGTAACGCTCTCTAATCCTTCCCTTGTTGCCGTTGGCGGCAAGGATCTTGACTCCACAGGCTACGCCTGGTGGGCTGGCAATGCCCGCCTGATCAACCTCTCCGGCCGACTGCTGGGTGCGCACGTGGCCCACGCTGGCCTGATGGTGTTCTGGGCCGGCGCGATGATGCTGTTCGAGGTGAGTCATTACAGCCTCGACAAACCGATGTACGAGCAGGGCCTGATCCTGTTCCCCCACGTCGCCACCCTGGGCTATGGCGTCGGCCCCGGCGGTGAGGTCACCAGCCTCTATCCATTCTTCGTGGTCGGTGTTCTGCACCTGATCAGCTCCGCCGTGCTTGGCCTCGGCGGCCTCTATCACGCCCTGCGCGGCCCTGAAGTGTTGGAGAACTATTCCTCCTTCTTCTCCCAGGACTGGCGCGATAAGAACCAGATGACCAACATCATTGGGTATCACCTGATCCTGCTCGGTGTCGGCGCCCTGCTGCTGGTCTTCAAGGCGATGTTCTTCGGCGGCGTCTACGACACCTGGGCACCGGGTGGTGGTGACGTGCGCATGATCACCAACCCCACCTTGAGCCCGGCCGTGATCTTCGGCTACCTCACCGCCGCTCCCTTCGGCGGCGAGGGCTGGATCATCGGGGTCAACTCGATGGAAGACATCATCGGCGGCCACATCTGGGTCGGCCTGATCTGCATCTTCGGTGGCATCTGGCACGTGATCACCAAGCCCTTCGGCTGGGTGCGCCGTGCCTTCATCTGGAACGGTGAGGCCTACCTGAGCTACAGCCTCGGCGCTTTGAGCCTGATGAGCTTCATCGCTTCCACCTTCATCTGGTTCAACAACACCGCCTATCCCTCCGAGTTCTACGGCCCCACCAACGCCGAGTCCTCGCAGGCCCAGAGCTTCACCTTCCTGGTTCGTGACCAGCGCCTCGGCGCCAACATCGGCTCGGCCATGGGCCCCACGGGTCTGGGTAAGTACCTGATGCGCTCCCCTACCGGTGAGATCATCTTCGGTGGTGAAACCATGCGCTTCTGGGACTTCCGCGGCCCCTGGCTCGAGCCCCTGCGTGGCCCCAACGGCCTCAGCCTCGACAAGCTGCAGAATGATATTCAGCCCTGGCAAGTGCGCCGGGCGGCTGAATACATGACCCACGCTCCGAACGCTTCGCTCAACTCTGTGGGCGGCATCATCACCGAGCCCAACTCGGTGAACTTCGTGAACGTGCGTCAGTGGCTCTCGGCCACCCAGTTCATCCTGGCCTTCTTCTTCCTCGTCGGTCACCTCTGGCATGCGGGCCGCGCCCGCGCCGCCGCCGCCGGTTTCGAGAAAGGGATCGACCGCAAGGCCGAGCCCACCCTGGCCATGCCTGATCTCGACTGATCTCCTGAATCGTTCAGTGTTCAGGGTTCACTCATTCCCCTTTCCCCCGCAGTTGCGGGGGTTTTTTTATGGGTGGAACAGGCCAGAGACCAGACCAGCCTTGTCATCACCTCAGCCTTGAGAGAAACAGTTGGGACAGGTTTGATCGATGGATCATTCCTACGTTTGAAGGATCGTTGCAGTGATCCCTTGCCTCTCCATCCTTTCGCCAGCCGCGCCCTTGCCTGTGCGGCCATGCCCTTGGCGTTGTTCGCTGTGGCAAGGCCTGTGGCTGCCCAAAACGGCTCGATCGATTTTCCTCGCCGAGGCGTGGTCTGTGATCTGCCCGCCAGGAGGTGCTACACCGCCCAAGGCGTTTCTTTGGCGCTGACCCGCGAATTTTTCGGTAGCTACGCCGAACGTGAGCTGAGTTCCACGCAGACGGGCAACAGGCGCTCCAACACGTTCAAGTTGAGTGATGGAGACGTCTGCGATGTGCGCCAGCAAACCTGCTGGGATGACGGCCGGGGAGGCAAGAACGTGAGCAACACGCTCAGCAAGCAGCTGTTCGGCAGCAATGGCGCCTGGGGGAACAACGGTTCGCAGCCATCCGCCCAGGACAGCAGCTCCTGTGTGCTTCGCCGAGGGAACCGTGAGCTTTTCGATGGCTCCTGCCAGCTCAATCGTCGTGCGACGTCCAATGGAACCGCTTACAACGTGGAGCTCAGTGACGGACGGCGTTACAGCTTCTTCAACCGGGATGGACGGCTGGTGATGCGGGATTCCAATGGACTCTGGCCCGTGCAGATCAGCAACCGCAACGGGAATGTGGCCTTCCGTTGGGCCGATCTGCAACTGTCAACTCGGAATCAAAGCTGGGGGAACCAGGGGTCGCAGGGGGGCAGCCGCGATTTCAACCCAACCAGCAACTTCCTTCAAGACGTGTTCAACAACCTGTTCCGTTGACGGTTGCGCCCCATCAGCGGCACTCTGCCCGCAACCAGCGCCGCAACAGTGGCAGGCTCAGGCCGATCACGTTGCTGAAGCAGCCCTCGATCCGCTCCACCAGCAGGCCGCCCCGGCCCTCAAGCGCAAACCCACCGGCGCAGTGCAAAGGCTCACCTGTGGCCACATAGCTGTCAATTTCGGCGTCACTTAGGGCCGCGAACTGAACTCTGGTGGTCACAGTGGCCAGCTGCAGTGGTGCCAGTACGGCCGGCCCGCGGCGCAGGCAGTGGCCGGTGTGGAGCTCCGCCCACTGGCCCGCCATCCGTCGCCAGCGCCGGCTCGCCTCGGCGGCATCGTCGGGCTTGCCGAACACTTCATTTTCAAAGACCAGCACGGAATCGCAACCCAGCACCAGCTCCTCCACTCCGGCTCCGGTTCCGGCCAGCGCTTCGGCCTTCGCCCTGGCCAGCCGTTGCACCAGCTGCTCAGCTGTGAGCTGGGGCGCCCCGGCCCCAATCGCGTCTTCGTCAACGCCGCTGACGGCATAGCGGTGTGCAATAGCGGCCTGCTCCAGCAGGCGCCGGCGCGCCGGCGAGGCGGAAGCGAGCAAGAGAGCCTGCATCGGCAGATCGTGGCAGCAGATGGCAGCCGCCATCCTCAACCGCCGCTGCCGGTCATCCAGGAGAATCGTGGGATGGAGAGCGATTTCCCAAGCAGTCCGGAACTGATCAGTTCTGCACCAATCAATTCTGCACCAATCAGTTCTGCACCAATCAGTGATGCCCGCTCGCTCAGCCGTGCCGCCAGTGGCCTTCGCTGTCTGCCGTTCTCCCGGGCGTTCTACACGCTGGTGCAAGGAGAGGCGATCAGCAGTGAGGCGCTCTGTCAACGCCCTGATTGGCGCAGGTTCTGTTTCGTCTCGATGGGTCCCGATCGGGTCGAAGAGCACTTCCTCTGGCTGATCAAGCTTGGCGTGCTCCGCCGTGAGGTGGATGGCCAGGGGCTGACCGAACGGGTGCGGCTGACGCCGATGGGGCGTGAGCTGGTGGCTGGCTGGCCTGGTGAGATTCCCCGGGCCGGTCTGGCGGAACGGATCCACCAGAACCTGCGCCGCCACCGGCCACGGCTATGAGCGGCCGCCAGCTGGGCCATCCCCACGCCCTGATGGTGCTGGGCACCAGCAGTGGTGCCGGAAAATCGCTGATGGCAGCGGCCCTCTGCCGGGTGCTGCGCCGTCTTGGTGAGCAGCCCCTGCCCTTCAAGGGACAGAACATGAGCCTCAATGCCTGGGTGGACCGCGATGGCGGCGAGATGGCCTACAGCCAGGCCCTGCAGGCCTGGGCGGCGGGCCTGGAGCCGGAGGTGGCGATGAATCCGGTGCTGCTCAAGCCCCAGGGCGATAACAGCAGCGAGCTGATTCACCTGGGTCAGTCGGTGGGGGTAGCCCAGGCTGAGCACTACTACCGCGACTGGTTCCGCCCCGGCTGGGAAGCGATCCGGCAGGGCCTGGCCAGCCTTCAGGCCTCCTATCCCAGCGGACGGCTGGTGCTGGAGGGGGCCGGCAGCCCGGTGGAGGTGAACCTGCAGCACCGTGACCTCACCAATCTGCGCCTGGCCCAGTTCCTGGGGGCTCGCTGCCTGCTGGTGGCCGACATCGAAAGAGGGGGCGTGTTTGCCCAGATCATCGGCACCCTGGCCCTGCTGCGGCCCGTTGAGCGGCCATTGATCGGCGGCATCCTGATCAACCGGTTTCGCGGCCGTCGCTCCCTGTTCGATGAAGGCCGCCGATGGCTGGAGCGGGAAACCGGGATTCCGGTGCTTGGGGTGATGCCCTGGCTCGATGAACTCTTCCCCCCCGAAGACTCCCTCGATCTGCTCGAACGGCGTGCCCGTAAACCCGATGCGGAGCTGGAGATCGCCGTGATCCGGCTGCCGTCCATCAGCAATTTCTCCGATTTCGATCCGCTCGAAGCCGAGCCGAGCGTGAGGCTGCGCTGGTTGCGCCCCGGAGAGGCGCTCGGCAGCCCCGATGCCGTCGTGATTCCCGGCAGCAAGCAGACCCTGCGCGATCTGGCAGCCCTCAACTCCAGCCCGATGGCGGCGGAGCTGGAGCGCTTTGTCGCTGGTGGCGGCCACCTGTTCGGACTCTGCGGTGGCCTGCAGATGCTGGGAAGGGCCCTGGAGGATCCCCAGGGGCTGGAGGGTGGCGGCTCGGCGGCGGGCCTCGGATTTCTGCCGCTGCTTACCCGCTTCGACGTCGCCAAGGCCCTGCGCCAGAGCCAGGCCCGGGCCCTCTGGCCCGCACCGGCTGATCTGGAGCTGGCGGGTTTCGAGCTGCACCGGGGCCGCAGCCAGGTCCTGGAGCAAGGCCATGGCTGCCGGCCGCTGGCCAGCGCGGCCGATCTGGGCTGGTGGCGGCCCAGCGCCGGCGGTGGGGTGGTGGCCGGCACCTACCTGCATGGGGTGTTTGAAAGTGGCCCCTGGCGCCGCCGCTGGCTGAATCAACTGCGGCGGCGGCGGAGCCTGCCCGCCCTCAGCGAAGACCAGCCCCACCACAGCCGCCAGCGCGACGCCTTGCTCGATCGTCTCGCCGATGCCTTCGAGGCCCACGTGAACCTGGAGCCGCTGCTGGCTTTGCCAAGGCGCCAACTCAAGCGCCCACCCAGAATGGGTCTGCCGCTCGGTTCGTCCCTGTTGCCGTGACCCCTTCCCTGGTCAGCATCACCTGGCCCGATGGCCGCACCACCCTCGCCCCCTGTGGCAGCTCCTGGCTGGCAGCAGCTGCGGCTGCAGGTCTGTTGATCCCCACCGGTTGTCTGGGGGGAAGCTGCGGGGCCTGCGAAATCGAGGTGAATGGGCGCGTGGTGCGTGCCTGTATCAGCAGTGTGCCTCCGGCCCGCAGTGGTGCCCTGGCGGTGTCTCTCGCCAGCGATCCCTACTGGTGAGGGGGCGCAGTGGCAGGTTCCGGCTGAATCAGCCCACCGCCCAGCAGCACGGCACCGTCGTAGAAGACCGCCGCCTGGCCTGGGGTGATCGAGAACTGTTCCTCCTTGAACTGCAGCTGGCAGCGGGACGGCCGGCCAGCGGCCGCATCGGCCAGGCTCGGCTCCAGCGGCGTCAGCAGGGCCTTCACCGGCGCGCTGCGGTAACGCACCTGCACCTCCAGCTCCAGCGGCCGCTCGGGTGGATCAATCGATACCCAGTTGACCGCCCCGACCAGGCAACCGCCCCGGGCCGCCTCAGAGCGCGGGGCCACCACCACCCGGTTCATGGCCGCATCGATGCGCAGCACATGCAGCGGCTCGCGCCAGGCCACGCCCAATCCTTTGCGCTGGCCGATGGTGAAGTGTTCGATACCGTCATGGCTGCCGAGCACAGTGCCATCGGCCAGGCAGATTTCGCCCTGGCGGGGCGGCAGGTAGGCATCGAGGAATGCCTTCATCGAGCCGTGATGGTCGGCCAGGCAGAGGTCCTGGCTTTCCGGCTTGGCGGCGGTGCGCAGCCCGAGCCGTTCGGCTTCCAGCCGGGTGTCGGTCTTGCTGATCTCGCCGAGGGGGAAGACCAGCCTCTCAAGCACGGACTGCGGCAGGTCGTAGAGGAAATAGCTCTGGTCTTTCTGGCCATCGAGGCCGCGCAGCAGCTGGGTGCGACCGCTGGGGCTGAGCTCCGCCGGCAGCAGCCGGGCGTAGTGGCCGGTGGCAATCCGGCCGATCCCGCGTTGCTCGGCAGCCCACTCGAGCATGGGCGTGAACTTCACCTCCCGGTTGCAGCGCGAGCAGGGAAGTGGGGTCACGCCTGCGGCGTAGCCCTCCACCAGAAAATCGACGATCTCGGCCTTGAAGCGTTCGCGCGAATCAACCACGTGATGGGGAACCGCCAACTGCTCGCAGAGGCCGGCGGCATCGACGAGGCCCTCGGCGCAGCAGCTGCCCTTGCCGCTCATCAGCCAGAGGGTGAGCCCTTCCACCTGCCAACCCGCCTGCACCAGCAAGGCCGCGCTCAAGGAGCTGTCGACGCCTCCGGAAAGACCCACCGCCACCCGCTGCTCACCCGGCCAGGCGCGCAGGCGCTCGATCGCCTCGGCTGTGGCCGGAGTAGCCGGAGTGGCCGGAGTGGCCGCTGTGGGGCGGGAAGAGCTGGTCAAACCGGACGACCTCAAGGCTGAAACGGAGCAGAACTAGGCGCTGCTCCCATCATGGGACCAGCCCTGCGCCGCTGCCGCCGTGTTCCGCTGGCCCCCTCCGGATGCCGCCCACCTGCTGGTGCGCTCCGAGCAGATGGCGGCCCTGGAAGCCGAACTGTTCGCCAGTGGTCTGCCGGTGGCTGCCCTGATGGAAAAGGCGGCCCTGCAGATCAGCCGGCGGCTGCTGGCCCAGCCCGAGCGGCTGGCCGCTGGCGTGCTCGTGCTGGTCGGTCCGGGCCACAACGGCGCCGACGGGCTGGTGGTGGCGCGGGAACTGCATTTGGCGGGCGTCGCCGTGCGGATCTGGTGCCCCTTTGAGCGCCAGAAACCCCTGGCTGCAGAACACAGGCGGCATGCCTGCTGGTTGGGGATCCCGGCCCTGACGGCAGCACCGGACCCCGGCGATTCAGCCCTCTGGATCGATGCCCTGTTTGGCATCGGCCAACACCGCGCGCCGGCTGAGGATCTCCAGACCCTCCTGGCCGAGCGGCAGGCCGCCCGAGCCGGCCAGCTGGTGGCCATCGATGTGCCCACCGGACTCTGCGCCGATGAGGGCCGGGTTCTGGGCCGGGTGGCGGCTTGCGCCAGCCAGACGTTTTGTCTGGGATTGCTCAAGCAGGGCCTGGTGCAGGACAGCGCCCTGGCCTGGGTGGGCCAGCTGGAGCGATTCGATCTGGCCCTGCCGGCAGCCCTGCTGGCGGCCTTGCCGGTCAATCAGCCGCTGGGCCTGAGCGCCGCCGACCTCGATACGGCGCCCAGATCCGCCCCGCCGCCTGAGGCCGCAAAATATGGCCGGGGCCGGCTGCTGGTGGTGGCAGGCAGCGATCGCTACCGGGGTGCGGCCCTGCTCAGCCTGCTGGGTGCCAGCGCCAGTGGCTGCGGCAGCCTCCGGGCTGCCGTGCCGGCCGCTGTGGCGGCCGGTCTCTGGGCGGTGCAGCCCCAGGTGGTGATTGAGGCCGCCCTGGCAGAAAGACCCGCAGGTGGTCTGGCGCTGGCTCCACTGGCTGGGCCGGGAGTCCTCGACCGCCTTGATGCCGTCTTATTGGGACCGGGCATCGGCCACGGACCGGCTTGCGTTGACGACACTGACGAACCTGCCTGGCGAGCCCTGCAGGATTTCCCGGGCTTGCTGGTGCTCGATGCCGATGGCCTTAACCGGCTCGCTGGCGGAGCGGCGGGGTCAGCGGCCACCACCTGGTTGCAACAGCGCCGGGGATCGACCTGGCTGACCCCCCATGCCGGTGAATTTTCCCGACTCTTTCCCGATCTCGCCGGCCGGCCTCCGCTCGAGGCCGCCGCCGCCGCCGCGGGTCGTTGCCAGGTTTCGGTTTTGCTCAAGGGGGCTCGCACCGTGGTGGCGGCGGCTGATGGGCGGCGCTGGCAGCTGCTGGAGGCGGCGGCCGCCGCTGCCCGCGCCGGACTGGGAGATGTGCTGGCCGGTTATGCGGCCGGACGGGGTGCCGCTGCGGGCTGGGGCGATCTCTTCAAGCACGATCGCTCCGATGGGGGCGGGGGACTGCTGGCCGCTGTGGCCCTGGAGCATGCCCAGGCCGGCTTGGCGAGCTGCAGGGAGCAGGGCCAGGGAGCAGCGACGCCCCAAGCGATTGCCCAGCAGTTGTCAGGACGTGCAGGCCGGGTGGCTTAGCGGAGGCCAGCAACCCTGATCATCCAGATCAGTAACCCTGAAGATTACGGCAGCTACCCATAGCCGAGCCGAAGCGAGAGGCAAGTCACAGCATTGGTTGTGTCGTTTTGCACGCAGGCCCTCGAACAGTTGTTGAAATCACATCCAGGAATTGGTATTTCCAAGAGATTGGCGATCAATTTTTCAGGATTCATGCCAACCGCCAGTCTTCAGATCAGGGAAAGCAGTCGTCGGCGCAGCAACGATCCCGTCAGCTGGTACCTGGCCACGATTGGGCGCGAACCACTGCTCACCCCAGCCGAGGAGATCGAACTGGGCAATCAGGTCCAGACGATGATGCGCTTGCTGGAGAACGGTGAGCCGGCCACTCCCAGCGAGCGTCAGAAGAAGGTGCTGCGCATCGGCCGGCGCTCCAAGCAGCGGATGATGAAAGCCAATCTGAGGCTGGTGGTCAGCATCGCCAAGAAATACCAGGGCAGGGGCTTGGAGCTGCTGGACCTGGTTCAGGAGGGATCCCTCGGTCTGGAGCGGGCCGTGGAGAAATTTGATCCCACCCGCGGCTACAAATTCTCCACCTACGCCTTCTGGTGGATCCGCCAGAGCATGACCCGGGGGATCGCCTGCCATTCGCGCACGATTCGCTTGCCGGTCCACCTCGGAGAACGGCTCGGTGCCGTGCGCCGGGTGAGCCTGGAGCTGGCCCAGAAACTGGGCGCCATGCCCAGCCGCGGCGAGATTGCCGAAGCCATGGCGATCCCGATCGAGGAGCTTGATTCGCTGCTGCGTCAGTCGCTGACCACATCCAGCCTCGATGCGCCGATCAACGGCGACGAGGGACGCAGTTCGCTTGGCGAGCTGGTGGCCAACCCGGCCAGCCAGGAGCCCCTGGAGCTGCTGGAGCGGGCCATGCACTTGGACCAGCTCGATGTCTGGCTCAGCCATCTCTCGGAGCAAGAGCGCAAGGTGCTGGAGATGCGCTACGGCGTTAACGGGACCCAGCGCAGCACTCTGGCCGAGATCGGCCGACTGATGCAGGTGTCAAGGGAGCGGGTGCGGCAGGTGGAGCTCAAGGCCCTGCGCAAGCTGCGGGCCCTCACGGATCAGCCCCAAACAGATCAGCCGCAAACAGTGCAGCCGCTCAGTCTTCAGCCCAGATGTAGCGGGTGAGCTCGCTGGGGTCGGGTTCCGGAGCCGACACAGCGAAGCTGACCGCGTCAGCGACCTCGGCGTCAATCTCGGCGTCGATCGCCTTGAGCTCCTCGGCCGTGGCCAGCTCGCCGCTGATCAGCTGGGCGGCCAGAGCCTTGATTGGATCACGCTGGGCCCAGAAGGCTTTCTCCGACTCGCTGCGCAGTTCGTCGGGATCGGCCAGCGAATGACCCCGGAACCGGTAGGTGAGGCACTCCAGCACGGTGGGGCCGTCGCCGGCTCTGGCCCGCTCGACCGCCCGCTGGGCAGCGGCTCGAACCGCCAGCACGTCCATGCCATCCACCTCTTCGCCGGCCATGCCGAAAGCGGCAGCTTTGCGCCAGATCTCCGGTTCACTGGTGGCCCGTTCGTGGGCCATGCCGATCGCCCACTTGTTGTTCTCCACCACGAAGAGAATCGGCAGTTTCCAGAGCGCCGCCATGTTCAGGCACTCAAAGAACTGACCGTTGTTGCAGGTGCCGTCACCGAAGAAAGAGGCGGTGACGGAATCGCTGCTGGCATCACCGAGGCCATCGCGCTTGTAGCGGCTGGTGAAGGCGGCCCCGAGGGCCACCGGAATCCCTTCGCCGATGAAGGCGTAACCACCCAGCAGATGGTGCTCGCGTGAGAAGAGGTGCATGGAGCCACCACGGCCCTTGCTGCAACCGGTGGCCTTGCCGAACAGTTCGCTCATCACCTCACGGGCCGGCACGCCGCAACTGAGGGCATGAACGTGGTCGCGGTAGGTGCTGCAGAACCAGTCGTGCTGCGGCTTCATCGCTTTGATCACCCCGGTGGCGACGGCTTCCTGGCCGTTATAAAGATGGACGAAGCCGAACATCTTGCCCCGGTAATACATCTCGGCGCACTTGTCTTCAAAGCGCCGGCCCAGGGTCATGTCGCGGTAGAGCATCAAGCCCTCAGGCCGGCTCACCATGGCCGGGGCAACAGCGGCAAAAGCGGCCAGGCGTTGGGCGTGGCTGCCGGCGCTCTCAGGCGCTTCCGGGGGGAGTGTGACAGCAAACTCCTGGATCATGGCAGGGGTGCCGGTATCTATTGATGGCGACTGTACGGGGTCCAAACTCGAAGGGGAGTAAAAATCGATGCCGCTGCTTACACTCGGCGCACTGACGACCCACGCAGGGTCTGGGAGCCGCTGCGATTGGAACTTCCGATCGATCACTACCGCTTGCTGGGGGTCAGTCCTGCCTCCGACTGCCAGACGGTGCTGCGCACCCTGCAGCACCGTCTGGATCACCCACCCCAGCAGGGATTCAGCCACGAAGCGCTCGAAAGCAGGGCCGCCTTGATTCGCTCCAGCGCCGACCTGCTCAGCGACGAAGAGCGGCGCAGTGCCTATGAAGCCGATCTGATTGCCTTCGAGGGCAGTGGCGGTGACGGCGCTCCCGGACTTGACGTGCCCAGCAGCAAGGAGGTGGGAGGGCTGCTGCTGCTGCTTGAGGCCGGTCAGCCGTTGGACAGCTTCGAAGCAGCACGGCGCAGCCTGCAGCCTCCCCAGACTCCAGCGTTGGGCAGCTCCCGCGAAGCCGATCTCACGTTGTTGGTCGGTCTGTCCTGCCGCCAGGCCTCCTCCGATCTGCGCGATCAGAGGCACTTCGAGGCAGCGGCTTCTCTGTTGCAGCAAGGGCTGCAGCTCTTGCAACGCATGGGCCAGGCCTCAGAGCAGCGACGCCAGCTCGACAGTGACCTCCACGCCCTGCTGCCGTTCCGGGTGCTGGATCTGCTCAGCCGCGACCTGGCCGCCAGCAATGAGCGCCAGGAAGGACTGCGTTTGCTTGAGATGCTGGTCAAGAAACGGGGAGGCCTCGAAGGCGACAGCGACCCGGAATTGCCGCGCCAGGAATTTCAATCGTTCTTCAAGCAGATCCGCCAGTTCCTCACCGTTCAAGAGCAGATGGATCTGTTCGGCCGCTGGGCCAGTGAGGGATCGCCCACCGCCGAGTTCCTGACCAGCTACGCCCTCACCGCCTCCGGTTTCTCCCAGCGCAAGCCCGAGCGGATTGCCGCGGGCCTGGAGCGGTTGGCGGCCAGCGGCCAGCCCGGCGTCGGGCCCTTTCTCGCCTGCCAGCACCTGCTGCTCGGCCGGGTTGATTCCGCCCACAGCAACTTTGAAGCCAGCGCCGGCGAAGATCTGCGCCGTTGGGCCGAAGCCCAGGGTGATGACCCCCTTGCCCAGCTCTGTGCGTACTGCCGCGACTGGCTTTCCAGAGACGTGTTGCCGGGGTACCGCGATATCGAAACCGATGCCGATCTCGAGGCCTATTTCGCCGATCGTGACGTCCAGGCCTATGTCGAGCAGAAGGATCTGGCACCGGCTGCGTCGGTGCCAACGGCTCTCGGCCAGGGTCTGAGCGCTGCGGACTGGCCGGTTCTCGGCGGGTCAGGCACCGGCGAAGGCCTGACTTCAGGTCAACCGGTTGAGCCGTTCGGCACCACCGAGCTGCCAGCGCCGTCCTCCCCGCGGCGCCAGGGTCGGGGGCTGCCCTGGCTGTGGCCCGCTGGGCTTGGCCTGGCAACGGTTGCCGTCGCGGCTGGGGCCTGGATCGCCTTTCGGCCCCTCAATCCGAGCCCAACGCCCCCCGTACCGCCGCAGGACGGCTCCTCAGCGGTCAAACCCGATCCTGGCAAACCCGATCCCGGCAAGCCTGATCCCGGCAAGCCAACGCCGCCCCCGCCGGTGGCTGCGCCCAGCCTGCCGCTCAAGGCCCAGGCCCCCAGCGACGCCGAGATTCAGGGCCTGCTGGAGGCCTGGCTCAAGACCAAGGCTGAAGTGCTCGATGCCAAGACCCCCGGCCGGCCGCCCGGCGAGCTGGCACGGCCGGCCATGGTCGCTTCCCTCCAGGCTGAAAGGCGCAGCCTTGCCGCCCGGGATGAACGCAAGCAGGTGAAGGCCGAAGTCGAGCAGCTCACGGTGGTCAGCCGCAGCCCACGGCGAATTGAAATCAACGCCCAGCTCGGCTACAGCGACCAGACCACCAACGCCGCTGGTGCCGTGCAGCAGCGCACCCCTGCGATCACGGTGCGCAACACCTACGTGTTCGGCCGCGACGGTGACACCTGGAAGCTGGCCGGCTGGCGGCAGCGCAGCTGATCCGTCCTGTGCCGGTCGGTTTTTAGGATCACAGCGCGACAGCGCGTTCCCCCAGCCCGGGCCTTTCCATGTTCGATGAGCTCTCCCAGCGTTTTGAAGACGCGGTCAAAAGCCTGAGGGGCCAGGACAAGATCACCGAAAGCAACGTGGAGGGGGCGCTCAAGCAGGTGCGGCGCGCCCTGCTCGAAGCCGATGTGAGCCTGGAGGTGATCAAGGTCTTCATCGAAGACGTGCGCCAGCGGGCGGTGGGCGCCGAGGTGGTGCGCGGGGTGAGCCCGGATCAGCAGTTCATCCAGCTGGTGCACCAGGCGCTGGTGGAGGTGATGGGAGGGGCCAATGCGCCTTTGGCCAAGGCCGAAGCGGCCCCCACCGTGATCCTGATGGCCGGCCTGCAGGGGGCGGGCAAGACCACCGCCACCGCCAAGCTCGGCCTGCACCTCAAGGAGCAGGGTCGCCGTGCCCTGATGGTGGCCGCCGACGTGTATCGGCCAGCGGCGATTGATCAGCTGCGCACCCTCGGCGAACAGATCGACGTGGAGGTGTTCAGCCTCGGAACTGCGGCGAAGCCAGAGGAGATCGCCGCGGCCGGTGTGGCCAGGGGCCGCTCCGAAGGCTTTGACGTGGTGCTGGTGGACACGGCCGGCCGCCTCCAGATCGACACCGGAATGATGGAGGAGATGGTGCGGATCCGCGCCGCGGCCCAGCCCGACGAGGTGCTGCGGGTGGTGGATTCGATGATCGGCCAGGAGGCGGCCGAACTCACCCGCGCCTTCCACGACCAGGTGGGGCTTACCGGCGCGGTGCTCACCAAGCTTGACGGCGACAGCCGCGGCGGCGCCGCCCTCTCGATCCGCCAGGTGAGCGGTGCACCGATCAAGTTCATCGGCACCGGCGAGAAGGTGGAGGCACTGCAGCCCTTCCACCCGGAACGCATGGCCAGCCGGATTCTTGGCATGGGTGATGTGCTCACCCTGGTGGAGAAGGCGAGCAAGGAGGTGGAACTGGCGGATGTGGAAAAGATGCAGCAGAAGCTGCAGGAAGCCACCTTCGACTTCTCCGATTTCGTTCAGCAGATGCGGATGATCAAGCGGATGGGCTCCCTGGGTGGCCTGATGAAGATGATCCCCGGCATGAACAAGATCGACGACGGCATGCTCAAACAGGGCGAAAGCCAGCTCAAACGCATCGAGGCCATGATCGGCTCGATGACCGAAGCCGAGCGCAAGCAACCCCAGCTGCTGGCCGCCCAGCCTTCCAGGCGCCGGCGCATTGCCGCCGGCAGTGGTCACACCCCGGCCGATGTCGACAAAGTTCTCGCCGATTTCCAGAAGATGCGCGGCTTCATGCAGCAGATGAGCCGCGGCGGCCTGCCCGGGATGGGGGGGATGCCAGGCATGGGCGGTGGCCTGCCCGGGCTGCCGGGCATGGGAGGAATGCCCGGCCAGCAGGGCCTGCCCGGAGCGGGACCCGGGCGCGGCGGCAGCTCCCGCAAGCCCCACCGCCCGGCCAAACCGGCCAAGAAGCGCAAGGGATTCGGCTCGCTCTAAGCCCGTCTGCGTGGGCGCTCCTCCTGCCGTAGAGCCAAGCGGGGCGGATTGGCGATCCGATCAAGCAATGGGGCTGAAACGACCGCTCCAGGTGATGGCAGGCTTCAGATCTTGACGAAAGATCTGTAGTCCTACCCTTTCATTACCTCCTCCGCCCAGGGGCTGGCGCGTCCTGAGGACAGAGGGTGTCGCGGTAGGATCTAGGTCTGGAAGCCAAATGACTCCGTCTCAATGATCAAGCTCCGCCTGAAGCGGTTCGGCAAAAAGCGTGAAGCAAGCTTCCGCTTGGTCGTCACCAACAGCACCTCCCGCCGGGATGGCCGTCCGCTCGAAGAGCTGGGCTTCTACAACCCCCGCACCAAGGAGACCCGGTTGGACACCGAAGCGATCCGGGTACGTCTCAGTCAAGGCGCCCAACCCACCGACACCGTGCGCTCCTTGCTTGAGAAAGGTGGCTTGATTGAGCGAACCATTCGTCCGGGCGAAACTGTCGGCAAGGCCAAGCAGGCTGCCGCTCGTGAAGCCGTGATCAAAGCTGCAGCCAAAGAGGCCGCTGACGCCAAGGCTGCTGTTCAAGAAGCCGCCGCCGCTGAAGCCAAAGCAGCCGAACCCGAACCCGCCGTCGCCGAAGCTTGAGCGCCCGCCCCATGGCCGGGGCAGAACGCGTCCATTCGTTTGTGATCGATCTCCCCGATCAGGCTGCGGCGCTCGCCTTGGCTGGGGAGGCCGAAGTCACACTCCATCGCCTTGAGGCCCTCACGGGTGCGTCCCTGGTTTTGCGTGGCCTGCAGCTGGTGATCCAGGGGCAGGCTGACCAACTGGAGCGGGCCTCAGCTCTCGTTGAGTTGATCCGTCCGCTCTGGCTGGAGGGCCAGTCAGTGGGTCAGATGGATCTGCAGACGGCCCTGGCGGCCCTCGATGCCGGCAGCGGCGAGGAGCATCGTGCCCTCGGTAACCGCGTGCTGGCCCGCAGCTTGAGTGGCAAGTTGTTGCGGCCCCGCACCCTGGGTCAGCGGGCCTATGTGGAGGCGATCGAGCAGCACGATCTGACCCTGGCGCTCGGACCGGCAGGCAGCGGCAAAACCTTGCTGGCCACCGTACAGGCCGTGCGCATGCTTCATGAACGTCGGGTCGAGAAGTTGATCCTCACCCGCCCGGCTGTGGAAGCTGGCGAGCGCTTGGGGTTTCTTCCCGGTGACCTGCAGCAGAAAGTGGATCCCTACCTGCGCCCCCTGTACGACGCCCTGCACAGCTTGCTGGGAGCCGAACGCACCACAGGCCTGCTGGAACGGGGTGTGATCGAGGTGGCGCCGCTGGCCTACATGCGAGGGCGCACCCTGGCTGATGCGTTTGTGATCGTTGATGAAGCCCAGAACACCACAGCTGCCCAGATGCGCATGGTGCTCACCCGTTTGGGGGAGAACTCGCGGATGGTGGTGACGGGCGATCCCAGCCAGGTGGACTTGCCTGCCCATCAGGTCAGTGGTCTCAGCGAGGCCGCCCGGGTGCTCGACGGGGTCGAGGGCGTGGCGATCTGCAACCTGACGGTCGCCGATGTGGTGCGCCATCCGCTGGTTCAGCGGGTCGTGCAGGCCTACGCCCGGCTGGATGCTGAACGCCGTGGCGAAGAGCCCAGATAGGGAGATCCACACTCCCTCTGCCCGCCAGCACTGGCAGGATGAACAGGTTCGAATTCAGAGCCATGCCGGCCAGCAGCAATTTCCAGGAAGCGATCCGCGAGGCCCAGCAGGGAGCCCTCGTCGGCCCCAACGTGGTCAACAAGGCGCTCCCCTATGTGGGCGGCGGCATGGTGCTCACCGCCGCTGGTGTGATCGGTGGTCTGTCGTTGATCGGCAACCCGATCTTCATGCCCCTGTTCTGGGTGGCCCTGATCGGCAACTTCATTCTCTTCTTCGTGGCCCAGAACGCGGCGATGAAGGGCAACAACGGCACGGCCCTGCCGATCCTGGCGGCCTACAGCCTGATCACCGGCTTCACGCTCAGCGGCATCGTCGCCATGGCGATCGGTACTGCCGGCATCGGCGCGATCGGAACGGCTGCTCTGGCCACAGGCATCACCTTCGTGATTGCCTCGATCGTCGGGCGCAACATGAGCGACAGCCTCGGCCAGGCCCTGAGCGGTGTGGTGGGGCTCGGCATCGTCGGGCTGCTGATCGCGATGGTGGTCCAGATCGTCGGCGGGATCTTCATTCCCGGTTTCGGCGGCAACACCTTTGAGTTGTTGATTGCCGGCTTCGGCACGGTGCTGTTCGTGGGAGCCGCATTCGTCGACTTCTACACGATGCCGCGCACCTACAACGACGACCAATATCTGGCCGGCGCGCTTGGCATGTATCTCACCTATATCAACCTGTTCATCTTCATTCTGCGCCTGATCATCGCCCTCAACGGTGGCGGTCGCCGCAACTGAATCTGCTTCCAAAGAACTAACAACGCCAGAGCTTCGGCTCTGGCTTTTTCATGGCTTGACTCCGTCCTCGGCGCCTTTCCCCTTCATTCTTTCTTCAGCCAGGCAGGCAGCGCATCAAGCGCATCATCAAAACTGCCCTGATCAAAGAAGACCACCCCCTTCTATCCGCGCAGCCCCTATGGGGTGGCCAAGCCCTACGAAAGCCGGCCTCGATGCCATCAGGTGGCAACGGAATGGACGGCGGCGGCGATGGCTTGCTTCTGTTCTTCGTCGTAGCCCCATCGCTTCAGGAAGGCCACATCTTCCCCCTGGCCGCCGGTGGCTGCGAGCAACGTTTCCAGCCTCTGCTTGACAGCCCCGGGTTCCAGTCCACGCAACAGATCCCGGCAACGGCGTTGGACGCGCAGCGATTTGTCCTGTTGCTCGCTGTCGCCGCTGCGGCCGTGGTGCTGCGCCATGGCCGTGCTCATCGCCAGGTTGCGTGCCGTGAGATCCACCACCGCTTCGCCAGCCATGCGCAGCTGCAGCACCAGGGCCTCCGGTAGCCGGTCCATCAGGGCGCTGTCTCCGGCCAGCGAAACCACGAAGAAGCCGCGGGCCCCATCTCGGCTGGCCACCAACTCGCCGACCCGATCGGCGATCACCTCATCGCTCAGTTCACCGTTCTCCCAGAGCTCAAGCCAATGGTTGGCGATCTCCATCGCTTCAGCAAAGTCAGGCACCTTGGCGGTGGAGGGACTCTCCGGCGATGACATCGACATGGTGACGGGTCAGGCTGTCACTGTTGAGCGTATGCAGAACCTGATGCCGCCGGGGCCCGGCATGATCGATAGCGCTCCCGATGGCTTCCGCTCTGGCTTTGTCGCCCTGATCGGTCGGCCGAATGTGGGCAAGTCGACCCTGCTCAACCAGTTGGTGGGCGAGAAGGTGGCGATCACCTCCCCGGTTCCCCAGACCACCCGCAACCGGCTGAGGGCGATTCTCACCACCCCCGCCGCCCAGCTGGTGCTGCTTGACACCCCAGGCATCCACAAACCCCACCACCTACTCGGCGAGCGGCTGGTCAAAAGTGCCCGCGGTGCCATCGGTGAAGTCGACGTGGTGCTGTTGCTTGTTGACGGCAGTGAACCGGCCGGTCGCGGCGACGCCTTCATCGTCCAACTCCTCCAGCATTGCCGGGCTCCTGTGTTGGTGGCGCTCAACAAGCAGGATCTCGTTGACCCCGCAGCCGCCGTTTCCCTGCAGAACAGTTACGCCGAACTGCTTGAGGACCACGGACTCAACGCGGCCCAGATCGGTTGCAGTGCCAGCACTGGGGCGGGCTGCCTGGAGCTTGTTGACGCCCTGGCCGCCCAGCTGCCCCTGGGCCCCTACCTCTATCCCAGCGACACGGTCAGCGATCAGCCTGAGCAGCTGCTGCTCGCCGAGCTGATTCGCGAGCAGGTGCTCACCCACACCCGCGAGGAGGTGCCCCATTCGGTGGCTGTGCAGGTGGAGCGGATCGTTGAGGACGGCAAGCGCACCGCCGTGCTGGCCACGGTGTTGGTGGAGCGATCCAGCCAGAAGGGCATCCTGATCGGCAAGGGCGGGTCGATGCTCAAGGAGATCGGCACGGGAGCCCGCCATCAGATGGAGAAGGTCTTCGACGGGCCGGTGTATCTGGAGTTGTTCGTCAAGGTGGTGCCCAACTGGCGGCGCAGTGCCTCGCGGCTGGCTGAGCTCGGTTACAGCGGCGAGTGAGCCTGGCTCCTGCAGGATGGGGGCTTCTCAGCCTGGCTCTGCCGTGACCGGCTCCCCACCCAGTTTTCCCCCCACCGCATTGCCGGCCTTCCTGGAGCTCTGTGCGGGCCGGTGGATGGGTCTGCGCAGCCAGTTCACGACCTCTCCCACCCCGGAGCCGGCCCCGCCGGACCCCAGCTCTTCTGGCCCTGGCGACGATGACGCCTGGCACAGCAGTGAAAAGGGCGACGTGGTGGTGAGCTTCGAACCCTCCAGCTCCCCTGCCACGCTCGGCAGCCTGGTGGTGACCGCTCCCACCGGGACAAGCCAGCGGCTCCTGTTCCAGGCCGATGGCAGCCTCAGCGAAGAAGACGGCAGCGCCGGAACGCAGGCGCAAGCGCCACTGCTGGCCCATTGGATCGGTCAGTGGCAGCTCTGGACCGATGGCAGCCTGGAGCTCAGCGGCGAGCGGGGTGGCAGGTCATGGAAGGAGCGGATCTGGTTCACCAAGCCGAACCTGCGGCTGCGTAGCAGGGTCGAGCACAACGCCGATGGCAGTGCCGCTTCGGCGACCTTCTGCTCGGAGATTCGGCGGGTGGCAGCGGCGTGAGTGGCTTGCGCCTTGATGTGATCAGCCTGGCGCCAGAGGCCTTCGCGCCGCTCCAGGGCCTTGGCGTGATCGGCCGGGCCTTTGGCGCCGGCCTGGCGGAACTTCACACCCACAATCCCAGGGACTTCGCCACTGATCGTTACCGCAAGGTGGATGACGAGCCCTACGGCGGTGGTGCCGGCATGGTGCTCAAGCCCGAACCGGTGTTCGCCGCCTTCGAGTCGATCCCGCTGCTGCCGCGCCGGCGGGTGCTGCTGATGAGCCCGCAGGGGCAGCCGTTGCGGCAGGAGGATCTGCGCCGTTGGGCCGGCGATTACGGCCAGCTGGTGTTGCTCTGTGGCCACTACGAGGGCTTTGATGAGCGCATTCGCGGCCTGGCCGATGAGGAGGTCTCGATCGGTGATTTCGTGCTCACCGGCGGTGAGCTGCCGGCGATGACGGTGATCAATGGCGTCGTGCGGCTGCTTCCCGGCACCCTCGGTGCCGCTGCCTCGTTGGACGACGAAAGCCACACCTCTCTGCTGCTGGAGCACCCGCACTACACCCGCCCCGCCAGCTTTCGCGGCCTGGAGGTGCCCCAGGTGCTGCGCAGCGGCGACCATGGCGCCATTGCCCGCTGGCGCGCCGAGCAGCAGCAGCAACGCACCCAGGAGCGCCGACCGGATCTCTATGCCCGCTGGCAGGTCCAGAGCACGCCCTGACCTGCTCAGCAGCTGGATCGCGGGGCTGGGAGACTGGACGGGTGGAAACGGGTTGAGGGGGATGCAGCTGCGCATCGGCAACGGATACGACATCCATCGCCTGGTGGCGGGACGGCCCTTGATCCTGGGCGGTGTGCGCCTGGATCATCCGCTCGGGCTCGATGGCCACAGCGATGCCGACGTGCTCGTGCATGCCCTGATCGACGCCCTGCTCGGTGCCCTCAGCCTCGGCGACATCGGTCTGCATTTCCCCCCCGAGGACCCGCGCTGGAAGGGGGCCGACAGCCTGCTGTTGCTGGAGCAGGTGAGCGGCCTGGTGCGCCAGCGCGGCTGGCAGGTGGTCAATGTGGACACGGTGGTGGTGGCGGAGCGTCCGAAGCTCAAACCCCACATCGAAGCGATGCGGGCCGCGATCGCCGTGCGTCTGGGAGTAACCCCTGAGCAGGTGGGGGTGAAGGCCACCACCAACGAGGGGCTGGGTCCCACAGGCCGTGAGGAGGGCATCGCTTGCCATGCCGTCGCCCTGCTGCAGCAACCATGAGCCGGGCCCTGGTGATCGGCCTGACGGCTCTGTTCCTGGTGGGTCTGCTGGGTCTGGGCTGGGCTCGGCCCTTCCTGAGGACTGCCAGGGCCAGCAGCCTCCCGCCTGAGGGTGGTGCGAGTGACGTGGTGGAGGTGCTGCGCCTGAAGGTGCCTGCCGAGCAACGGGGCTGCTGGCTGCAGGCCGAAGCGCTCAGCTGGGACCCCTGGCTGCGCCAGCAAACCGGCTATCAGGGGCGGCAACTTCTTTGGGACCCCAAGCGCCAGGAGGGGGTGCTGCTGATCAGTTGGGCTCGCCGCGCCGATTGGCAGGCGATCACAGCGGAGAGCGTGGCGGTGGTGCAGAGCCGCTTCGAAGCCGACGCCCGCCGTTGCCTGGGCCTGCAGCAGGGCAGTTCGGAAGAAGGCAGTGGCAATCCTTTCCCCCTGATCAGCAGCGATGAGTTGCTGCCGGAGCTTGCCGGCGACCCGTTGCCGCCCCAGCGATGACGCGCAAAGGCCCGGCACCGGCCCCGCAGGATGGCTGGATCGAAGGACTGGCCGAACTGGACCTGGAGCGAAGCGAGCGGCTGGGCATGGCCGAAGCGATCTGGGGAGAAGACAAGAGCGCCGCCCAGATCAGTGCCATCCTCGAGCGCCTCGGCGCGCTCGGCGCCGTGGCCCTGGTCACCCGGGTGTCGGCGGACAAAGCCACCATCGTGCTCGAGCAGTTCCGCCGTCGCCGGGTCCCGGCCATGCCCGGCTACCACCCCGAGGCCCGTTGCCTCAGCCTTGGACCCTTGCCTGTGCTGGAGTTCGCAGCCGTGTCTGCTCCGGTGGCGATCGTCTGTGGCGGCAGCAGCGACCTGGTGGTGGCGCATGAGGCCCGCCTGGCGCTGCGCTGGGCGGGGCTTGACGCCGATCTGCTGGTGGATGTGGGGGTGGCCGGCCTGCAGCGGCTGCTCGGCAAGTTGGAGCAGTTGCGGCAGGCCCGGGTGCTGATCGCCTGCGCCGGCATGGAAGGGGCCCTGCCCACCGTGCTGGCCGGCCTGTTGCCGCAGCCGGTGATCGGCGTGCCGGTTTCGGTGGGCTACGGCGTGGCGGCAGGAGGAATGGCTGCCCTCAACGGCATGCTGGCGAGCTGCTCGCCGGGTCTGAGTGTGGTGAACATCGACAACGGCTACGGGGCGGCCATGGCCGCCGTTCGCATCCTCAGAGGTGCTGCAGCTGCGGATAGGCGGTAAGCAGTTCTTCGGTGCTCAGCACCTCCCCTTCCCCTTCCGGCTGCCAGATCACTTCGAGTGCCAGCAGATCGGTGGCGGAGACCGCGCCGATCAGGCGCAGGCCTTCGCGCAGGCTTTCGGCACTGTTGACGGTCTTGATGGGTAGCCGGCTGCGGCTGGCAACCAGCAGGGTGATGGCGATGAAGTCGCTGGTGGCATCGGCATTACCAGCCGTTGCCCCGGAATCCTGGAAGCGCTGGCCCGCCACGTTCGAGGTGACCTCACTGCGCAACTTGCTGCGCTCGGTCATCGAGAGGCGGTTGAAGGTGGACTCCGCACTGACGAAGGGCACCTGACCCACTTCGCAGTTGGCGTAGACCCAGAGCTCGGGCTGACGCATCAGGGCCAGGCAGGTTTCCTGCAACACCTTCTGCAGGCCAGCGCTGTTGGAGGTGTTGGCCGTTTCGGCCAGCCGGCGCAGATCCTGCTGCAACTCGCGGGCGCTGGCCAGCAAGCCAACCTGCAGCTGGGCCACCGCCACCGGGCCATCGGGCTTGCTGACGTAGCCGCGCCCATTCGCCGAGGGCAGGGCGCCGCCGCCTCCACCCCCGCCCCGCAACGCATTGACCAGCACCCCGGCGATCGTCATCAGGATCAGAAAGCCGAACAGGCCGCCGCCGCCGAATCCGAACATCGGGATGAGGAACGGGAATCCGATCCCGCCACCGCCGAATCCACCGCCACCCCGAGCGCCACCACGAAAATTACCGGCACCGCCGCGGGAAAAGGAGGGCGCTGAACGGAAGCTGCCGCCACCGATGCGGCCACCGCGGGCGGCGTCACTGGGCTGGGGATAGGCGAACAGAAATAGGCCAGACGCCAGCAGGGGCAACAGCAACCAGATGGAGAAGCGACGCAGCATCGAAGATCGAAAGAAAGAACGGGGAGAGGGCACGGGAGAGACCGGACGCGTGGCCCATAAAACGTGCATTGAATCTAGGAACCCCCTCCGACAATGGTGACAACCTCCAACCCATCACCCGCCTTTAGCGCCTGCTCTGGCCACTGCTTGCGGGGAAGGATTTCGCCGTTGAATTCCACCACCACCAGGCGTGGCTCGTAGCCGAACCAGCGCAAAGCCGCCTCGAGGTCGAGACCGGCGGGGCACGGCTCCAGCTCGCCGTTGAGCTGAACCAGGACCGTTGACTCAGCGCCCATCAGCTTTCGGGCCGGGGTGGTTCGGCGGCCCTCAGGGTCCTCAGCAGTTGGCGGCTGGCCGCGCCAGGATCCTCTGCCGCCATCACCGCCCGCACCACGGCCACCTGCCTGGCGCCGGCAGCCACCACCGTCGCCAGATTGCTGGCGTCGATGCCACCGATCGGGAAGAAGGGAATCGGGCTGGCCGCCGCCGCCTGGCGCACATAGGCCAGCCCCACCGGTTCACGCCCGGGCTTGGTGGGAGTGGCATGAACCGGCCCCACCCCGACGTAATCGCAGCCGTCGTTCACGGCCGCCCGGAGCTGCTCCAGGCGGTTGGTGCTGCGCCCGATCAGGCGGTCGCGGCCGAGCAGACGCCGGGCGATGGCCGGGGGCAGGTCCCCCTGGCCGAGGTGGACCCCGTCGGCCTCCACGGCCAAGGCCAGATCGATCCGGTCGTTGATTATGAACAGGGCCCCGTGGCGGGCGCAGAGATGGCGCAGGGCGCGGGCCTCGATCAGGCGCTGCTGGTCCTCGGCCTGCTTGGCGCGGTACTGCACCAGCCTGACCCCCGCCTCCAGGGCCGCTGCCACCGTGGCTTCGAGCTGCCGCAGCGGCGAATCCGCTGGGTTGGTGATCAGATAGAGCTGGGCGGCCGCCAGTTGCCTGCGGCGTTGCTCGCCGCTGCCAGCGCTGGCCAGCAGATCCGCCTCCAGGTCGTAGAGGGCATAGCGGAGGCTGGCGGCCTCGGCGGCCAGCACGGGGTCGCCGCCACGGCCGAATTCCTCCAGCACCCGCAGGGCTTCCTGCACCCGGCCGGCATTGGCGGCCACCACCTGGGCTGGGGTCTGGCGCTCCAGCTGGGCGGGGTGAGCCAGGCCGGCGCCGCCATCACTGGCGCTGTGGCGGGCCCGTTTGTAGCTGTCGAGGTGGCAGCGACCCAGCCGCTGGCGCATGTCCTTGCTGCGGGCCACCAGATCCTGGCGGTCCAGGCCGAAACGGCACCAGTCTTCGATCACCCGCAGACCCTCGCGAGCGCGATCGAGGTTGGCATCGAGCAACCGCCTCACGCTGGCCGTTGGTTCCGGGGAAGGGGTCGGATCGGATGGCATCAGGGCACGATCAGGGCAGAAAGAGGGTGGCGTTGAGATGTGAGCGGCTGAACACGAGCGAAGCATCGTGCCGCGCTGTTCCTAAGTTGGAGCATCTCGATCAGGTGGCCCTTGGCCAACGATGCCGGCAGCAGCGAAAATCCAATGCTGGTCCTGATTTCAGGAATTCTGCTGCTCGGAGGCATCGGCGCGTTCATCAGCTGGGGCCTCACCCACGCTTATCCAGCCGGCTGAAGCTATCCGGCGGGCTGAAGCCTGAGCAGCTGGCGGGCTTGCTGGGCGTCGGCATTGATCTGGGCACTGAGCGCTTCGAGATTGTCAAAGCGCCGTTGCTGGCGGAGCAGGGCCACCGGCTCCACCTCCAGCTCCCTGGCTTCGAGATCCAGCTCCCGATCCAGCAGGTGCACCTCCACGGCCGAGGCGGCCAGCGGGTCCACGGTGGGTTGGCGGCCGAGATTCATCACGGCCGACATCCAGGCGCAACCCGTTGAACCATGCGGCAACAGACGGGCCCAGGCGGCGTAAACGCCCTCGGCGGGCAGGAATTTGCGGCCATCCACCTGCAGATTGGCAGTTGGCCAGCCCAGGCCCCGGCCCAGCCCCCGACCGCGCACCACCGGGCCGCTGAAGCGGTAAGGGCGCTCCAGCAAGCGGGTGGCTTCGCTGATTTTTCCCGCGGCCAGGGCGCGGCGGATGCGGCTGCTGCTGACCCGCTCCTTGCCATCCCAGAGCATGGGCAACACATGCACCCGCAGTCCATGGCGGCGACCGATGGTCTGCAGATCGTCGCTGCCGCCGCTGCGGCCCACCCCGAAGCGGAAGTTCTCACCGACGGCCACATCGCGGGCGTCCAACTGCCCTACCAGCACCTGCTCAACGAACGCCTCCGGAGTGAGTGCTGCCAGCTCATGGGTGAAGGGAACCAGCACCAGTTGGTGGATGCCACAGGGCTCCAGCAGCGCCAGCTTCTCGGTTGGTAAATCAAGTCGCAGCCGGGGTTCGCCGTGGAGCAGCTCGCGGGGATGGGGCCAGAAACTGACCACCGTGGGGACCAGGCCAGGAACAGGGTCGCCGGCGATCGCGGCGATCACACGGCGATGCCCCTGGTGCAGACCATCAAAACTGCCGAGCGCCAGGGCCGTGGGGCTTAGCGCGTCCCGGGGGGATCGCAGGGGAATCAACGGTGCGTCAGGGCCCTGGTGAAACCCATCTTTCCATGGGGCCGTGGCAAGTTTGGGGTCCGCTCCAGCACGTTTTGCCCCGATGGCCGACCAGCTCGATCTTCAGAGGGTCTCGGCGGCCCTGCGCCGCATCGGCTGGGGGCGGTTCTGGACCCAGCTGGCACTGGGGGTGGTGGTGGTCGTGGTGCTGCTGTTCAACAACATCAGCGGAAGGCTGGCGGCCAACACCAATCGGGCCCTGGGGCTCGGACCAGGCCTGTCGCTGACCACCCTGTCGTTTTTGCTGCTGCTCTGGTCGCTGTGGCAGGCCTGGCTGGTGATCCGTTGCGGCCGCGCCCTGGCCAGTCCGGTGCGGCCCAGCCGCGGCGAAACCAGCCGCCTGATCAAACGAAGCCTGCTGATCGACCTGGTCGGGCTCAGCCTGGCGGCTGTTGGCTACCAGGCCCTGGCCGGCAGCCTGTTTGTGCAGGCCTCGATGCAGGTGCCGGGGTTCTTCGGGGCCCAGCTGGCCGTGCCCCCCGGCACCCGCGGCAGCTTGATGGGCTTGCCGATCACCTCGATCGAAATGCTCTCGGTGCTGAGCAACACCCAGGTGCTCTTTGCTCACCTGATCGGTCTCTGCGTCAGCCTCTGGCTGCTGCAGAGGGTGTATCGGCCATCCTGATGTTGCTCAGACTGTTGCTCAGATGCTGGTTTTCGGCTCCCTAATCCCCCGGGCTGGGTGAGAGGGACGGCAGAGAGGGGATGGAGGGAAGCGAGGGCAGCTCAGCCAGGCTTCCCCGCCAGAACAGTTCGGGCTGCAGAGGGGTGAGAGCACTACCACCGGCATGAATCTGGGCCACATCGGTGGGCCAGTCAGCCGGGCCAGCCGTGCCCGACTCCAGATCGAACACCACCTCCCCGGCCAGCCAGTAGTAGGTACGGCCGCGGGGGTCGAGGCGTTTGTCGAACTGGTCGATGTAGCGGCGCATCGCCGGCCGGCACCAGCGCAACGGGCCGATCTCGCCGGCTGGCAGGGCCGGTACGTTGAGATTCAGCAACAGTCCGGCGGGCCAGCCGGCAGCGACCATGCGCTCGGCCACATCCAGGGCCAGGGTGGCAGCTGGCGCGAAGTGGCGCCACTGGAAGCAGGCGCTGCTCACCGCCAGGGCCCGCAGCCCTTCAAGGGTGCCTTCCATCGCCGCAGAAACGGTGCCGGAATAAAACACATCCGTTCCCAGGTTGGGGCCATGGTTGATTCCTGACAGCACCAGCTCCGGGGGTCTCTCCAGCAATCGGCCCAGGGCCAGCTTGACGCAATCGGAAGGGGTGCCGCTGCAGGCCCAGGCCGTCACCCCAGGCGCAAACAGGGCATCGGCCCGCTCCGCCCGCAGTGGCGCCTGCATGGTCAGGCCGTGGCCGGTGGCGGAACGTTCCTGGTCAGGGCAAACCACCGTGACCTGGTGGCCCCTCGACGCGGCCTCGGCGGCCAGGGCCTGAATCCCTTCAGCGAAGATCCCGTCGTCATTGCTGATCAGGATCCGCAGGAAAGGCATCGTCTGAGCGCACGGGGCAGTAGCCACGCGAAACTTAGGTCGCTCACAGCCGTGGCCGCCTCGATCCGTACAGTCGAGCCATCCTGCCCCCGATCCGTGAGCGCCACGATCAGCCTCCAGCAGCTCAGCGAGCAACTCGACAGCCTGGAAGCAGAAGCGGCGGCCGCGATCCAGGCCGCCGGCTGCGCTGCCGATCTCGAGACTCTGCGGGTGGGGCTGCTCGGAAAAAAAGGCCGGCTTTCAGCGGTGCTTGGCTCCATGGGGCGGCTTTCAGCCGAGGAACGCCCCCTGGTGGGTCAACGCGCCAACCGGCTCAAGGAACAACTCCAGGACCTGCTCTGTGAGCGGTTGGGTGGGCTGAAACAGGTGGTGCTGGAGCAGAAGCTCGAGGCTGAACGCCTTGATGTAACGGCACCGTGCCGGTACGTGCCGGCTGGTCACCGCCATCCACTGATCGCCACGATCGAAGAGATCGTCGACATCTTTTCCGGTCTTGGCTACCGGGTCGCCGAGGGACCGGAGGTGGAGAGCGACCACTACAACTTCAGCGCCCTCAACATCCCGCCCGATCACCCGGCCCGGGACATGCAGGACACGTTTTATCTGTCGGAGGCGACCCTGCTGCGCACCCATACCTCACCGGTTCAGATCCGCCACCTCGAGAGCACGCCCCCGCCGGTGCGGATCGTGGCTCCGGGGCGGGTCTTCCGGCGCGATGCGGTGGATGCCACCCACTCGCCGGTGTTCCACCAGGTGGAGGTGTTGGCGATTGATGAAGGTCTTGATTTCAGCCACCTGCGCGGCACCGTCACCACCTTTTTGCAGCAGTTCTTCGGGGATCTGCCGGTGCGCTTCAGGGCCAGCTACTTCCCCTTCACCGAACCGTCGGCTGAGGTGGATGTGCAGTGGCGCGGCCGTTGGCTCGAAGTGATGGGTTGCGGCATGGTCGATCCAGCCGTGCTTGAGGGGATGGGCCTGGATCCGGAACGCTGGAGCGGCTTCGCCGCTGGCCTTGGTGTCGAGCGCTTCTGCATGGTCCGCCACGGCATCGATGACATCCGGCGGCTCTACAGCAGTGATCTCCGCTTCCTCGAGCAGTTCTGAAGCCTTTGCGTTAATCGCCTGTTCTGAGGTCTTCAAGCCGTTGTATCGGGGCGCCCCATAAACTCGACACCTCCTCGCCTGCGATCGGTGCCCTGCGTTGGACTGATCGTCAACGATGGCAAGGACCTGGCCGTTCAGACGGCCAACGCCATCGAAGCCCATTTCAGTGCTGCCGGCACCAGTGTTCTGCGCGTCAGCAGCTCCGGTGGGGTGGTCGGTTTCGCCAATCCCGACCAGCACCTCAGGACCCTCGGTTACAGCGCCTGCGTGCCGCCGGAGTTCCACAGCGAGATGGACCTGGCGCTCGTGCTCGGTGGAGACGGCACCGTGCTCTCCGCGGCCCGCCAGACCGCACCGATCGGTGTGCCGATCCTGGCGATCAACACCGGCCACATGGGCTTTCTGGCCGAAACCTATCTGCATGAGCTTGAGCAGGCCCTGACCCAGTTGCAGGCGGGCCGCTGGAGTGTCGAGGAGCGCACCATGCTGGTGGTGAGCGTGATGCGCGGTGAGCAGCGCCGCTGGCAGGTGCTCTGCCTCAACGAGATGGCCCTGCACCGGGAGCCGCTCACCAGCATGTGTCATTTCGAAATCGCCATTGGTGGTCATGTGCCGGTGGACATCTCCGCCGATGGGGTGATCCTCTCGACACCGACAGGCTCGACCGCCTACGCGCTCAGTGCCGGTGGGCCGGTGATCACTCCCGACTGCCCGGTTCTGCAGCTCACCCCGATCGCCCCCCACTCCCTGGCCTCGCGCGCCCTGGTGTTCAGCGATCGCGAGCCCGTCACGGTGTTCCCAGCCACACCGGAGCGGCTGATGATGGTGGTGGATGGCAGTGCGGGCTGCTACATCTGGCCGGAGGATCGGGTGTTGATCCGCCGCAGTGAACACCCCGCCCGCTTCGTGCGCCTTCAAGACCATGAGTTCTTCCAGGTGCTGCGCAACAAGCTGGGCTGGGGTCTGCCCCATGTGGCCAAACCGGGCAGCTCCGAACCCGGGGTCAGCCAGCGGGGAGAGCCACGCCTTGGCCAACGATGAGCGGCCCCCTGATCCTGCTGGTGGGGCCTGCCGCCGAAGCCCGGGCGGCGAGGCTGGAAGCCTCCGGCTACCGCATCGCCCGACTGGGTGCCCTGCCTGAACCGCCTGCCCTGGCGTTGCTCTGTGGCAGCGAAGGGCTCGCGATGCTCCCCGCCCTGCGCCTGGCGTTGCCGGGGATGCCCCTCTTGCTTGATATCGAAACCGACAGCATTGAGGGCCGCTCCAGTTGCCTCACCGCCGGCGCCGACGACTTCTGGCTCTCCTCGGCTGGTTCGAGCGACCTGCTGCTGCGGCTGAGCTCGCACCTGCGCCTGCGTCTTCATCGCCCCCTGCCGGCCAGCAGCCAGCTTCAGGTGGCTGATCTCCGCGTTGATACCGGCCGGCGCGAGGTGAGCCGTGGTGGCCGGGTGATCGCTCTCACCGCCAGGGAGTACCAACTGCTGATGGTGCTGATGCGCCATGAGGGCGAAGTTCTTGGCCGGGACCTGCTGCTGCGCGAAGCCTGGGGGGACCCCCAGCAGACCGCCGGCAGCAACGTGGTCGAGGTCTATGTGCGCTATCTGCGCCAAAAACTTGAGGAGGGAGGCGGACGGCGGCTGATCCACACCTTGCGCGGGCGGGGCTACTGCCTCTGTGAGCGCCAGCCGCCAGCGGCGCCATGACCAAAAAGTTGGTGGCCCGCTTCGCCCTGGTGGTAACGGGATTGGTGGCGTCAGGACTGGCCGTGTCAGTTCTGGGAGTGTCAGCGCCGTCCCCAGCTCCGCAGCAAGCGACGACCCCGGCGCAGCCTCCCCAGTTCCTGCCGATCGAAGCCCAGTGGTGCCTGCCAACGGAGCCAGGTCAAGGCTTAGCCCCAGGCCCAGGCACCTGCATCCAGCTGGAAGTGCCCCGAACCCCCCGCCAATACGCCTGGGGACTGATGCAACGCCCGGCCCTTGGCGCGCTGCGGGGCATGTGGTTTCGCTTCGAGCCCGAGGCGCCCCTGAGCTTCTGGATGCACCGCACCCTGGTTCCGCTCGACCTGATCTTCCTGCGGGCCGGCCGGGTCATCGCCATCGAGGCGGCGGCACCTCCCTGCCCGCGCTTGCCCTGCCCCAGCTATCGTTCTCCGGGGACCGCCGACGGCGTTGTCGAGCTTGATGCGGGTGAGGCGGCCCGGTTGGGAATCAGGCCGGGAAGCCCGGCGCCGATCCGCTGGAACGACGTCCCTTCAGCACCAGCACGGGATTGAGCGGCGACAGGCGGGTACCGCCTGCCAGGGCTGCCCCGCGCCAGGCCTGGTGCTGGCTCACCTGCACCTCCAGTCCGGCCCGCTCCAGCAGGGGGCGCAGTTCGGCCAGGGCCTCCACCGTCGCCAGTGGCACCACCACCACCCCAGCGGGCTGTAGCCGCTCCAAAACGGCCTGCAGCAACGGGGCCCGTTGCTGGCCGCCTCCACCGATCAACACCCGGTCGGGGTCGGGCAGGGGGGGGGTGGCCCCATCAGCCCCGGCTCCCACCAGCTCCAGGGCCTCACCCTCGAGCACCCCCGCCGGATGCACCCCCAGTCGCTGGGCATTGGCGGCGATCAGGGCGGCCGAACCCGCGCGTCGCTCCACCGCCCAGAGCCCCAGGTTCGGGCGTAGCCGCAGGGCCTCCAGACCGATCGAGCCCACTCCGGCGCCCAGGTCCCAGAGCACACCGTCTGAGGGCAACTCCAGATCGGCCAACAGCTGGACCCGCACCTCCCGTTTGGTCATCAGGCCAGGGCGATCGGGGTGCTGCAGCCAGAGGCCGTCGTCGATGCCGAACAGCGGCAGGGCAGCAGGATCTTGCGGGGCGGGGGTCTCGGCGATCAAGACCACCAGATGCAGTGGGTCGAGGTCGGCGGGCAGGCCCGCCTCCGCCCCTAGCCGCCAGACCCGCTCGGCGGGATGGCCGAGCCGTTCGCAAAGCCAGACGGCGTAAGCCTTTTCCAAGCCGGAAGCCCGCAGAATCCGGCGCACCTCCTCAGCACCGCCCCGGCCCGGATCGGTGAGCACCGCCAGGGCCGCCGGCCGCTGCTGCAGCCGGCGGGCCAGGGGCTCGGGCTCACGGCCGTGCAGGCTGATCCAACTCGCGTCCTGCCACGGCCTGCCGATCCGCGCGAATGCCAGCTGCAGGCTGGAAGGCGCCGGATGAAAACGAAGCTGCTGCGATGGGATCTGCTGCAGCAGCAGGCGACCGATGCCGAACCAGAGCGGATCGCCGCTGGCTAGCAGCACGGTGGCCCGACCGGCAGCCAGGGAGGCCCGCAGCAGCGGAATCAGCTGATCGGGCCTGTCGCTGCTGTGCAGCTCCGCCTGGCAACTCCCCAGACCGCTCAGCAGGCGTGAGGGTGCCGCCAGCAGCTGGGCCCGGTGCACCAGCCCCAGGGACTGGGCCGAGAGGGACTCGAGGCCGCCGGCATCGGTGCCGATCACATCAAGCCTGGCGTCGTCGTTCATGGATTCCAGGTCCCCTCGCCATGATGCCCGGCAGATTGCTGCCGCCTGCCGATGTCCTCCCTGGCCGATCCCGACCGCCGCCAGCGCATCCATGAACTGGTGCTGGCCCTGCTGGGCCGTCAGGGGGAGCTGGAGCTCCTGGCCGGCGACGGGGTGGGTGGCGGCGTGACAGAGGGAGACCCGGGCCTCTGGCTGGAGCGCAATCGGCGCGTCGTGCTCCGCTATCAGGCCCTGGTGCGTTCGGCCATCACCCTCGATGCCCTGATCGATCAGGACGTGAGCCGCAACCAATGAGCAGCTTTGCCACCCTGGCGCTGATTGCCGGGATCACGGCCTCCGGCTTTGCACTGGCCGGTCGCACAGTGGCTGCTGGCCGTCGATCTGCGCCGGGTTCTGCCCCAGGCCAGGCGCCTATTGGCCCCTTTCCGGGTCCCGGTTGGCAGGCATCGCCGTGGTGCTGCCCTCGGACGTGATCACCAGCCTGGTCCTGCTCGCGGCCCAGTGGCCAGCCTTGAACCGCAACGGTGCCGCCTAAGGCCTGGGTCTTGCTTTACGCCGCCCTCACTGTGGCCATGCAGGCCCTCCTGCTTCTGCTCATCCAGCGCCTACGCCGCTGGCCCCTTGGCTATCTGCTCGGCACCGACCTGGGCCTGGCCGTCGCCAACCTGTTGGATCAGTTCTGACAAGCTGACTCCACTTTCCCTGGCTCGATGGCGCCTTTCGGTCTTACCGCCTTCTCGAAACTGTTGCGCGGCCGCGGCTCCAGTCAGCCCTACCAGGCACCGGCCGCCAGTTGGCAGCGGCCCTTCGGCCTGGGCTGGGAGGCGCCCTACACCGTCCGTTACGCCAGCAATCTGGATGACGGCCCTAACCACGGCATGCCCCTGGGCGGTTTCGGCGCCGGTTGCTTCGGCCGCTCCCCCGATGGCCAGGTCAACCTCTGGCATCTCGATGGCGGTGAGCACTGGTTCGGGGTCCTGCCGGATTGCCAGTTCGCCCTCTTTGAGAGCGACGGCAGCAGCCGCCGCGCCCACGCCCTGGCCATCGCCCCGCAGCGTGACGATTCCCGTCCGGTTGATTCCAGCCAGGAGCCCGGCGAACCACCCTTGGAGCCACCCCTGGGTGCCTGGCAGTGGTACCCGGCCAGCACCCCTGAGCAGAGCACCGGCACCTACGCCGCCCGCTATCCGCTGAGCTGGGTCGAGCACAGCGGTGTGTTCAAAGCGTCGGTGGGTTGCGAGGCGTTCAGCCCGATCTTGCCGGGCGATTACCAGCGCAGCAGCTATCCGGTGGCCGTGTTTCGCTGGCGGCTCGCCAATCCCACCGACGCGCCGCTGGACCTGTCCCTGCTGCTGAGCTGGCGCAACACGCTGGGTTGGTTCACCAACACCGATCCCTCCGCCTCCGTCCACTTCCGCGATGACGGCAGCCCGGAGCACACTTATCTGCCGGCGATCGGCCGCGGCGAGGGCCAGCGCAATCGCTGCGTTGACACCGACGCCCTCCAGGGGGTGCTGCTGGAGGGGCGGCGCAGCCAGCCGTTGGCGGAGGGCGAAGGCCAGTGGTGTTTGGCGGTGCCTGCCGATCTGCCGGGAGTGGAGGTGCTGCGCTGCAGCCGCTGGGATCCCCGTGGTGATGGCGCCGAAATTTGGGAACCCTTCGCCCGCGATGGCTCGATCCCCGCCAGCGACAACGACCGACGCAGCCGCGCAGGCGAGCAGGCCAGCGCCGCGCTGGCTCTGCGCTTCCGGCTGGAGCCGGGCGCTGAGATCGAGCTGCCGCTGGTGATCAGCTGGGACCTGCCGCTCACGGCCTTCGCCACCGGCCAGGGGGCCCTGCGCCGCTACACTGACCACTTCGGTGCCAGTGGCGACAACGCCGTGGCGATCGCAACCGAGGCCTTAGCCGACTGGCCCAGCTGGCGCCAACAGATCGACGCCTGGCAGCAACCGGTGCTGGAGCGCACTGACCTGCCCGAGGCCGTGCGCATGGCCCTGTTCAACGAGCTCTACGACCTCGCCAGCGGCGGCAGCCTCTGGACCGCCGCTGGCCCTGGGGATCCGGTGGGTCGCTTCGGGGTGCTCGAGTGCCTCGATTACGCCTGGTACGAAAGCCTCGACGTGCGCCTCTATGGCTCCTTCGCCCTGCTGCAGCTCTGGCCTGAACTTGACAAGGCGGTGCTGCGCAGCTTTGCCCGCGCCATCCCGGCCGCCGATGCCACTCCCCGGCCGATCGGCTGGTATTTCACCCAGGGCAAGGGGCGAGTGGAGGCGCCCCGCAAGGTTGCTGGTGCCACCCCCCACGACCTCGGCGCCCCGAACGAACGCCCCTTCGATGCCACCAATTACACCGCGTATCAGGACTGCAACCTCTGGAAGGACCTGGCCTCCGACTTCGTGCTGCAGGTGTGGCGCAGCTTCAAGCTGGCCCCCGGCGGCGAAGACCTGCGTTTCCTGGCCGATTGCTGGCCCGCTGCTGTCGAAGCCCTGCGCTATCTCAAGCAATTTGACGCCAACAACGACGGCCTGCCTGACAACGGCGGCGCGCCGGACCAGACCTTCGATGACTGGCCGCTGCAGGGGGTGAGCGCCTACTGTGGCGCCCTCTGGATCGCGGCGCTGGAGGCGGCCCTGGCGATGGCCCAACGGCTGCAGCTGGAGCTGGGTCTCGACACCGCAGACGTGCAACGGGAGTTCGGCGGTTGGCTGGAGCAATCGCGCACGAACTTCGATGCCCTGCTCTGGAACGGGGAGTACTACCGGATCGATGCCGAGAGCGGCACCCCGGTGGTGATGGCCGACCAACTCTGTGGCGATTTCTACGCCCGTCTGCTGGGCCTGCCGCCGGTGGTGGCCGAGGAGCGGTCCCGTTCGTCGCTCGTCGCCATTCGCGAGGCCTGCTTTGAGCGCTTCGAGGGCGGGCGGCTGGGGATGGCCAACGGACTCCGTCGCGACGGCACCCCGCTCGATCCCGATGGCACCCATCCGCTGGAGGTGTGGACGGGCATCAACTTCGGTATCGCCGCTTACTACCGCCTGATGGGCGAAACAGACACCGCTCTGGCGGTCAGCAGCGCGGTGGTGAACCAGGTGTATGCGGGTGGCCTGCAGTTCCGCACTCCCGAGGCGATCACGGCAGCGGGCACCTTCCGGGCCTGCCATTACCTGCGGGCGATGGCGATCTGGGCCCTCTGGGCCACCCACACCGGTTGGCAGCCGATCCCTGGCGCCGCGCGGGAGCCATGAACACGGCCATGAAGGCTCGTTCCGCTGCAGCCATCCGTCAGCTGGCCCTGTTCGTAGTCCTCGCCGGCCTGCTGCTCTTCCCTGCGCCTGCCAATGCCCTTGCGGCTGCCACTGCCACTGTGGCGTTTGGCCCCCTGGCCCAGCTCCACGCCCACCCCGACGCCAACGGCACTCCGGTGTTGCGCAGCCTCGAAAGCCTGCGGGACCTCGACGACCAGAGCTGGCAACTGGTGGGCTATCGCGAGGGTCCGCCTGGAGGGCTACTGCGTCTGCGGATCGTCGGCTATCCAGGCAAGGTGCGGCTCGATCACCCCACCCCCCTGCTGGTGCGCTCCGGCCGCTACCACTGGGAGCTGGAGGATGTGACCCTGGCCAGCAGCCAGCTGGCGGCTGACAACCGCTCCGCCGCCGCCGAATTCGATCTGGCCCCTCTGCTGGCGGAACTGAGCCAGGACCGACCGCTGAGAATGCGGTTGCCGGGGGTGTTCACTGAGCTGCCTGTGCCTCCGTTCGTGGTGGCGGAGTGGCGCAACTTGAGTGCGCGGCCTTCATGAACAGAGAGTGAGTCTTTGGCGAAGTCTGAGAGATGTCAATGTACAAAGCGAGGTTATTTCAGCACTCAGCACTCAGCACTCAGTACTCAGCACTCACACTCACACTCAGCAGTTGAAGCACTGGATAGTTCGCTAGACACGCGGAATATAGGCCAATTCATGAGACTTGAGTTGCCTTGATACGCAGGCGATCAATCCATAAGAGCGATCGACAGACCTTCAAGATGTTTAGAGCTGGCTGTCAATATCTTGTGAGGCGATTGTACGCTCACTTCAGAGGAGTGAATAATCGCAATATTGACGCTTATGGGCACCTCGAAAAATCTTCGCCACGCCCTGACCGCCTGTTAAAGATGTAATAGAATTGGCTCAGTTCAACACAGCTGAATGGGACAGCGTGGATTCTGGGATGAGGAGAAGCGCATCCACAGGCTTCAGCAGAAGAAGCC
>JABMPN010000074.1 GCA_013203655.1 Cyanobacteria bacterium bin.51
GGGCAGGGATGAATGATCAGATCACCGCTGGCGCTGCGGGTGATCTGCACCCGATGGTGGCGAGGCGGAACTCGGCAGGGATGCGCACGGCCTGGCTGTTGCCGTTCATGAACACCCGGCTGGGAAGCACGTCCATGGGCTGCTAGCGCGTGTGTACGGAAATGTAGGTACAGGCTAGTCGAAAACCCTTGGCCGTCCTGCTTTGCCATCCATCGACGTGATCCGCAGGGTTCCTGCAGCGATCAGGGCTGGGGCGCCAGCAGCTCGGCGAGATAGCTGGAAAGGCGGAACCCAGCCGGATGGGAATAGACGATGTCGGCAATCTTCCAGCTGCCGGCAGGGCCGCGTACCAGCTGATAGCGCAGCTGATGCGGCGCCTCCAAGGGGCGGTTGCGCAGGCCTGCCAGCACCTTCGCGCCGAAGGTCCCCACCTGTGTGCCGCTGAACAGATCGAAGTCAACGAAACGGCCGCTGGCTTGATCGAGCCCATAGGCGCGCCGCAGCTTCTGGTACAGCTCAGCGGTGAAGCGGCTTTGCTGGCTCTTGAGCTCGATTGGACCGCGCAGCTCCTGCCCAGCCCCATGCCAGCGGTAGAGGCCATCCAGCTGCGCTTTCACGCCAGCAGGGCAAGGGGCGAGCGCCACGGCCGCCAACAGCGGCATCAGCTGGGGCAGGGGCATGAGGTGGCGCTGGCATTGTTCGGAATCCTGGCATCCTTGGCCAGCGCCGGGACTCACTCGATCAGCTCTTTCGGATCGTCATGATGTCAAACCTGCCTCTGCACGCAATCTCTCGATCTCTAGAAATACCGGCCTCTCATTTATGGCCCAGAGTGCAATGTCGTCCCAGTCGATATGGTTGCTCTTGCATACCAAGATGGCCTGATCCCAGCTCTGGGGGTCACTCCAGTGATGATAGACTGAGAACCTGTCGATCACACAAAGGGTAGGAGTGATCACCCGTCAAGCACCGTGCTCGGTTTGCAGCAAGCCAATGGATCGATGATCCACGGTCCGTTCTCCAAAGCCAAGGGGCCCGGCAGGAAACTCAACCAGCCACTCCGTACGGGGATGTTCGTAGAGCCGCTTGTAAGCACCTTGGGTGAAGCCCAGTGGAGCGATCGCCTTGAGCAGGCTCTTGTGATCCGCTGACGTCACAAAATCGAGGTCATGACTCATGTACTGGTTCTTGCTGTAAATCGATACCGCCCCACCTCCCGACAAAGTGGCGGTGATCCCTGCCGCCTCCAACGCCTCACTGATGATCACCGCAAGCTCTTCAATGCTGGTGGCTTCTGTGATTTCAACCATGGCTGACCAACACTTTGCCCGCCTTACGCGGCCGTTGCCCCTGCCGGAAATACTGCTGTACCTGCTCATCAGGCAGCAGCTTGAGCTCTTCTTCAAGTAGCCGCCTGAGATTGCGCACCGTTGGATTCCGATCATTGAAGGCGAAGAGGCGGATGTTGCCCACCAATCGACTCACCAGCACACCCTCTTCTTCCAGGCGCTTCAACTGACGCTGGGTCATGTTCAACCCAAAGCCGAACGTCTTGGCGATGCGCAGGGCATGCCCTTCCCCGTAGCACTGCAGAAACAACAGCACCCATGCCGCCGTGCGGTTACCGAAGATCGCTTCAAGCACTGGGTTCATGGCTGGATCAAAAGCACACCGCTTGTGGGTTGCTCGACTCCAATACTGAGTCATGGGGTCCGCCGCGCAGGCCTACCCATGGTTCCTGGTAGGGCAAGGGCTGTGCCAGTCGGCCAAGCCGCTGGGCGGTGGCCACCCTGCCGGAGGCCAATCGTGATGGCACCGTTACGCGCCCGGCCGTGCCCTGGAGGAGCCCCTGGTGGACGATCCGCTGCTGTGAGCAGGACACGCCCTTGGCCATTTCACTGCTGATTCCCACTCATACTGGCTATATTTGATGCAAATGCATCAGGTTGATGGCCGTTGTTGATCGCTCGCCCCCGCTCGCCGCATCAACGACTCCGCTCACGGATGCCCAGCTGCTGATCCAGGCGGTGCTGCGGGCCTCAGATGAGCTGGAGCTGAGCCGCTCGGCCCTGGCGCGGGTGCTGGGTCGCGATCGCTCTCTCTTTGCCCGGGGCAAGGGCATCGAGCCGGCCTCCAAGACCGGTGAGCTGGCCCTGTTGGTGGTGCGTCTTTACCGGAGCTTGGCGGTGCTGGTGGGCAATGACCGCGAGCAGATGCGCCACTGGTTTCACACCGCCAACCGCCACACCGGCGGCGTGCCGGCTGAACAGGGGCAGCGAACCGAGGATCTGGTGGAGATCGTGCACTACCTCGATGCCATGCGCGCCCGAATCTGACGGCCATGGATCTGCTCGCCATCGTGCAGGCCGCAGCGGAGGTCCCATTGGCGGGAACGGTGCTGCGGCTTGTGCAGCAGCAGGGCATCGATTCGCTTGGCCCCCTGGTGGATGACCTCGACCAGCTGGCGCGGCTGGAGGCCCTGGTGGAAACCAGCCATCCGCTGCTCACCACCCCGTTCCGCTACCCGCCGCTGCGGCATGGCTCCCGCTTCGGGGGTCGAGAGCATCGGGGGATGTTCTATGGCTCCCGCACGCGCATCGGTTCGTTGGTGGAGGGGGCGTACGACGCGCTGCTCTTCTGGGAAGGATTCAGCGACCCACCCAAGGCACCGATCCGTCGCCGGCAGACCCTTTTCTCGGTGGTGCTACAAACCAGCCGGGGCCTGCAGCTTCAGGTTGTGGCTGACGCCGCTGCTCAGGCCGCCCTACGGGACCCACTGCACGACGGACCCACCCAAAGGCTGGGGACCTGGATGAGGGAGGTGGGACTCGAGGCGTTTGAGTACCTGAGCGCCCGCACCAGTGAGTCGCTTGTCCAGGTGGGGGTGTTCACGCCGGCGGCACTGGTCTCCACGCCTTTTGATCAGGTGGAGATCACCGGCGAGGTCAACGGCGATCACGCGTCCTTCCTGAGTCATGACGATGGGAGGGTGCATCGCTTCCCCCGGGAGCTATTCCTGGTGGAGGGGGAACTGCCGCAGGCCGCAGCCTGAGGGCAACCACTGTTGCAACCACTGTTTGGGTCTGCTCGGCCAGGTGCTCTCGGTCCTGATGGTTCATGCACGTTTCCCTGCAGGCAACAGCTGTTGCCAGGAAGGCCTGCGGCCAGGCCCTGAAGGAATGATCAGAGGGCTGAACCGAA
>JABMPN010000005.1 GCA_013203655.1 Cyanobacteria bacterium bin.51
CTGAAACAACCCCGGGCCTCCCAGGCAACAGGGAGTCTCCCCAGGTCACCCAGTCGTTGCTGGATCGTTATCAGCAGGCCGCCACTGCCCAGCAAGACTTCCTCAACCAGATGATGGAGCGTTAGGTCTGCACCACCGGTGAGCAGAGGAAGGAGCAGTCGTGGCAGAAGCTGAACGACCGATACGAAAGCGTTTCAGCCTCGATCTGCCCTTGGATCGTCTTGCGCAGTTCGATCAGCTCTGCAGCGAGTGGGGGTATCGCAAACGGGGCGATGCCCTGGAGCGACTTCTCAACCATCTGTTCAGCGGTGAGGACGATCTCGAAAACGAAGACGACAATCAAGACGCGCTCGTCTTGCATGAGAATGGTTCTCTCGTGCTCCTTGCCAACAGCCACCAAGCCGAACTGGTTTTCGACTTCGAAGCGGCCAGCACTCCGCCAGACGCGCCAGAGGCACTTACTGTTCCTGCTGACCAGGCTGTCGCTGAGGGCTTGCTCGCTCCGGAAGCCGCGCGAGCCCCTGATCCACAGGCGGCTGCGGGATCACGGGGCCGAGGCACGGGGATTGATCTGCCTGGGTTTGTCAAGCAGAAATCCGACCGGTTGCGCCAGAGCCTGCATCCCCGTCCGACAGGATCGACGCGGAGCCTGGAACCGTTGCCGCCGTTGGCCCCGATCGATCTGGAGCAAGCCTTGCTGGCCACACGGGAGCATTGGCTGACCCTTTATGGGACGGAGGCCAATGCGGCGGTGCTGGAAGCCTCCATGATCTGGCTGGCCCAGGAGATCTGGCCCCAGTCCGACCAATCCGATGGCCGCCCCTTCACCTGGTCGTTGGCTGAGCAGTGGATTCTCGGTGTCATCCCGGCCTGGCCGGCTGGGCCGGCCAGTTTCGATCGGGTGATGGTGGCTGCCGGATTGCTCGAGGACCCCTTCAGCACTGAGACCCTGACGCTACGGATCCCCACCTTGATCCGTCGTTTCGTGCACCGCTTCCGCCGGCGCCATCGCGGCACCTCCTTCCAGACCCTGGAGCACACCATGACGCTGCAGGGGGCCCTGGGTCAGCTGAACCTGCCCACCCAGACCGGCCATCGCCTCAGTCTCAATCAGATCAGGGAGGCTTACCGCGAGCAGGCCCTGAATCACCATCCCGACGCAGGTGGCAGTGCCGATGCGATGCGGCGTCTCAACGAGGCCTACCAGCTGCTCAAGGAGCTCTACCGCACCAAGGCCTGAGTGACTCACTGGACGCATACGGGTCCTATCACTGGTCTTGGACCGAGTCTTGTATGAGCAGAATGATCAAGTGGTTTGGCTCTTGCGTTTGTGGCTGCTCTCGCCCCGGTCTGCAGGCGTCAGCGATCTGATTTCGGATTTCTGGTTACGGGTTTCGGTTATCAGGTTCCCTTCAAGTTTCGGGTTTGGGCAATCGGACTTCAGGTTTCTGCCCTGCGGATTTGTTGTCCAATCCGATCGTTTGCCGATGTCCAGTGCCAACGAGCCCTTCTCTAAATCCTTGCTGAAACTGGGTTTCATGCCCTTGCGTACCTGCTCATTAAGCAGGTACGCAAGCAGGTCAGCGCGTCCGCTTTGCTCGTTCTGCGTTCCTGCCAGCGATCAGGACGTGTGGAAACGGCGAGGATGGTGAATGTCAATGTTGCGATCGATGGCTTTTGTCGAAAACCAGGGCTGTTTGCGCACCAAGTTCGTGAGATTGGACTTGATGCACCCTGCCGAGAAAACGCAGATTTCAGGTGATTTCATCTGACCACTGCGTCTTCTGCTAGTCAGTCCCATGACGACCCGCGTGCCGATCTCCTCAATGTTTCGATGCCGAGTTGGGCTCTCCTCCGGTCCGCTTTGGAACTGCCTGGTTGCGTCTCCCGTGATTCCCATTCAAGTCCTATTCTCAGTCTCGAAATAAGTCTTGGATTGCCCTAACGCGTCTCATTTGATTCTTATTATCAGTCTTGCTATAAGACTAATCGGCGTCTATTGAGCCATTGTGCTGGCATGATTTGGCAGGTGCGTTCGACCCACAGTGCGTAGGGCGCCCGCCGCACTCGTCTGCTGCAAGCCCGCTGAGGTGAATGCACAAGCTTTCTCAATCGAGACTTACAGGTAGTCCCTTGTAGAGACCAGTTTTATAGCCATGACTCTGGCTCGACCATTTTGCAGGACTGCGGGTCTTGCAAGAGAGTTTTGCCTGTCTCGGATGAGAACTGAAATAGGTCCAATGTTGAATCCAGGACTGGATTCATGGCGAAGCCTTTCGAGCCTGCAGCGGCCTTGGGGCCTGTTCCATGCCCCTTTTGGGTACAGACCTTTTGGACAGCATGGGGCTTCCGACTGCTGAAAACCCTCGGCAGGGGGCCGTCCTCGCTGAGCAAAGGTGGCTGACTAGGTGGAGCCCTAGACCGAGGTCTGCATGCCCTGGATCAGGAAGTCGAAATAGGGCGAGGCAACGGCGGCGTCTTCAGTGCCGAGCAGCACCAAGGAAGCGGCTTTCAGGCTGCGCATGCTCTGCACCATGCCGGCCATCGGAACGCCCAGGCTGTTGTACATCTCCCTGGCACCGACCAAGCCGATCTCCTGGATTTTTTCGGTGCTGCCGGCCATCACGCCGTAGGTGACCAAGCGCAGGTACCAACTGAAATCCCGTAGGCACTGGGCCCGCTGTCGCTGCCCGTAGGCATTGCCCCCCTGGGCGACGTAGTCGGGCTTGAGCTGGAACAGCTGCCGGGCCGATTCACTGACAATTTTTTTCTCGTTTTCGGTCAGCACCCGGGCAATTCTGATGCGCTGGGTTCCGCCCGAAAGGAACTGCGCCATCGAACTCAATTCACCGCCGCTTGGGTAGCGAAGCTGATCATCGGCTTGCAGGATCAGATCCCGGACAACGCTCATTCACTCGACCACGCGCCACGGCATCCTATCGACCCTTTGGCTCAGGGGAGCCCCAAGGGAGTCATGTGTAATGCCCCTTTGCATCTAGGGTCAAAGCCTGTTTCTGCTGGGCTGAACCCGGTGCTGGGGTCTTGCTGATGGGGTGCTGTTAATGGTCTCTAGCTTGCCGGCAACAGGCAGCGAACTGGAGCTGTGCATCAACGGCCTCAACCACGAGGGGCAGGGTGTGGCCCGCACGGCTGATTCCGCTGAGGGTGAGTCTGGACTGGTGGTCTTCGTGCCCAATGCTCTCCCCGGCGAGAACGTGCGCGTGCGGGTTCAGCACCGGGCTCAGCGCCATCTGGTGGCCGAGCTGATCACGCGCCACAACGATTCAGCCGATCGCCGCAAACCCCCGTGCATCCTCGCTAACGACTGCGGTGGTTGCAGTGTTCAACACCTTGAAGACCAGGCCCAGGCGCTCTGGAAGCAGACGCTGGTCCAGGAAACCGTGCGCCGCATTGGCGGGCTGAGCATCGATATCGAGCCGATCATTCCGGCCCAGGCTCCCACCGGTTACCGGAACCGGGCGGTGATCCCCCTCGAGCGCACCCCTGAGGGGCGCTTGCGAGCTGGCTTCTACCGCAGTGGCAGCCACCGGATCGTGAACATGAACCGCTGTCCGGTGCTCGATCCCCGCCTGGATCGTTTGATTGCTCCGCTTAAACACGATCTGGAGGTCAGCGACTGGCCTGTGGACGTGAACCTCAGTGAAGGCGGTGGGCTGCGGCATCTGGCCCTGCGGCTGGGCCATCACAGCGGCGAAGTACTGCTGACCCTGGTCAGCAGCCATGATGACCTCCCCGATCTGGCGATCCAGGCCGCGATCTGGATGGAGCGCTGGCCCGAGCTGGTCGGGGTATGCCTCAACCTCCAGCCCCGGCCCAACAACACTCTGATGGGCCCGACCACCCGCTGCATCGCCGGGCGTCCCTGGTTGATCGAGCGTTTCGCCGGCCTTCAATATCAGATCGGTCCCGATACTTTCTTCCAGGTCAACACTGCCCAGGCTGAGCAACTGCTGCCCTTGCTATTGCAGGCCCTGCAGCCCTCGCCTGATCGCAGAATTGTGGATGCTTACTGCGGTATCGGTACCTTCACCCTGCCGTTGGCGGCTGCCGGCGCCCAGGTCCTGGGCCTTGAACAACAGGCCGGCAGTGTTGAGCAGGCCCGCATCAATGCCGCTCTCAACGGCTTGAACAACGTGGAACTGGAGGCAGCCGATGTGGCGATTGGCCTGCCCGAAGCCCTGCGCCACGCCGATGCCCTGCTGCTCGACCCGCCCCGCAAGGGGCTGCCGCACACTGTCTGCGAGGCCATCGTGGCTGACCCTCCCGCACGGGTGGCCTACCTCAGCTGCAATCCGGCCAGTCTGGCGCGGGATCTGGCCAGGCTGAGCGCCGATGGTCGCCTGGTCGTGAGCAGCATCCAACCGCTCGACTTCTTCCCCCAGACCAGCCATGTCGAGGCGTTGGCCGTGCTTGAGAAAGTGATCAGCTCCTGAGCTGGGCGCCGAACTGCTTGGCCAAGGCGTCACGGATCGCGCTGTGGCTGGGCTCCACATCGGCTTCGGTCAGGTTGCGGCGGGGATCGCGGTAGCGCAGGCGGAAAGCCTGGCTGACGGCTCCGGCGCCGACCTGATCACCGGCATAGCGGTCGATCAATTCAGCGGACTCCAGCAACGGTTGACCGGCTTTGCGAATCGCAGCCAGCAGTTCGCCGGCTGTGACCGTTGCTGGCACCACAAGCGCCAGATCCCTTTCTGAGGCAGGCACGGTCGCGTAGGGGGCAAAACTGGGCTGCCAACAGTTGCGCCGTGTGGCCGCCGTCAGCAGGGAGGCGAGATCCAGCTGAAACAGATAGGTGGCTTCGGGCAGGTCGAGGCTTTCGGCCCGAGCTGGATGGAGCTGGCCGAACCAGCCGGCCACCTGGCCCTCGACAACCAACTCAGCGGCACGGCCGGGATGCAGCAGCAACGGGTCACCCAGGTATCGATCGACGCAGGGAATGGCCAGGCTGGCCAGCGCTTGTTGCAAGACGCCGCGTGCCTGGAAATAATCCGGATGGCTGGGTTTGCCGCCACTGCTCCAGAGCTCGCTGCGCCGCTCAGCGCAGATGATCCCAGCGAGTTCGAGATGCTCCCTGGGAACCTCGTTCCCATGGGCAGGAGGGCTGAACACAGTGCCGATTTCGAAGCCCCAGAAACCGGCTCGCGACGCCTGCAGATTGCGGCGAGCCGCTTGCAGCATCTCTTCGATCAGGTTGTCGCGCAGGTGGCTGTAATTGGCGAGCAAGGGGTTGGCCAGGGGCACCCGCAGCGCCGTGCCGATGCTTGATTCCGCCGGCACCAGGGAAAGGGCGCAGAGTTCCTGCAGGCCAGCTGAACAGAGGGCCTGACGCAGCCGTCGCTCCGCCCGTTGGGCTGGCTCAAGCCCCCCTGGGCAGAGTGGATCAGGCAGGTGGCTGGCGAACTGGTCGTATCCAACCAGCCGGGCCACCTCCTCGATCAGATCGACTTCCCGTTGCAGGTCCATCGCCCGCGATGGGGGCACCGTCACGGTCCAGCCCCCGTCACCCGCTTCGAGCTGGCAGCCGAGAGCTTCGAGGGTGCAACTGATCCGCTGATCGTCCAGATCCTCTTCGGCGCCGTCCACGAGCACCGGACCGAGTAACTGATGCAGCGCGTTGCGGCGCAGTTCCAGGGGCGGCGGCGGCGGCCCTGGTCGTTGATGCAGCCAGCGTTCGCCCACCTGGGCGCCGGCGATCTCCTGCAGGAGCGCGACGGCCCGATCCGCTGCCGCCAGGGTCACCTGCCGCGGCAGACCCTTTTCAAAGCGCAGGCTTGCGTCTGTGCGTAATCCGACGCTGCGTGCGCTGCGTCGGACCGCCTGGGGCGCGAAGACGGCGGCCTCAAGCCAGAGGTTGGTGCTGGTCGGCTGCACGCAGCTGTTCTCCCCGCCGATCAACCCGGCCAGGGCCACAGGCGTGCCGGCATAGGTCACCACCAGGGCCTCGCTGCTGAGGCGATGCTCCAGGCCGTCGAGGCTGGTGAAGGCTTCATCACGGCGCGCTTCGCGCAAGCCAATCCGCTGGGCTGTTGCCTCACCGCCGCCAAGCCTGGCCAGACGGTCGGAATCGAAGGCGTGGAGGGGTTGGCCGGTTTCGAGCATCACCAGGTTGGTGACATCGACAACGTTGTTGATCGGCCGCAGGCCGGCATGCTCCAGACGTTGTTGCAGCCATTTGGGGGAGGCAGCCACGGTCACCCCGGTGAGGGCGGTGAGGCTGAAGAGGCCACCGGCTTCGATGGCCTGCTGATCGGCGGCTGCCACCGGCAGGGGTTGCGCCGCGATCGCCGGGGCGGGAGTGGTGGGCTGAAGGGAGGCTCCGGTCAGGGCGGCCACCTCCCGGGCGATGCCCAGCATCGACAGACCATCGGGGCGGTTGGCGGTGATGGCCAGCTCCAGCACCTGGTCGTCGAGGCCGAGGCTGGGACCGACAGGGCTGCCGAGCGGTGGCACCGTCTCCAGCAGCGCATCGAGCACGGCAATGCCGCCGGAGTCGTCAGTTAGGCCCAGCTCCTTGAGGGAGCAGATCATGCCGCTGCTGGCGACGCCCCTGAGCTCAGCAGGCTTGATCGACAGGGCGACGGCGGGCAGGTGGGCACCAACCAGGGCGACCGGCACCCGCTGGCCAGCCTGCACATTGGCGGCACCACAAACAATCTGAAGCGGGCTTTCAGCACCGATGTCAACGCGGCAGACATTGAGCTTGTCGGCGTTGGGGTGGGGGGTTTTCTCCAGCACCTGACCCACCACCACGCCTGCGGCGCTGGCAGCGAGATCTTCGATCTGCTCGACTTCGAAGCCGGCGATCGAGAGCCGATCGGCAAGCTCCGTCACCGGTCCATCCCAGGCCACGAGTTCCCGCAGCCATTGGAGCGAGACCCGCATTTGTCCTGGACCATCAAAGGCCTGCCGATCTTAAGGAGAGGTGGCGGGGGGCTCTGGAGGTAAGATCAGATGTTGTCAGTTCGCATCGCACAAGCGGCGCACGTCCTTACATGGCCAAAAACAAGGGCGTCCGGCTCGTGATCACTCTTGAGTGCACGGAATGTCGGTCCAATCCCGCCAAGCGGTCTCCGGGGGTGTCTCGTTACACCTCCCAGAAGAACCGCCGTAACACCACCGAACGGCTTGAGTTGAAGAAGTTCTGCACTCACTGCAACAAAAGCACGATCCATAAAGAGATCAAGTGAGTTCTGCACGGGAGTGATTGTTCGATCTTTCGTTCGATCCCCAGTGTCTTGCCAGTCAACCCTTCTTCCTTTTTGCCAGTTTCAATTTCATGTCCAGTTCTTTTTTCAAAAAGCGTCTCTCACCGATCAAGCCCGGTGATCCGATTGACTACAAAGATGTCGATCTTCTCAAGAAATTCATCACCGAGCATGGCAAGATCCTGCCCCGCCGCCTCACAGGTCTCACGGCCAAGCAGCAGCGTGATCTCACCAATTCAGTGAAGCGCGCTCGCATTCTGGCTCTGCTTCCCTTCGTGAATCCTGAAGGCTGAGGAGCGCCTTGGCCCTGCAACCGGGGGATTTGATTGGCCTGATCGGTCCGAAGGGACCGGAACTGGCCGTGTTGGTGGCGCTCCATGGCTCCAAGGCAAGCCTCTGCGTTGGTTGGTCGGGGCGTTCTCAGCAGCTTCCACTGCGGCAGCTTGATCTGATCGCTGTTTCCCCTGACAGCCAGGCAACGGCGGGCCGGATCGACCGAGCCCCTTGGCAGCTTTCTGAGGCTGCCCTTCTCGACCTCGATCCTGGCCCCAGGGATCTGGCTGCCGCTTGGATGTTGCTTGGCGATCAGGCCTGCACGCTCGAGGACTTTGTCGGGCTCGTGGCCAGCGCCGATACCCCGGCGGCCCGGGCGGCCTGCTGGTTGGCGCTGCAGCAGGGCAATCAACTCTTTTTTCGTTGGCGCAACGCTGAAATCCAGCCCCGCTCGCTGAAGGACCTGAGGCAGTTGCGGCGTGAGCGGCGCCTTGCTCGCCTCGCCGACCAACGCCGCGACGCCTGGTTCGAGCTGCTGCGTCAGCGCCTTCCAATCGAGCCGGCGGCTCTGGCGGCCCCCCAGCGTGATGAGCTTGATCTCCTGATTTCAATCGCTGCGGGCTCCAGCGATGTCAGCTTGTCCCCTGAGCTGCGTCGCGGCCTGCAGCAGGCCGGTTGCGCCGCGGAAGCCGGTTCGCTCCGCCATCTGTTGGTGGATCTGGGCCAATGGGAGCCCCATGGCCTCCCTTCGATGCGCCGCACTGTCTGGGAGCGGGGCTTCAGCGCCGAACTGCTCGAGGAGGCCAGCCGGCTCATGGCCAGCGCCGATCAGGAGGCCGCCAGCGACCCGAGCCGCTGTGATCTCACCGGCTTGCGCACCTACAGCCTCGATGACGCCGAAACCGAGGAGATCGACGACGCCCTTTCCCTGGAAACCCTCTCAGACGGCCGCTGCCGGATCTGGGTCCACATCGCCGATCCCGGCCGGCTGGTGGCGGCCGGTTCACTCCTGGATCGGGAGGCGCGGCAACGGGCCTCCAGCCTCTACCTGGCATCGCAGGTTGTACCGATGTTCCCCTTTGCGCTGGCCTCCGGGCCGTTCAGCCTGCGCCAGGGTCAGCGCTGCCCCGCCTGGAGCACGGCGATCGAACTGGCCGCCGATGGCGCTGTTGCGAGCTATGAGATCAAGCGCAGCTGGGTGCGTCCCACCTACCGGCTCACCTACAGCGATGGTGATGACCTGATCGAGCTGGCCCCACCCCAGGACGCTGACCTGGCCCAGTTGCATCTGCTCTTGCAGCAGCGCCGGCAGTGGCGACTGCAGCAGGGAGCCCTGCAGATGGAGCAGCCGGAGGGGCGGATCCGCACCGCCGGCGAGCGGGCGGAGCTGGAGATCACTGAACCGACCGCGGCCCGGGCCCTGGTGGCCGAAGCGATGATCCTCAACGGAGCTGTGCTGGCTGATCACGGCGCCCGGCATTGCCTGGCTTTGCCCTATCGCGCCCAGCCCGCTGCTGAGTTGCCAGCGGAGGCCGAGCTGCTGGCCTTACCTCCGGGGCCCGTGCGACATGCGGCCCTGCGCCGCTGCCTGGCGCGCGGCAGCAGTGGCGTTCGTCCCTCGCCACACTTCAGCCTTGGCCTGCCGGCCTATGTGCAGGCCACCTCTCCGATCCGCCGCTACGGCGACCTGGTGGTCCAGCGCCAGCTGGCGGCCCTCGCTTCAGGAGAGGAGCCCCTGGGCGAGGATGCCCTGGCCGAGCTGCTTAATGAGCTTGATCCTGTGTTGCGCGAGGGCATCCAGATCAGCCGCGAAGACCAGCGCCACTGGCAGCAGGTTTGGTTCGAGCAGCACCGCACGGAGCATTGGCAAGGGCTGTTCCTGCGCTGGCTCCGCCCCCAGGACCGGCTCGGTTTGGTCCATCTCGAAGCGCTGGCCATGGATCAGGCGATGCGCTGCCCGGAGTCTGCTGCCCCTGGTGATGGCTTCACCGTCACGGTGCAGCAGGTGGATTCCCTCTCCGACCTGCTCCGCCTTGAAGCACGCTGAGTCAATCCGCCAGTCGGGAGGCCCGTAACCACGGTCCCCAGGGATTGGCCACGGCGATCAAGGCGACCTGGCAGGGACTCTGCTGGGCTTCCAGCCAGCTGGCCAAGTCGGGCTCGAGCGTGATCACAGGCCAGCGACCTGAGTCTGTGTCCAGCCTGTAGCCGCCATCGCCATCGGGGTGCAGACGGCCGCTGAACCTTTGGGCCTGGGCTTCTTGCGGTGGCGCCATCGCGGCGCTCCCCGCAGGCCCGCACCAGCCACCTGCCGCTGAGATCAGGCCTGGATCGTCCAGCGCTGCGTGCTGGCGCCGAGCGCGATCGGGGTGGTGCCAGGGGGTATCCCAGAGCGGCAGGGGGCTGGCCGGTGCCTTGGGATCATTGATCAGGGCCTGTTGCAGTTGCCGCAGCGGCAGAGCGACCGGGGGCACACCCAGGCGCACCGCCAGGGCGGCCGCCGCCCCCGCTGCCTGGCCGATGTTGAGGATCAGCGGCTGCAGGCGGGTGGCGCCGTTCGCCATGTGGCTACTGCTGAAGCACTTGTCGGATGTCAACAGGTTGTCAACCGACGCACTCACCAGGGCGCCGTAGGGAATGCAGAAGGGGGTGCCGCTCCAGCGGCCGCCCCAGCGGCAGCTCTTGGGGGCCAATGGCCAGTCTGCGCCGGGATAGTGGTGATCATTGGCGTAGTTGCCGACTGCGATCGATTGCACGGCTTGGTGGGAGCCACTCGACGCTCCATCGAAAGGAAGGTGCGCGATCGAGACTCCTGGGCCGCTCGGCAGCAGATCCTGCTCCTTCACCGTGATCTGCCCCACCAGCCTCCTGCCCTCTCGCCAGTAGGGCATCAGGGCGAGGGCAGAGCTGCCTGTTGTGGCCGGATCGCCTGCCTCAGGGAATACCGAGCCAAGCTGCATCCAGCCCTCGGTGGCCTCCACGCAGGCGGCGGCAAAAGCGAGGCTGTGGGCACGCATCTGGCCGTAGAGGTTGCTTTCGGCGACGGCATCGCCGCTGAAAGCTCCACTGAGATCTCCGTGCCAGTCGTTGCCATGCAGCGGCCAGTTCAGCATCACCTGGCCGCCAGGCAGGCGCCCGTAGGTGACGGTCCGCTCCAGGCCGAAGTGGCTGCTGGCCTGCTCGAAGGGCGCCGCCAGCCGCCGCCCATCAGGGCAGCGGCCCTCTCCCAGCTGGCCCATCACCACCCAGGTGGGCGACTGCAGCTGTTGGCGCTGGAAAAATGGTTCCGCTTCCAGTCGCTCACGCGTTGGGGCACTGGGCTCATCCCATTCCTGACGGGCTTCCCAGCCCAGCCGGAACGGCACGCCTGCTGAGGGCAGCAGATCGCCCCGGTCGCTGCCATCGATCAGCACCACCAAGGGGAGCCGCACCATTTGGCCGCCCCGCTCCACGGTCAGGGCCAGCAGGCGAGAGCCCTGGCGCTCCACATCCCTGAGGCGGCAGTCACTCCACCAGCGGGCGCGGGGCTCTGCTGCCAGCCAACGCCGCAGGATGGATTCCGCTGTGGCTGGCCGCCAGCCGAAGCAACTCACCCAGTTCTGATCCAGCCCTTCGGGTTCTTCCTGCTGCAACTGGCGTAGCAAGGCTCCCCACAGTCCCGTCTGCCAGGGCGAGAGCTCGTTGCCATCGGGAGCGCAGACTCCGGCCGCGCTCACCATTCCCCCTAACCACGAGCCCGGGGTGAGCAAGAGTGTGGAGGCTCCGCTGCGGGCCGCCTGCAGCGCCGCCGCCACACCACCGCTGCCTCCTCCCCACACCACCACCTCAGCGCCGTCTTCGATCCTGTCGATAGCAACCACCGGCGAACGGCCGGATTCTGAAGGAGCGGCAGCGATGGGTAAGATCCGGCTTCATGACCTACACCCTCACCACCCCGCTTTATTACGTCAACGACAAGCCGCACCTCGGCAGTGCCTACACCACGCTCGCCTGTGATGCCCAGGCCCGTTTCCAGCGCTTGAAAGGCGAGCCGGTGTTGTTCATCACGGGTTGTGATGAACATGGCCTCAAAATTCAGCGCACGGCAGAAGCCAGCGGTGTCAGCCCCCAGGCCCACTGTGACCAGGTCAGCGAAACGTACGAGAGGCTGTGGCAACGCTGGACGATCAGCAACGATCGCTTCATCCGCACCACCGATCCTCGCCACAGGCAGATCGTCGAGCAGTTTTACCGCCGGGTTGAAGCCTCAGGTGATGTGGTGGAAGGTCGCCAGCAGGGCTGGTACTGCGTGGCCTGCGAAGAGTTCAAGGATGACGCCCTCGGGGCTCAGGATCCGGAGTGCTCGATTCACCGCCGGCCGCTGGAGTGGCGCGATGAGCTCAACCTGTTTTTCCGACTGTCGCGGTATCAGGCTCAGATCGAGGCTTTGGTGAGCCAGCCGGGCTTCATCGCACCATCCAGCCGGCGCCGCGAGGTGGAGAACTTCGTGGCCCAGGGGCTGCGCGATTTCTCGATCTCCCGGCTGCACCTGCCCTGGGGAATTCCTGTCCCCGGCCATGCCGATCACACCTTCTATGTGTGGTTCGATGCCTTGCTGGGGTACATCACGGCCCTGCTTGAGCCAGGTGATCCCGCCGATCTGGATCTCGCCATCTCCCGTGGTTGGCCAGCCCATGTCCACGTGATCGGCAAGGACATCCTGCGCTTCCATGCCGTCTATTGGCCGGCCATGCTGCTCTCGGCGGGCCTGGAGACGCCCCGGCAGGTGTTTGGCCATGGCTTCCTGACCCGGGAGGGCCAGAAGATGGGCAAATCGCTGGGCAATGTGCTGGATCCAGCCGAGCTTCTGGAGCATTACGGCCGCGATGCGGTGCGCTGGTATCTGCTGCGCGACATCACCTTTGGCGACGACGGTGACTTCCAGCAGCAACGTTTCCTCGATCTGGTCAACAACGACCTGGCCAACACGATCGGCAACCTGCTCAACCGCACCACCTCGATGGCCCGGCGCTGGTTTGATAACGCCGTGCCTCCGGTCTCGGCTGGGGCCATGGCCGACCATCCCTTGGCGGCGGCGGCGGACACGGCCCGTGAGCTGGTGCTTGCTGGCATGGAGCGCCTGGACTTCCGTCAGGCCGCTGAAGCAGCGTTGCAGCTGGCGATCGCCGCTAACGGCTATCTCAATGAACAGGCGCCCTGGAGCCGGATCAAACAGGAGGGCGGACGCCTGCAGGTGGCCGATGATCTCTATGCCGTTCTGGAGGCCAGCCGGCATGTGGCTCTGCTCCTGGCACCCCTGCTGCCCGATCTCTGCGAAAGGATGTTGAAACAACTCGGCCAGCCCCCCCTGCCCAGTGGTGGCCAGCCCAGTGCCGCTACCGGCACCTGGTTGGAGCAACTGCGCTGGGGCGTTCTCCAAGAGGGCCTCCCCTTGCCCCAGCCTGAGCCGGTCATGGCCCGGCTTGAGCCGGGGGAATGAGGATGGGCCGGCTGACAACCCTGCTGCTGATCGCCCTGATGGGCGGCTCGGCCCTCTCCGGATGTACCCGCACGGCAGAAAAGAAGACGGAAACACAGCAGTTCGTCTTTCAGTCGCTCAACCTGCGCCAGTCCGATGACAAAGGCCGCCCCGCCTGGTCGCTGATCAGCCCTGAAGCCAGCTATGACCTCGAGCGAAAGATTGCCCAGGTCAAACAGCCCCGGGGTGTGATCTACGCCAAAGGCAAGCCGCAGTACAACATTTCCGCCACCAGTGGCACTGTGATCAACGACGGCGAAGTGATCCAGCTGGAGGGGAAGGTGAAAATCCAGGCGGTCGGATCCAAGCCCTCGGTGATTTCGGGGGATCGGCTGCGCTGGATCCCCAGCCGGCAGCGGATCTCCATCGATCGCCGTCCCATGCTGGTCGATCGCTCCTCACGCCTCACGGCTGATACGGCCCTGTTCCTGCTGGACCAGGACAAACTTGAACTGCGGGGCAGGACCCGGCTGGTCAACGCCACCATCGACCTGCAGGTGGCCCAGGCCGACTGGTTCGCGGCCAGCGGCGTCCTCAAGGCCCCCGGCCCGGTCAGGGGCATCCGGCGACTGAAGAACAAGCAGGAACAGACCCTCACGGCCTCCGCCCTGGAGGGCAACACCCGCACCGAAGTGATCGATGCTCTGGCTCCAGTGCGCTTTGTGGATCCTTCCCAGGACGCCGTGTTCAATGGCCAACGCACCCGCTGGGACAGCGCACGTCAGCGGCTAAGCACGGCCTTGCCCTTCGTTGGCCAGATCGGAAACCTGGAGGTGCGGGGCCAGTCTCTGGAACTGCAACTCGATGAGAAGTGGGCTTTGATTCCGGCCGGCTGCGACCTGCGCCAACCCGCCGAACGCTTGACGGCTAACGATTGTCTCTACAACTGGGCTGACCAGACGGTCCGGGCCCGGGGGAACGTGGTGTTTCGTCGCGAGGCGAACCAACAGGTCACCCGTAGTGAGGTGCTCAGCGGCAAGGTGGCTGGAGAAGGTCTCGTCATCTTCACGACACCGGGGGGGCGGGTGAAATCCCAGCTTCAGGTTCCGCCGGCAAAAGAGTCTCCGGCAGGGGAGTCTCCCGGCGGCCGCTCTCCCCGCTCCAGCCCTCCAGTGACGTTCTGATCTTCTCTGCCCAGCCCTCCAGCCAGGTTTCATCGGCCCGGCTGAAGCAGCGTGGTGACCAGCCACCAAGCACCACCCAGCCGCTGCCGCCGATCGGCTGGATCAGAACGGCAGGGGTGCCTGCTGGCAGGCCGGTGAACTCCTGCCGGCCTGGGTAGAGCGCCAGGTTCACCAGGGAGATCGCCTTTCCGGTTTGGCGGGAGCGCTCGCTGATGGCACCGGGCCGCCAGGGCTCCGCTGAAAGCACCCCCCGCCGCAGGATCGCCACTCCTTGCCAATGGATCAGCACACTGGCGGCTGGAGTGGCCGTGAGCAGCAGCCGGCTCCCCCAGCTCAGTTCGGCAGCCAGCGCTTCCGGCAGCCCATGGATCAACTCCAGGCCCTCGTGTCCCTCCAGATACACCCGCTCCGGCGCTTTCGGGTTGGCCCGGGTCCAGAGCAGCGCCACCAGCATCAACCCCACGGCCATCAGGCTGGCGAGCACGGCAGAACGCTGCAGGGCAGGGCTGAGTTCAGGCGCGCTGGCCTGGTTGATCAGGCAGAGCAGCAGGCCCAGTAGACCGGCAGCCAGGCAGGCGCGGGCGGGGGCCGGAAGGCCGTTCACGGACTTGGCTGCATGGGGTGGCGGGCGAGCTGAGGGCGATGGTTCGTGCAAACGCTGACACACGAGCGCCCAGGGGGGCCTGAGCCATGACAGGTTTGCAGCGACGCCCTTTTGCACCCAATTTCGCCATGAATGCCAGCAAGGGATTCGCCGCGATCGCCCTGGCGGCGGTGGCCTGTGATGGAGCCATGGGCCTGGAGGAGGCCAAATCGCTGCGCAGCCAGCTTGACCACCGCACCCCCTTCGCAAGCCTGCCGGAGCAGACCATCGCAACGATGTTCGATGACCTGCTTCAGATTCTGCGCAACGACGGCATCGAGGCTCTCGTCTCTGCCGCCATTCCGGCCCTGGACCAGGAGCAGCGCGAAACGGCCCTGGCTGTGGCGGCCCAGCTCGTTCACAGCGATCGGGTCGTGGAACCCGATGAACAAGTCTTTCTTGACCGGCTTTCGCTTCAGCTGGAGCTGCCGGAGTCGAGAGCGCAGCAAATCCTTGATGTGATTCAGATCCTCCACCGCGACAGCCTGGCCGACTGAAGGCAGACTGAAGTCAAGACCGCCTTGCCAATCGTCATCCGTGCGCTTGCCGCCGCTCCTGCCCCGACTCCTGGCGGCCTTGGCCGTTCTGGTGTTCCAGTTCCTTCTCCTGCAGCCCTTGCTGGCAGCCGGAGTCGACGATTACCCCGCTGAGGCTCCCCAGCAGCGGCTGATCGATCCGGCCGGTCTGTTCAGTCGCTCCACCGCCAAGGAGTTGGAACATCGCCTCGAGGATTTCGAGGCGGGCCACGTCCAGGCCCATCTGGTTTCAGTCGATCGCCTCGACTACGGACTTGAACTCGAGAGCCTGGGCAGCCAGATGGTGGAGCGCTGGAGCCAGGCCAACCCCGGCCGGGATTCCAACCTGTTGCTGCTGATCGACGCCCAGACCAACACAGCCGCTGTGGTGGCCTCGCCTGATCTATTGATGCAGTTGCCCGAAGACCTGTTGATCAGCACGGCGGACTCCACCATGGGCATTCCGATGCGGATGGGATCGCGCTATCGCCAGGCCTCGCTCGATGCGCTCAATCGTCTGGAAGTGGTGCTCAACGGCGCCGATGATCCCGGTCCTCCTGAGCAGCAGGTGCAGGTGGAGATCGTCACCAACATTCCAACCCAGGCCGAAACCGCTGCGGGAAGTGGCTTTACCTGGGTGGTCGTGCTGTTGGTGGTCGGCACGATTGTGCCGATGCTCACCTGGTGGGTCTTCTCACGCTGATCCACCATGACCCTGCGCGATTGGATCGGGACTTTCGGCAGGGCTCGCTCGGTAGATCTCAGCAATGAGCTTGAGCGGGCCTATGAAGCGGCACTGCTGATCCAGAGCCTGGAGCTCGAGTATTACAACGACCGTCCGGTTAGGCCCGAACTCGCCCTAAGCCTGCCCCGCTCGGTGCAGGCTCAGATGCTGCGCCGCTTTCGCACGGCCCTGCAGATCTGCGGCGATTTTCTCGATGGGCCGGCACCCCGCCGCCAAGAGCTCGACAGCCAGGAGCTGCGCCAGCTGCAGCTGATCGAATCGGTGGAGGGGCGCTACAGCAACCGCACCCCCCTAGCGGTGATGAGCCGCTCACCGGAACTCCTGCCCCGCAGCCTGACCGGCGTCGTGGAGCGGGTCCGTCGCCAGCTGGATCCTGAGGCGGAGGCCAATGTCGTCGCCGGCTTTCGTCGCCGCCGCGACTCCACCTTGGTTTCGCTGCGCATCCTCCTGCTGTTGGTGCTCGTGCCCCTGCTGTTCCAGCAGGTCAGCCGAACGTTCGTGATTTCGCCCGTGGTCGATCGGCTGGCCCCCGACGTTCCGTTTCTGAGCTACACCAAGCCCCAACTGGAGGAAGCGGCGGTCGAGAAGTTACGCATCTACAGGGCGGAGATCGAGTTCGATGCCCTGCTCAAGGGGGACGATCTGCCCAGCCCGGAACTGCTGCACAAGGCGCTCTCCTCGCGGGCCGCAGAGCTGAAGGAGGAGGCCGACGGCCAGAGCACCCGGGCGATCAAGAACGTGCTCTCCGATGGGGTGGGGTTGCTGGGCTTCGTGCTGGTCTGCTTCATCGGCAGGGAGGAACTCCGGGTGCTGCGGGGCTTCCTCGATGAGCAGATCTATGGCCTCAGCGACAGCGCCAAAGCCTTCGCCATCATCCTGTTCACCGATATTTTTGTGGGCTTTCACAGCCCGGAGGGTTGGACGGTGCTGCTCGATGGGGTTTCGAACCACCTCGGTTTGCCCCAGCGGGAGAATTTCGTGCTCCTGTTCATCGCCACCTTCCCGGTGATCCTGGCCACGATCTTCAAGTATTGGATCTTCCGTTATCTCAACCGGGTGTCGCCATCTTCGGTGGCCACCCTGCGCAACATGAACGGCGGTGGTTGAGGGGGCCATCCAACCGGTCCAGCTGACGCTGGTGACAGGGCCAAGTCGCAGCGGCAAGAGCCGCTGGGCCGAGCATCTCGCCGCCGCCAGTGGCCTGCCCGTTATCTATTTGGCCACAGGACCCCTCCGTCCAGGGGATCCGGCCTGGCAGCAGCGCCTGGCCACTCACCGCCAACAGCGTCCAGCCAGCTGGCCCACCTGGGAGGTGGAGGGGGCGCTGGCTGAGGCGCTCGATCGGGTGCCTCCCGGATGTTGTGTCTTGATCGATTCCCTGGGCACCTGGCTGAGCCATCACCTGGAGCTGGAGTCCGCCGACTGGCAGCGCCAGCAGAGCGGCTTGTTGGCGGCCCTGGAGCGTTGCTGCAGCCCGCAGCTGGTGGTGTGTGAGGAGACCGGCTGGGGCGTGGTGCCCGCCACGGCGATCGGCGGCCGCTTCCGGGACCGTCTCGGGCGGCTTGGACAGCTGCTCCAGGCCCGTTGCGGCGCAAGTTGGCTGGTGGTCCATGGCAGGGCCCTCGACCTGCTGGCGCTCAGCCAGCCTGTTCCGCCTGAAGACCCGCCCACAGCCGGCTGGGCCACGCCCTGACTCCCATGCCTCGCCTGGTTCTTTTTCAGCCCCAGATCCCTCCCAACACTGGCAATGTGGCGCGCACCTGTGCAGCCACCAACACCGAGCTGCACCTGATCCGTCCCCTGGGCTTCGAAATCGACGACCGTCAGCTCAAACGCGCCGGGCTCGACTACTGGCCGTGGGTTTCTCTGCATGTCCATGCTGACCTTGCCGCCTTCGAGCTGGAGCGCGCCAGCCGGGGTGGGCGACTGGTGGCCCTGACCAGCCAGGTGGAACGCTCTTACAGCGCCTTTTGCTTTGAGGCCAGCGACTGGCTGCTGCTGGGCAGAGAAACCGATGGACTGCCCCCTGAACTGCTGAAGCTGGCCGACGTGCAGCTCACCATCCCAATGGCCGGATCGGTGCGCTCCGGCGGTGGGGTTCGCAGCCTGAATCTCTCGGTCGCAGCAGCCGTTGCCCTGTTCGAGGCTCTGCGCCAGCTGGAGACCAATCCGTCTGCTGCGGAGCCCTGCGTGAATCCGTGACAAAACCAGTCTGCGAAGCAAGAAACGAAGAGCAGTGATCGCAAGGGATTGGGGCCTGAAATGGGCCTGACTCAGGTGCAACCAGGGGGTCATGTGGCCGCATTTCAATGTCCCATGGCTTGTGTCGAGAGTGCCTAGCCGCTACTCTCGGCGCGGCACGGGGATAGTGGCTTCTCCACCCTGCCTTGTTCCTTGTGGAAATTGCATGAAGCCTGTTCACTTCTTTCTGGCAATGGCGGGGCCGATTCCGGTTCTTTCGCTCGTGGCAGCTGGAGCCGTGCCCGGTGTGGCCGATTCCCGTTCGCCCAGCTGGGACGACTTGCCTGAGGCGTTGGCTGAGACTCACCTGGCGGCAGCGCCTCGCGAGTCTTCTGCCAATAGCTTCTGGATCAAAATCAGCAGCCAAGTCAGCATCAAGGAGCTGGCGGAGGCCTTGAGCCTTGTGCCCACAGATCTGGCCCAGCTCAACCAGCGTCAGGTTGGCAATCGCCTCCAACCAGGTGAGTGGGTGCAGTTGCCGGGCGAAACCCAGGAGCGTGCACGGCAGCTTGCCTCACTCAATGCCGGACAGATCCGCCGTACGGCACCTGCTTCGGTTTCTGCGCCTGTTGCCTCCACTGGGGTGGTTCGCTTCGGTGATGATCTTGGCAAGCTGGCGCAGCGTTATGGCATGCGTCTTCAGGATCTGTTACAGCTGAATCCAGGGCTCCAGGCTGCCAGTTTGGTGACCGGCACTCAGATTCGTGTCGCCAATTCCTCTCCGGCCCGCAGCCGCATGGTCCTGGGCCTCAATCCAGTTGGTAGCGGTGGTCTGAGCTGGCCCGAACTGCCCAGCTTCGGCGGTGAAACTGAGGTTCGCCCCGCCCCTACCACCACCACGTGGATCTGGCCGGCCCAGGGTGTGTTCACCTCGGGATTCGGTTGGCGCTGGGGTCGCATGCACAAGGGTGTTGACATTGCCAGCAACGTCGGCACGCCGATCGTGGCGGCCCGCTCAGGCCGCGTCAGTTACGCGGGCTGGCACAACGGTGGCTATGGCTATCTCGTTGAGATCATTCACGACGATGGCAGCAAAACTCTCTACGGCCACAACAGCCGTGTGATGGTCCGGGTGGGCCAAACGGTGGCTCAGGGCACCAAAATCGCGGCGATGGGCAGCACGGGGCGCAGCACGGGACCCCACCTTCACTTTGAGATTCACCCTGCCGGTCGCGGTGCGGCCAATCCACTGCAGTTCCTTCCTGGCAGAGCCTGAGCAGAAGCTGCTGGAAACGGCGATCGTCTAAACTCCAGAAGATAAGGCTCGGTAGCTCAGCTGGTTAGAGCGTGGGATTCATAACCCCAAGGTCGAGTGTTCAAGTCACTCTCGAGCCATTTGATTCTTCACTTCAGTGGATTGAGTTGTCCTACTCGATTTCATTTTTGAAGAGAACAGTTAAACAGCTGTTCTTCTTTAAGGATATAATTTCGATGTCGTGAATTCGTCAATTCTCAGCCTTTTCATGGTTGCTTTTCTCTGAGTCCGACCAGCTTTCCAGCGAAAATTGTTACCTGAGTTAATGTCAGGATCCAACAGATCTGGAACGGCTGTAGTTTGTCACGCACGCCACAGACGGGCGATGGGTGTCGTGCGCCAACAGTTCAGCGCATGTCGATCGCATTGAGACGATCGCGGAAGCTTCTTGATGAGCCGTTGCCATCCAGCTCAGCGGCATCGCTGAAGGATTCCGACTTGCTCGAAGGGGAGCCGTAGCCGCTGGAGCGGCGGGAGCGGCTGTAGCCCATGGGTTGGGGTCGCATTTCAATCGCGCCGGTGCCAGCTCCCCGGTTGCCACCCGCTGCGCCGTCCCCATCCGCTTGCTGGCGGGGGAGGGGATGGGCCTTCAGCTCACCACGGAGTTGGTTGAGGAGCCGAAAATGACCAGTGGTGTTGAACTTGCGCAGAATCGCCGGATCCCAGGACATGGAGCTGCTGATTTCTTGAATGCTCCCCTAAGCCTACGCCCCGGGCCTGAAACCAAGTTTGGTGATAAATTGCAATAAAGCAGGTGGTCGGCAGTCCAGTTGAAAACTTGCTTTCCCTTTTATCCCCTATCTCTTCCAGCACAGCTATGACCGTCAACGCTTCGCTGCGCGTTGGTCAACAGGCCCCGGCATTCACCGCAACAGCGGTTGTTGACCAGGAATTCAAAGATGTGTCATTGGCTGATTACCGCGGCCAATTTGTGGTGCTGTTTTTCTACCCACTTGATTTCACGTTTGTCTGCCCAACGGAAATCACTGCGTTCAGTGATCGATACAGCGAGTTCAGCAACAGAAACACCGAGGTTCTCGGTGTTTCTGTTGACAGTCAGTTCAGTCACCTGGCCTGGATCCAAACCGACCGCAGCCAAGGCGGACTTGGTGACATCGCTTACCCGCTGGTCGCCGATCTCAAGAAAACAATCGCCAGTTCCTACAACGTTCTCGACGAGGACGCCGGTGTGGCTTTGCGCGGCCTGTTCATCATCGATCCCGATGGCATCGTCCAGCACGCCACCATCAACAATCTCTCGGTTGGTCGCAGCGTCGATGAAACCCTGCGGGTGCTGCAGGCCTTCCAACACGTGCAGGCTCACTCCGATGAGGTCTGCCCCGCTAACTGGACCCCGGGTGAACTGACCATGAAGCCCGATCCCGTCGGCAGCAAGGAGTTCTTCGCCGCCATCAGCTGAGCGGCTCCGTCGCCGTGTCGCCCTAACCGAGCAGGCTGGCTAACAGCCGCTGCCCGTCGATCCCCCCGAGCAGGGGATCGCAGGCTCGCTCCGGATGGGGCATCAAACCCAGAACGTTGCCCGCCGGGTTGCAGAGGCCGGCGACATCGCCGATCGAACCATTCGGATTGCGCTGATAGCGCAGCACCACCTGGCCCTGCTCTTCCAGTTCTGCCAGGCTGCTCGCCTCCAGCTGGTAGCGCCCTTCGCCATGGGCGATCGGTAATTGGATCGTCTCCCCAGCTCCATAACCCTGCAGCCAGCGGCAAGGTCCGGGATGGACGCTGAGCGCCGTGGGCTCACAGAGAAAGTGAAGTCGCCTGTTGCGGGTCAGTGCCCCGGGCAGCAGGCCAAGCTCGGTGAGCACCTGGAAGCCGTTGCAGATCCCCAGCACCGGCCCACCCCTGGCGGCGAAGGCCACCACTTCCTCGAGCAGGGGCGAGAAGCGAGCAATGGCACCACAGCGCAGGTAATCGCCGTAGCTGAATCCCCCCGGCAACACCACAGCCTCAAGTCCGCTGAGATCCCGCTGCTCATGCCAGAGAAAGCGGGTTGGAATTCCCAGGCATCCTTCGGCGGCCCATTGCACGTCTCGGTCGCAGTTGGAGCCAGGAAAGACGGCGATGCCGATGGTCATACCGCCGCCCCCGCGTCGGCGGACTGCAGTTCCAGGGACCAGTCCTCGATCACCGGGTTGGCCAACAACCGTTCGCTCAGCAATTCCAGCTTGGATTGGGCCGAGCTGGCGTCAATGGCCTCGATCTCGATCTCCACCGCCTTACCGATCCGCAGCCCGACAACCCCCTCAACGCCCAGCCTTGCCGCGGCGGCGCGGGTGGCCTCGCCGGCTGGATCGAGAACCGAGGGCCTCAGGCTGACCAGAACGCGGGCTTGAAAGCGTGGCACTGGCAGCTCTGGAGATTGATTAAATCTTGCCATCGCGCCCACCTGTAGCTCCCGGCGCTGATCCAGGTTGAAAGTGTGGGAAGCGGGGATGCCGGGGATGGCTGTGATGGTGGAGACAACGGGATGGCCTTCAACGGTCGCCGCCGCTCTGATGCGAGCGCGCAGGCCTCTGGGCTTGGCCATCGGCATCGGCGGCGCTCTGGCCATGCTTCTGCTCTCGGTAGCCCTCGCCGATCAACAACGGCTTCAGCTGCGCTGTCGCAGCGGCCAGGGCCCTTGGCAGGCCTGCGTGATGCGGATCGAGGCGGTCGGCGAGCGCTGGAGCCTCGAACTGCCAGATGACAGCTTCGATTTCCGCCATGACGGCAGCGGCATTGTGGAGATGTCGCGGGCCGGTGCTGGCCAGTGGAGTCCAGTCACCAGCCAGTGGAGCCCCGAGCGTGCGCTGTGCTGGGACGGCCTTTGTGCCCTGGGTCAGTTCCCTCTCGATTGAGATGCTCAGAGAACCTCAACCGTTCTGAGCGCCAGCCAGCAAGGCGGTTTCCAGGGCAGCTCGATCGAGCTTCAGCCCAAGGGCAACCAGCTCAAGCTCCGGCCGCTCAATCGCCGCAAGCTCGGCCGGCCGGCCTCCGGCCTCAGGATGCGCCTCATACCAACACTCCAACCGAGGCCCCACCGCCTGGATCTGAAGGGGACGGGCCTTGCCAGGCTGTTGCAACCAGCCCTTGAGGCGAAGAATGGCCTGGCGCTCGATCTGATCGCGCAGGACCGCCTCCAGCCTCTGGCGATCGAAGCGACCTTCCAGCCGGATCGCCACCGATTGCATCGGCACGTGGCTGTGGTCGTGATGATCGGGATCATGGTCTGAATGGTGCTCACCGCCCGTCTGAGCCCCTGGGCCGGCTCCCAGATCGACACGGGAGAGACCCAGTAACAGTTCTGGTGCGATCCGGCCCTGCTCCACGGGCAGCACCTGGGTGCCGGGGCGGGTCGCCTGGCCGATCCGTTCGCGCACCCGCGCCAGCTGGCCGGGCTCGAGGCGTTCTGCCCGACTGACCAGCACCAGATCGGCCGCTTCGAGTTGCTCGTCGAAGAGATCCTCAAGGTCGCTGAAGTGATCGAGGCTGGGGTCAGCGGTCCGTTGCCGCTCAATGGCGGCGGGATCGCCGACCACACTGCCCTGGGCCAGGGCTTCGCCATCCACCATGGCCACCACACCGTTCACCAGGGTGCGGGTGCGGATCTCGGGCCAGGAGAAGGCCCGGACCAGCGGCTCGGGCAGGGCCAGGCCACTGGTTTCAACCACGATCCCGTCGAGGCGGTCGGCCGAGGCGAGCAGGGTCTGCATCGTCGGCAGGAAGTCGTCTTGAACGGTGCAACAGAGGCAACCGTTGGCGAGCTCCACCAGCCGGTCTTCGACGTCATCGTCCGGGCAGAAGCCGCAGCTGCGCAGCAGGGCTCCATCAATGCCCACCTCACCGAATTCGTTGACGATCACCGCCAGGCGCAGTCCGCTATTCAGCAGCAGATGGCGCATCAATGTGGTCTTGCCCGCTCCAAGAAAGCCTGTCACCACGGTGACCGGCAGGCGCCGTTGGGTTGTGCTGGTGGTCATCTCAGGCCCCCAAAGGAATGGTCATGGGATTGCGTCCGGTCCGCGCCGGGATTGAGGGAGACGAACCGGTGACTGATCCCCACCGGAACCGGGGCAGAAATCTATCGGCAACCCAGGCTTTCAGCCGTGGTCGCGCCGGTGCTGGCATTCACGCCCGCAGCTCTGGCGCAGAGGGCACGCTGCTGGGAGAGATCCAGCACCGCATCACTGAAATCAGCGCCCTCAATTTCGGCATTGGTGAAGCGGCTCTGCATCAACATCGCGTGGCGCAGCACGGTGCCGCGCAGATCGGCACCATCGAAGCGCGTTGCAAAAGCCACCACATCCTCGAGATTGGCGCCGCTCAGGTTGCTCTCCCTCAAGTCGCTGGAATTGAACACAGCGCCGCGCAGATCTGCTTCGCCCAGATCAAAGCCCCGCATTTCGGCCTTGAGGAATTCCTGCTGCTTGAGATCACGACCGTGCATGTTCGGTTCGAGATCCTGCAGGGAGCGCTGACCGCGCAGCTCCGGCGCGGTGATCGCCCAAGCCGGCGAAATCGGAAGAGCCAGGGCGGCTGCGCCCAGCATCAGCAGCAGCAGCAGCAGGCTGATCCCGCGTTGACAGATCCCGCGTTGAAAAGGTGGGAACAAAGGCGCAGACCTAGCTTGGACCTTCAAGCTATGCCAGGCCAAGGCCAAGACGCGTTTCTGCATGAGCATGTCCCTGCGGGTGGTGGTGCCACCCCATCCCCTGATCGCCCACTGGCTCACCGTGCTGCGCGATGAATCCACCCCACCGGCCCTGTTCGCCAGTGCCATGGCCGAACTGGGCCGCTGGCTCACCTACGAGGCGCTCAGGGATTGGTTGCCCCACCGTCCGGTCACGGTGCAGACGCCTTTGGCCCCTGCCGAGGGAACCGTGGTGGATGGAACCATCCCCCTGCTGGCGGTGCCGATCCTGCGGGCGGGCCTGGGCCTCTGGCAAGGAGCCCAGACGGTGCTTCCCACCGCCCGGGTGGCCCATGTAGGTCTGGTGCGCGATGAGGTCAGCGGCATCGCCCGCTGCTACCTCGACACCCTGCCTTCCAGCATCGGCCCCCAGGTGGGCGTGCTGGTATTCGATCCGATGCTGGCCACGGCCGGCAGCCTGATTCAGGTGCTGGAGAAACTCGAAGTCCTCGGGGTGGGCGGCGATCGTCTGCGGGTGATCACGGCGATTGTGGCCAGCCCCGGCCTCAAGGCCCTGGGGGAGCGTTTCCCCCAGCTCACCCTCTACAGCGCCTGCATCGACGCCGAGCTCGACGACGGCTACCGGATCGTGCCGGGCCTGGGCGATGCCGGCGACCGCCTGTTCGGTTCCCAGCAGCCCCAGATTTAGGCTCCAGGCCCTTGCCTGTGGCTCTATGGCCGTTGCCGCCGCTGGAAGCCCCCATGCTGGGGCCCGGTTGCTCGGTGATCGGGGGCCTGCCAGCCTGCACGGGGTCGTCCGGGTGCCGGGTGATAAATCGATCTCGCACCGTGCCCTGCTGTTCGGAGCGATCGCCATCGGCGAGACCGCGATCGAGGGCCTGCTGCCCGCCGAAGATCCCCTCAGCACCGCGGCTTGCCTGCGGGCGATGGGGGTGAGTGTGAGCCCCATCGTGGCGGGCCAGACGGTGCTGGTAGAGGGTGTTGGCCTCGATGGATTACGGGAACCGGAGTCCGTGCTCGATTGCGGCAACTCCGGCACGACGATGCGGCTGATGCTGGGCCTGCTGGCGGGCCGGGCTGGCCGCCACTTCGTGCTCGACGGCGATGGCTCGCTGCGGCGCCGGCCGATGCGACGGGTGGGCCAGCCGCTGGCGCTGATGGGGGCTTCGATTCGTGGCCGCTGTGCCGGCAACCTGGCCCCCCTGGCCATTGAGGGGCAAGACCTGCATGGGGCTGTGATCGGCACGCCGATCGCCTCGGCCCAGGTGAAGTCGGCGCTCCTGCTGGCGGCGCTGACCGCCAGGGGGAACACCACCGTGATCGAGCCGGCCCGTTCCCGCGACCACAGCGAGCGCATGCTCCAGGCCTTCGGTGCCGATCTCGCCATCGGCGGCGACTCCGGACGTCATGTCACGGTCCATCCCGGCGCCCAGCTCCATGGCCGCCCGGTGGTGGTGCCGGGCGACATCAGCTCGGCGGCCTTCTGGTTGGTGGCAGCCGCGATCACCCCCGGCGCCGAGATCACGCTGGAGAACGTTGGGCTTAACCCGACGCGAACCGGCATCCTCGACGTTCTTGAGCAGATGGGTGCCTCGATCGAGCGCTTCAACCTGCGCGAGGTGGCCGGTGAGCCGGTCGGTGATTTGCGGGCGCGCCATGGGCCCCTGCGCCCCTTCACGATCGCTGGCGATCTGATTCCCCGTCTGGTCGATGAGATTCCTGTGCTGGCGGTGGCGGCCTGTTGCGCCCAGGGCATCAGCCGCGTCGGCGATGCGGCCGAATTGCGGGTCAAGGAAACCGATCGGCTGGCGGTGATGGCCCGCCAGCTCCAGGCCATGGGTGCTCGCCTTGAGGAAACCCCTGACGGCCTGACGATCGAGGGCGGCCATGGGCTGTGCGGCGCCGAGGTCGACAGTGAGACCGACCACCGGGTGGCGATGAGCCTGGCGGTGGCGGCCCAGATCGCCGTGGGCCCCACCCTGTTGCGGGGAAGCGACGCGGCGGCGGTGTCTTACCCGGGCTTCTGGGACGATCTGGCCAGGCTGCAGGCCTGATCAGAAACGGCAAGAAGCCGGGGCCGGGGGCGAGGGCCGGTAGATTCCGCCCAGATTTCCCAGGCTGTCCATGCTCGCCGTTGCCGTTCTGGCTGCCGGAAAGGGCACCCGAATGAAGAGTGACCGGCCCAAGGTGCTGCAGGAGCTGGCCGGGGTGAGCCTGCTGGAGCGGGTTCTCGGCTGCTGCGACAGCCTGATGCCCGATCGCCGCCTGCTCATCCTTGGCCATCAGGCCGAGCGGGTGGAGGCATCCCTGGCTGGATACCCCGGCCTCGAATTCGTGCGCCAACAGCCCCAGAACGGCACGGGCCACGCCGTGCAGCAACTGCTCGGACCACTCAGTGGATTTAACGGCGACCTGCTGGTGCTCAATGGCGATGTGCCCCTGCTCAGGCCGGCCACCCTCCAAGCCCTGCTCGATCAGCACCGCAGCAACCGGGCGGCCGTCACCCTGCTCACCGCCCGTCTCGATGACCCCACGGGCTACGGCCGGGTGTTCAGCGACGGCGATGGGCTGCTCAGCGCGATCGTCGAACACCGCGACTGCAACGAGGCGCAACGCACCAATGACCTGATCAACGGCGGCATCTACTGCTTCAACTGGAGCCGATTGGCGGCGGTTCTTCCCGATCTTGAGGCCAACAACGACCAAGGCGAGCTCTATCTCACCGACACCGTTGCCCTGCTCGATCCGGCCGAGCACCTCGAGGTGGCTGACCCGGGCGAAATCGCCGGCATCAACGACCGGATTCAGCTGGCCCAATGTGAGGCCGTGCTGCAGGACCGGCTGCGACGCCACTGGATGGCCGAAGGCGTGAGCTTTGCGGATCCTGCCAGCTGCAGCCTCAGCGATGGCTGCCGCTTCGGGCGTGACGTGGTGGTCGAACCGCAGACCCACCTGCGCGGCGATTGCCAAATCGGCGCCGGTTGTCGCTTGGGGCCAGGCAGCCTGCTGGAGAACGTCCGCCTCGGGGACGGCGTCGAGGTGCTCTATTCAGTGCTGCGCGACGCGGCGGTGGCCGATGGCTGTGTGATCGGCCCCTATGCCCAACTGCGCCCGGGCACTGAACTGGGCCCCGACTGCCGGGTGGGCAATTTCGTGGAGATCAAACAGAGCACCCTGGCGGCGGGGTGCAAGGTGAATCACCTCAGCTACATCGGCGATGCCGAGCTGGGAGCGGGCGTCAATGTGGGGGCCGGCACGATCACCGCCAACTACGACGGCGTGTGCAAGCACCGCACCGTGATCGGCGAAGGCAGCAAGACAGGGGCCAATTCGGTGCTGGTGGCCCCGATCCGGCTTGGATCGAATGTGACGGTGGGTGCCGGTTCCACCCTCACCCGGGACGTGCCGGCTGGAGCCCTGGCGCTCAGCCGCACCCCCCAGCGGATCAAAGCCGACTGGCCTGGTCCTTCGGCCTAGGCCGCCACTTGGGGAAGTTCGGCTTCCAGCAGGGGGATCAGACGCTCCAGGGCCACCCCCCGACTGGCCTTGAGCAGCAGCTGATCACCGGAGGTGAGCCATTGCAGCAGCGGGGCGAGGGCCTGCTCGGGCGTGGCCACCTGAACCCGCCTGGGCAGGCTGGCTGCACCGCGCTCCATCGCCTCGCCGTCGTCCCCGCCGTCGACGATCACCAGACCATCGAGGGCCAGTTCAGCGGCCAGCGCTCCGATCTCACGGTGCAGGGCGAGGCTGTGGGCGCCGAGTTCGCGCATCGTGCCCAGCACAGCAAAGCGACGTCCTCTCTGGCTGGCCAGCAGGCGCAGGGCGGCGGCCACCGCTTCGGGTGAGGCGTTGTAGGTCTCATCGAGCACGGTGATCCCGGCGATGTGCAGGCGGCCGCTGCGCCCGCCCGGCAAGGACGGGCGCAGGTGTCGCAAGGCTGCCGACGGAACGCCCAGGTGATCGGCCACCGCCAGGGCCAGCAGCAGATTGCGGGCGTTGTGCGCCCCCTCCAGCGGCAGGCCGTAGGTCTCGCCGTTGCAGACCAGGCCCGCTTGGGTGAGGGTGCCGGTCCAGTCAGCGGGGGGCAGGGTGCCGGTGGTGCCAATGGCCTGGGCTGGCGGGTCACCGGCAAGGGCCACACGCCGCACAGCACCGCTCCAAGACTGGCCGAGAGCCTGCTCAAGCAGGGGATCACCGGCCGGGATCACCACCAGACCATCGGGCCTGAGCGCTGCGGTGATTTCGCACTTCGCCCTTGAGATCGCCTCACGGCTCCCCAGTCGGCCGATGTGGGCGCTGCCGATGTTGGTGATCACCACCCCATCGGGTTCAGCGCAGCGAGAGAGCCGCTCTATTTCACCGAGCCCACGCATGCCCATCTCCAGCACAACGGCGCGGTGCTCCGCCCCAGCTCGCAGCAGGGTGGCTGGCACGCCCACATCGTTGTTCTCGTTACCGCGACTGGCCAGCACCGGCCCGAGCGGTTCAAGGGCGGCACGGAGCAGTTCGCGGGTGGTGGTCTTGCCGGCCGAACCGGTCACCGCCACCACGGGGATGGCCAGACTCTGCCGCCAGAGGCAGGCCAGCTGCTGGTAGGCCACCAGGGTGTCGTCAACGACCCAGGCCAGCAGCCCGGCTGGCAGCTTCTCCAGCTGGCGCCGCTCCACCAGGGCCGCCTGGGCCCCAAGCCGCTGCGCCTCCACCAGGAAGGTGTGGCCATCGAAGCGATCCCCCACCAGGGGAACAAAGCATTGGCCGGCGCTCAGGCTGCGGCTGTCGGTGCAGACCGGCCCCAGCCTGGCTTCGAGGTTGGGCCGCTCCACTCCGATCGGAGCACCCCAGAGGCTTTCGAGCTCACCTAGCCGCATCGCTTCCGGTCGTTTCAGGTGTTTCGAGCATGATCATGCCGCGTCCCACCAGGGCGGTTCGTCCCAGGCTTCGCCCCGCTCGATCGCCCAGTTCCAGCGTCTCGTAGCCCAGCTCCCGGGATCGTTCGAGCCAGAGTTCCGCCCGCTGCCGGCGCTGCTCGCCAGGGAGGCTGGCGAACAGTTCGTTGAGCTCCAGCTCCAGCCTCCCCACAGTGGGCCTCGGCTTCGCCGTGACGATCAGTCCCTGGGGGTCGAGATCGGCCAGCAGGGCGAGCAGCGGATCAATCTTCAACGCAACTGGGGGCGAGATCAGAGGCTGCGCTGGTTGTTCAGCGGTCTGCTCAGTGGTCTGCTCGGAGTCTGGATTGTTCGGGTCGGATTGGCTGCTCGGGCCAGACGGATTGATCAGGTCAGATTGGTTCTTCAGGCCAGATCGAGGGCTTTCAGAGGGACCAGCCGCCGCCACTGACACGGCTGCTGCTGCCGTCGGCGGAGCCGGCAGCGGCTCGGCAATAGCCTCCTTGGAGCCCGCCGGTCGTGCGATCCGCAGCACCAGCACAGTGGCGCTGATCAGCAGGAGCAGCACCAGCGGCCAGAACCAGGAGGCGAGGCGCCGGGGCCAGAGGCCCGGCACGGCCAGATCGCCTTCACCGTTGCGCCGCCAGATCTCCTGGGCTTTGAGGCGAAGGCTCGCCCAGACAGCCCGCAAATCCCTGGCCAGCAACGACCAGGGGTTGCGATAGGGCGCCGGCAGTTCACGGCCACTGCGATCCGGACCTCGGTCCATCGTTTGCTCAGCCGGGCGCCCGACGCAGCAATTGGGCGAGGGGGTTCCTGGCTGGCGGGTTGCTTGCCGGAGGGCTGCCCAGCAGACTTGGGTCGGCGGATTGGCCCCGGGAGAGCTCTTCGATCTCTGCCGCTGACGGGGTCGCTTCCTTGACGCCCCGCACATCCTTGTAGAGGGCGTCGTAGGCCAGGGCGGAACGCTGCCAGCTGCTGTCGAAGGCCATGGCCCGCTGCTGCAGCTCCAGCCAGCTTTGGGGATGCCGCCAGGCTTCCCAGGCACGCACGATCGCGGTGTAGAAATCGATCGGCTCGTAACGATCGAAGCAGAAGCCCGTGCCGCTGTGCCGAGCTGGGGAGTGGGGAGTCACGGTGTCCACCAGACCGCCCACGTTGCGGGCCACCGGGATGCAGCCGTAGCGCATCGCCAGCAGCTGGCTGATCCCGCAGGGTTCAAAGCGGCTGGGCATCAGGAACACGTCGGCGCCGGCGTAGATCAGCCGCGCCAGCAGGTCGTCGTAGGTGAGGAAGACTGAAAAACGGCCCGGGTGGCGGGAGGCCATCTGCCACAGACCCGCTTCGTAGCCGCGATCACCCGTGCCCAGCACGACGATCTGGCTGTCGGTGTAGGCCAGAACGCGTTCCGCCACCTGCAGCAGCAGATCCACGCCCTTCTGGTCGACCAGGCGGGTGACCATCCCCATCAAGAAACTGCCGGGATTGGCGCTCAGGCCCATCCGCTCCTGCAGGATCGCCTTGTTGCCCGCCCGGGGGGCAAGGTTGCTGGCGGAAAAGCGGGCCGGCAGGGTGCTGTCGGTGGCGGGATCCCAGTCCTTGGTGTCAATGCCGTTGAGGATGCCCCGCAGCTTGCCAGCAAGGAAGTTCAGCAAGCCATCGAGTCCTTCGCCGTAGTCGGGTGTGCGGATCTCCTGGGCATAGGTGGGCGAGACGGCATTGATCCGGTCGGCATAGATCAGGGCCACCGCCATGGTGCTGTCCCCCTGCATGTACCAGGGGCACCAGGTCATGCGCTCCAGCTTCCAACGCCAGGGCCCCTGGTACTGCAGGTTGTGGATCGTGAAAACGGTGCTGATCTCCGGGTCCTGGTGCATCCAGGCAGGCAACATGCCTGTGTGCCAGTCATGGCAGTGCAATACCTCTGGCTTCCAGTGGTTCCAACAGAATTCGGCGCTGGCGTTGGCGAAGAAAGTGAAGCGCCAGTCTTCGTCGTCGCCTCCGTAGATCCGCTCCGGATTGAAGACCGGATGACCGACCAGGTAGAGCGGCAAGCCGTGTCTGGGGTGGCGCGTTTCGTAGATCGCGAAGTCGTTGTCCATGGCCCGACCACGCCAGATGGGCTCTGTCGGGATCGGTAACTGGCTCCAGAGTTTGCCGTAGCCCGGCAGGATCAGCCGGACGTCATGGCCGAGGGCGGCGAGGGCTGGCGGCAGGGCACCCACCACATCGCCCATGCCCCCGACCTTCACCATCGGAGCGCACTCGGCGGCGGCGAACAGCACGCGCATGGGAGGTTGCTCAGGTGGGCCGAACTCTACGGGGGGCCCTACGCGCTGCCAGCGGTCTTGTCAGGGCAGGACAGTCACCATCGTTCCCACCTCGACCAACTGGAAGAGTTCTTGCACATTTTCGTCGAGCAGACGCACGCAACCGTGGGACACGGCCTGGCCGACGCTGACCCGCTGGGGAGTGCCATGGAAACCGACGGTCACGCAGCCCTTCACCTCCAGATGTTGCTGGCCGTTGAAACCACTGCGTCCCTGGCAATCCCGCAAAAACCCGATCCAGCGGCTGCCCAGTGGGTTGTTCGGCCCCGCCGGCACCACCTTGCCGGTGGCCGGGTGCTCCCACTCAGGGTTGGCACGCATTTCGATCACCTCAAACCGACCGAGGGGCGTTTCCCAGCCGGGCATCCCCACGGCCACCGGAAAGCGGCGCAGTTCCCGGCCGTCTTCAAGGACCAACAACTGCCGCTGGGCGCGGAAGAGAACCAGGGAGCTCGTAGGGGCTGGGCTGGTTAGGGCTGGGCTGGGCGTGAGCGGGCTCGGCGTGACTGGGCCTGATGGGCCGGGGCTGGACAGGGTCCATTTCAGTCGGTTGGCCGCTTCAGCAGAAGCGGGTGCAACGACAAGCAAACCGCAGGCAAGCAAGGAGGCGAACCGGGCGGCCAGCACAGAAACATTCAGGTCCGGGAACTTGGAGATTAAACAATTCCCGGTCTGCTGGGAATGCCCACCAGCTGACGTTGCCTCAGGGCAGCCAGGCTTGATCGGAGAAATCCGGATCCCGTTTCTGCAGAAAGGCATCGCGACCCTCCTGGGCTTCGGCTGTCCGGTAAAACAGGTGGGTGGCCTGACCAGCCAGTTCCTGCAAGCCAGCCATGCCGTCGGTTTCGGCATTGAAGGCGGCTTTGAGGCAGCGGATTGCCGTCGGGCTCTGGCGCAGCACGTCCCGGGCCCAGCGCACCCCTTCGGCCTCCAGGTCGGCCAGCGGCACCACCGCGTTGACCAGCCCCATGGCCAGCGCCTCCTGGGCGTTGTACTGGCGGCCGAGGAACCAGATCTCCCGGGCCTTGCGCTGCCCCACCACGCGGGCCAGATAACTCGCCCCGAAGCCGCCGTCGAAGCTGCCCACCCGCGGGCCGCTCTGGCCGAAGACGGCGTTCTCGGCCGCCAGGCTGAGGTCGCAGAGCAGATGCAGCACCTGGCCGCCACCGATCGCGTAGCCAGCCACCAGGGCAATCACCACCTTCGGCAGTGATCGGATCAGCCGCTGGAGATCCAGCACGTTGAGGCGGGGCAGGCCGGAACTATCGAGGTAGCCGCCATCGCCGCGCACGCTCTGGTCACCGCCGGAGCAGAAGGCGTAGCCTCCATCGGCGGCTGGCCCAGCGCCGGTGAACAGCACCACACCGATGGCCGGGTTGTCACGCACGCGCGAGAAAGCGTCGCAGAGCTCCTGAACGGTGCGGGGGCGGAAGGCGTTGCGCTTGGCCGGGCGGTTGATCGTGATCCGGGCGATGCCGGTCTGCCGGCTCAGCTCAAACAGGATGTCGTCGTAGTCGCCTGCCGGCAGCCACTCCTCGCACTGGGGGCCCGGACTGGATGGGGCCGGGTTGGGGTCGGCGCTCATCGGGCCTGAGGCAAGTTGGACGTCATTCTGTGGCGTGGCCGCCACTGGCTCGCAACCGTTGTCGCAGCAGGGCATCGGCCCGGCGATCGGTGCGCAGCTCCAGCAGGGCCAGCCGCTGCCCCTCACTCCAGCGCAGGGCTGCCGCCAGGTCGTCGAGCCGCTCCACCCGCCGTGATGGCACGCCATGGGCCGCCGCCAGGGCCCGGTGATCAAGGCGCTGGGGCATGGCGAACAGGCGCTCAAAATCGATCGCCCCTGTTTCGGGCATCGGCCGAATTGGCAATTGCTCGAAGATGCCCCCGCCGCCGTTATCGATCAGCACCACGGTGAGTTGACCCGTTAACTGCTGACCCCACAACCAGCCGTTGCTGTCATGCAGCAAAGCCAGGTCGCCACTGACCAAAACCACTTGTCCCAGGCTCTCGGCCAGTCCAGCCGCCAGCGACAGGGTGCCGTCGATGCCGGAGGCGCCGCGGAAGCCATAAAGGGGGCGGGCCGGACCGCTGGGATTGCCAAAGCTCTCCCAATCGCGCACGGGGCTGCTGCTGGCCAGCATCACGGGCCGGTCGGCCGGCAGCAGCCGGCTCAGGGCCCGGGCCAGGGCCGGTTCGCTCGGCGCTCCGCTGGCAGGCAGGTTGCGATCGAGCAGCGCCTGGCAGGTCGTCTCCCGCCGCCACCAACGCTGTTGCTGGGCCGTGCTGGATGGGGCGGGCTGCCCTTGCCAGATGGCTTCGCTCAGGCTCTGGCACCAGTTGGCCAAGCCCAGTCCGTAGCGCGAGGTCGCCGTTCCCAGCGGATCCTGGTTGCGGGGGTCGGCTTCGCAGATCAGCAGCTGATGCCCCCCCAAGTCAGCTAACCACTGCTGAAGGCGCCTGCTGGCTGGCATGGGACCGAGACGCAACACCTGGGCAGCCGCCAGTTCCTCCGGCGCCGACTCCAGCAACAGGTCGTAACCGGCCAGGCAAGCCAGACCCGATTGGCCCCGCAGCCCGGAGAGGCCGTCAGCGAGCAGGGGCCAACCACTGCGCTGCTGCCAGCGGCGCAGGGCCGCGAGGAAGCCCGGCCAATCAGCCGGCGTTCCGCGCCATGGTCCGGCCACGATCAGCCCTGGCTGATCGGGATCCAGGCAGGGCTGCGCCGAATCCAGGCCCGAGCGCGCGCAATCCGTCCTGGTCTGCTCTGGCGGCGAGGAAGCAGCTGGTAGCCAGATGGTGGCCAGGCGCTGCAGGGTGCCGGCGTCGGCGTGCAGGGGTTCCTCGAAAGGAAGGTTGAGATGGACCGGTCCGGCTGGATAGCCCAGGGCGGATCGCCAGGCACGCTCGGCCATCGCCTCGAGGGCTGCTGTTCCCATTGCCGCCAGGCCGGTGGCATCGGCTTTGCCGACCCAGCGACAACTGGCCCGCAGGAATTCTTCCTGGTTGACGGTCTGGTTGGCGCCGCATCCTTTGCGGCGGCCGGGTCGGTCGGCGCTCAGCAGCAGCAGCGGGATCGCGCCGTGGTCAGCTTCCACCACCGCTGGCAGCAGGTTGGCGACGGCGGTGCCCGACGTGGTGATCACCGCCGCTGGGACTCCCTCGACCCGGCTCAGCCCAAGTGCGAAGAAGGCGGCAGAGCGTTCATCAATGCCGGTCTGCAGGCTCAGATGCGGACCCGCCAGCATCCCGGCCGCCACAGCCAGGGCCGCAGAACGGCTGCCGGGACAGAGCACCAGGCGCCGTAGACCCTGCCGCTGCAGGCCTTGCAGCAGGATCAGAGAAGCCTCAAGGTTCCCGGCTGCGCTCACCCTGGCCTGCACCTGTTCAGGATGGTGTGATCATGCCCACCTGCGTGGCTTCCATCCGGTTCGGACTCTGAAATGACCGCCCCAGCAACGGACCTCGGCCCAGAGCCTGCTCCTGCGACCGGCCCAGGGGGCCAACCGAACACCCGGCGCTGGCTTGGCCTGTTGCTCTGGGTTCTGCTGGCGGTGACGCTGCGCTTGGCGGTGATCGAACCCCGCTGGATTCCCTCTGGCTCCATGCTGCCGACCCTGCAGCTGAACGATCGGATCCTGGTGGAGAAGGTTCGCCCCCACCTGCCAGCCCCCCTGCCGGTTGGAACCATCGTGGTGTTCCGACCGCCCGACCCCTTGCTCGAAGCCGGCTACGACCCCAAAGCCGCCCTCATCAAGCGGGTGGTCGCCGGGGCAGGTGATCGGATCGAAGTGCACGGCGGCGAGTTGATCCGAAATGGGACCCCCGTGCTCGAGACCTGGCGCCAGGTGCCGATCGCTTACGAGCTATCACCGCTGGTGGTGCCCCCGGGACATCTGATGGTCTTGGGGGACAATCGCAATGCCAGTCTTGATTCCCATCTCTGGGGTCCGCTTCCTGCTGATCACGTGATCGGAACGGCCGTGTTGCGTTACTGGCCTTTGAACCAGCTCGGACCGATACGGTTCTCACCCCTGCCTGCAGTGGGAGAGGCCGTCGGCCTGCGGTAGGGTGCAAGCTGTGATGCGGAGCCCACCGGAGATGTTTAACCCGGAGTTCCTGACCACCGATAGCGAAGCGATCAACAGCAACTTGTTGATTCAATATTTGCAAGAACAATCGCCAGATGTGCTGCAGCGGGTGGCCCGCTCGGCCAGTGGAGATATCCAGGACATTATCCGCCACAACGTGCAAGGGCTGCTTGGGATGATCCCCAGCGAGCAGTTTGAGGTGAAGATTCAAGCCAGCCGGGACAATCTGGCCGGCTTGCTGGCCTCGGCGATGATGACCGGTTACTTCCTGCGCCAGATGGAGCAGCGGAAGGAACTTGAAACAACC